>CAMDJH010000044.1 GCA_945900455.1 Akkermansia muciniphila
GGCAACGCCAACGGAGCCGACAAGAACGCCTTCAACAACGCCGGTACGTTCACCCAACTGGGCACGGGGTTGACCCGGTTTTATCTCTACGCGAGCGGCGTGGCCTTCAACAACAGCGGTACGATCGATGTGCAGGCCGGCACGCTGGCATTGGACTCGGGCGGCACGCACAGCAAAGACTTCGCCGTGACGAGTGGCGCGATACTGCGGTTGGATGGAGCGCAGACATTTAACGCCGGTTCACACGGCACTGGGGCCGGTGATATGAACGTGGTCGGCGGCACGGTCAACGTCAACGGGACGACCACCTTCGCTACGGGAACTTTCTCCGCCGGCACGCTCACCGGCAGCGGGGACGTGACGGTAACGGGGACGATGACCTGGTCGGGCGGAACGATGAGCGGGAGTGGTCGTACGATCATCGCGACGGCGGCTAGGTTGAACCTCAGCGGCGGCTCACCTGAGCTCAGCCGAGTTCTCCAGAATGAGGGCACGACCACCTGGACGACAGGGGGCTTCGCGATGAACGGTGGAACGTTCAACAACAACGGTAGTTTCATCGCCGCCAGCGCCTCGGGGCTGGGCTGCTATGGTAGCGGCATCGGCATCAACGTTTTTAATAACGCCGGTACGTTCACCCAACTAGGCACGGGGTTAACCCGGTTTTATGTCTACGCGAGCGGCGTGGCATTCAACAATACCGGCACCCTGGCCATCCGGAAGGGCCGGTTGGAATTGCTCCCCGGGCAAATCGCCGGCCCGAACTCCCGTCTGATCTTTAGCATCGGTGGCACCAGCGCGCTTACGGATTATGGGCACCTTGAATTTGCCGGTGCAGGCTTTGTCCGAGGAAGCATTGCTGTGACCTTGACCGACGGCTTTGTTCCAGCCGCGGCGGACCGCTTTCCGCTGATCCTGGCAAACCCGCTCTCGGCATCATTGGGCTCCCAAAACCTGCTGTTGCTGCCCTCCGGACTAATCTCGAGCTTTGATCAAGATGCCAGCAGCGTCAGCCTTGTCGTTGAGTCCGCACTCAATCAAACCGCCTGCATCACTCCTCCGCCAGGGCTGACCCTTTGGCTTCCGGCGGAGGGTTCTCCGATCAACCGCAGCGGCAGCAATTCCGCGGTGCTGAACAACGGTGCCGCGTATGGTTTTGGTCGCGTCGGACGCGCGTTTTTGCTGGATGGAGCGAATGACTACGTGAGCCTGGCGGACTCGCCCTCCCTGCGCGCGACGAATCTGACGGTTGAAGGCTGGTTCAAGTTTTTAAGCCTGCCCGGCGGCCTGCACACGCTGGTCGAGAAAACGGTTGGGAGCAGCATCCAAAACTCCTTCACGCTCTGGATTGACGGCGGAAATCTCAACGCCGCGGTGTCCGACGGATCGAGCTTCGGGCTAATCACCACAGCCCTGAATCCCGCGATTAACACCTGGTACCACCTCGCTCTGACCTTCGACGATCAAGCCAACGAATTGCGCCTCTTCACCAACGGCGTGCTCGCCGCCTCTCAAGCGGAAAATCGCTCGATCGCCTACGATACGCATCCCGTCCTCATTGGCGCTGAATACGAAAATGACGCGCTGTCCTTCTTTACACATGGCCTGTTTGACGAAGTGGCAATTTACAATCGGGCTTTGAGCCCCGGGGAGATTGCCTCGACCTACGCCGCAGGAGCCAATGGCAAATGTAACGATGCCGATCATCCCGGCTGTATTTCACCCGCGCCGGGATTGATCACGTGGTTGCGCGGAGAAGGCAATGCCCTGGATGCGCTCACGAATCACAATGGCACGCTGCAGAGCGGGACGACCTTCGCTCCCGGCCGGGTTGGCCAGGCCTTTCATTTCGATGGAAGTGATGATTACGTCGATGTCGGCCCATGGTTCGACCTGCAAGTATTCAGCTTTTCCCTGTGGGTGAAAGAAGGGCAGTCGCAAGTCGCCTATGCCGATATTATTGACAACAATCATACCGGTTCCCGCGGCTTTGTTCTGCAATATGCCAATACTGGGCATCACTACGACTTTGCAGTAAATGGGCATGGGGCCGTTGGCTTTGACCTGACACCCGACACCTGGCAGCACCTCGCCTTCACTCGTGAACCTGGATTTATCCTGCGCGGATATCTCGATGGGCAACTCATCGGCTCCATTACCAATAGCGGGGGCGCAGTTCCCTATGACGGCTCGCAGTTCCTCCGGTTAGGCGCCTGGGGCGGCGGCGACCGTCGTTGGAACGGAGACCTGGACGAGTTCGACGTGTATAACCGTGCCTTGTCTCCAGCCGAAGTTCAGGCTCTCTATACCGCGGGTTCCGGCGGCAAATGCCGTGAGACTTTTTGCACGGAGCCCCCGGCGGGCCTGATCGGATGGTGGCCTGGCGATAGTCATACCAACAACCTCGTCGCCGGCGGTGATTCCGCCATCCTGCTGAACGGCGCGACCACCGGATCGGGCCTGGTCAATGAAGGATTCCACTTCGACGGCAAGGACGATCTAATTTCCATCGGGGATCTGTCGGCTTTGGAGAACGCCACTGAACTGACGCTGATGGCCTGGGTTTCCAAACCCTACGGTGCGGCCAACATCGGCGCAATTCTAGGCAAGTGGGACACCGTAGGTAATCCGTCCGCCAACAGCTTCCTCCTCTATAACGGCGCGGACGATGGCCTCAACCGTGGCGAATTCGCGCTTGAGTTCACAGACGGCACCCGCGGAAAGGTTCTGGGAGCGTCGCTGATTCCGGTTGGGGGCTGGGTTCATCTCGCGGCAACCTGGAGCAGCGGCAACGGCCTGATGAAGCTTTTCAAGAATGGGGTGCTTGATGCGGAGTCCACGAACGGACTCGGCAAGACGCTCCGTCACCACACGCAGTTCACCGCCAAAATTGGTGAATGGGGACCCAATACCCGTCCGAACTCACGCTGGCAGGGACTCATCGACGAACCCATGATCTTCAACCGCGCGCTCAGCTCGAATGAAATTGGAGCGATTGTCGCGGCGGGCAGTGCCGGAATTTGTCGGCCCGCCGGCGGCCTTCCGACAAATCAGCCTCCAACCGAGCTTGCAGATCTCGTGGTCACGCTCGTCAGCGCGCCACTCACCGCCGTGATGGGGCAGTCGGTCCCTCTGGTTTACACGATCAAGAACAAGGGGACCGTCACGGCGTTCGGGCCGTGGCAAAATGCATTCCGCATTGGGACAACTCCCGCCGGCGCAAATTCTCAGACCATCGGAACTGTTCCGTTTGTCACTGAACTCGCGCCCGGCTCCTCACAAACGGTCACACAATCCGTCATTCTTCCGCCCGGAGTCTTCGGTGCCCATTTCCTCGGCGTGACCGCGGATGCTGCCGCCGCCATCGCGGAGTCCAACGAGGCAAACAACGCCGGCTTCGCCGCCATCGCCATCACAATCGATGCGGCCGATCTGCAGCCGACGATCCCCCGCTCCCCGAACACAGCCCGCTTCGGCGAATCGGTGGAAATTACCTTCGCCGTAACAAACCGAGGCAGCGCCAACGCCACCGCGGTCGGATCGGATCAGATTTTCCTCAGCTCATCTTCCAATTCACTCAACGGTGCAACTTTGTTGGGGTCGGTACCCGGCACCGCCCTCAGCCCCGGCGATGGCTATACGCGAACACAACCGGTGGGTCTCCCGCTGATCACCGGCGCTCCGGCCGGGACGTATTATGTGGTCGTGCTCGCCGATGCAGGCAACGCACAGTCCGAAGCCGACGAGAATAATAACCAGGTCGCGGCACCGATCACCCTTACCTACCCGCCCTTGCCTGACTTATACGTCAGCCGTGTCGTAGCCCCAGTCTCGGCATCGCCGGGGACTGCGGCCGTCATTACGTGGACCACCACGAATCAAGGCTCGCTCACAGCGACCGGCGGATGGAGTGAGGTGATCGGAATCTCGAATGCCGTTTTCGGTGTGCAATCCCTGGCCGAACGTCACTACACGAACAACCTACCGCCCGGCGGCCAAGTTACCCGGTCTGAATCCGTGCCGCTGCCAGAATCTCTCAGTGCAGGCGAGTGGCGCTTCTTCGTCAAAACGGACACCCGATTGGATCTTTTCGAATCAAACGAGGAGAATAATTCCACCGCAGCGGATAACGCGTCACAGGTGAAGACAAAACTGACGCTCACGTTGCCGACCCTCGAACTGCTCGAAGGCGCCGCTCCGATGCTGGCAACCGTGACGCGCAACGGCGATCGCACGCTACCGCTCATCGTCACCCTTACCAACGGAGACCCCTCGGAACTTCTCGTCTCGAATAGCATCGTCATTCCTGCCGGACAGGTCTCGGTCGCGTTTACGGTCACGCCCCTGACGGACGGCGTGGTGGACGGACCGAAGGTTGCCAGCATAGGGGCAACAGCGCCTGGTTACGCAGGTGCCTCAGCCGATTTGACTGTCCTCGATATCGATGTGCCGCGACTCACACTTCGTCTCGGAGCGGCCACCCTTGTTGAAGGTTTGACGGTATCCGCGACCGTCAGCCGGGACTACCGGACAAACCTTCCATTGGTGGTCAGCGTCGATGGATTTGATCCCGCTCACCTGAGTGTCCCCAACTCCGTGACCATTCCCGCGAATCAGCTTTCCGCCGCCTTCGCCATCGTGGCTGTGGATAATGTCCTGATCGAGCCCTCGCGAGGTCTTTCCGTGAAAGTATCCGCCCCGGGATTTGAATCGGCCATCGGCATCGTGACGGTCCTCGACAATGATCTGCCAAACGTGGCGCTGATCATTGCCGCCGAGAGTGTCAGCGAAGGCGCCGGTCCTCAGGCCGCTTCGGGCATTGTGACCCGCAATCCCGTCAGCACCCGGGAGCTCACCCTGGCGATCACCAGTAGCGATACCAATTCCGTTCTTGTTCCCGAGACGGTGACAATTCCTGCGGGCGCCTCCTCCGCGTCATTCCCGATCGCTGCGGTGGACAACAACCTCGTGGATGGCTCACGCACCGTCACCCTTCGAATCTACGTGCGAGACAGTTCCGGAAATCCGATCGCGGAGGGCACGCCGGACACGCTGCAAATCCTGGACGACGATGGGCCGACCTTAAAACTAACGATCGCGCGGGATCTCGTGGCGGAAGGCCAAAACCCGGCCAGCACGGCCACCGTCTCGCGAAACACGTCCACGAACAATGCACTGGTCGTCACGCTGGCCAGCGGTGACACCACGGAATTGACGGTGCCGCCTACGATCACGATTCCCGCTGGCGAGACCGTTGCCACCTTCAATCTCGCCAGCCTTCGCGACAACACCACCGACGGAAATCAAAACGTGACCGTGACCGCATCGGCGACCGGGTTCACCCCCGGGTCCGACCTCATCGTGGTGACGGACATTGATCTGCCAGATTTTGTGGTCACCGATGTTATCGCGCCCACCAACGGGCTAACCGATGCCAGCTTTTCCCTCCGCTACCGCGTCGAAAATCGCGGCGTCTCGCCCAGCACGACACCGTTCACCACTCGTGTGCTCTTGAGCACCGATGCATTTCTCGGCAACGATACGATGCTCGGTGAATTTCCGTTCCAGGACACATTGCCCGTGAACCAATTCATTGAACAGATTTCGCAATTCCGATTGCCGAGCACCGTCGGGCGATACTGGGTACTGGTTGTCGCAGACGCGGCGAACCAGGTTGCCGAAGGTCTGGAGAACAACAATACCTTTGTCAGCGCCTCACCCATCGACGTGGTGGCCGGCTACACGGCGACCGTGCAAACCTCCGTTATAAACGCGCCGGCCGGAACCCCCGTGCCGATGAGCGGTTCGGCGGTCCGTGCGGGCTCGGGATTGCCCGCCGCAAGTGTTCCCGTAAATGTTCACGTGATGCTGCGGGGCATCCGGCGTGTCCTCCCGGTGCAGACCGACATCAACGGCAATTTCACGGCTACGTTTACGCCCTTGCCCGGTGAGGCGGGACTTTATGAAATGGGTGCCGCTCATCCCGGGGCGGCTACCGCGCCGGTTCAGGACTCCTTCACGGTTCTGGCCATGAGGGCGAACCCCGCGGCCGTCTCCCTCAAGCTTCCCGAACAGAGCAGCGTCACGGGTGAACTGAATTTGGAAAACCTCGGTGACAGCCCCGTAACGCAACTCATCGTTTCCATTCTGAACAAGCCGGATGTTCTCAATATAACCACGGAAATCAGTGACAATGGGGTCCTGCCGGGCGGGGGCACCGTGCGGCTCGGTTATGCCGTCACGGCTCTGCAGTCTCCCAACCCACAAAGCGGTACCATCGTCTTGCGAGTGACCGGCACCCATGGCGTCACGCTCGATATTCCGCTCCGGATCACGATTGAACCGCTGAGGCCCCGACTGGAGGCGACTCCGCCGGAGTTGCCACGTTCCGTCGTGCGCGGTCGCCCAACTTTTGTCGAATTTGAAATTGTCAACGAAGGTGGCGCGGATTCAGGCCCACTCCAAATTTCACTACCCCCACTTGCCTGGCTCAGCCTCGCATCCACGAACCCCTCTCCTTCCCTGGCGGTTGGGGCCACCAATCGAGTGACCTTGGTGTTAAATCCTCCCGCGGATGCTCCCTTGACTGAATTCTCCGGTAACCTGGCGATCAACGGCACCAACAGCACCTTGGCTGTCCCTCTCCGCTTCCGGACCGTATCCACCGCGGTGGCGGAACTGCTCCTGATTGCCGAAGACGAATTCACCTACTTTGCCGAAGGCGCACCGCGCATCACCAACGCGGCGGTCACCGTAACCGATAGCGTCACAAAAACTGCTGTCACCAACGGCATCGTCAACGGGCAGGGAGAGTTCCTGCTCGGACGATTGGCCGAAGGCTACTACGACCTCGAGGTCAAAGCCGAGAAACACCAGTCCTACAAGCAGACCGTACTGTTGAGCGCCGACCAAACGAACGAGGTGCGTGCCTTTCTGTCGCTACAACTGGTCACTTATAATTGGACGGTAACACCGGTCCAAACCGAGGACCGTTACCGGATTACTCTCGAAACGACGTTCGAAGCCAATGTCCCCGCGCCCGTGGTGACGCTGTCGCCGGCGTTGCTCGATCTGGGCTCCCTCGAATTCGTCAACGGTATCGCCCAGGTCAACTTCACGCTTGAAAACCACGGACTCATCGCGGCGGACGCGGGCCAGTTGCAGTTGCCGACGGTCGAGCAGTATGAATTCACCGCCCTAGTCACGAATATCGGACGGATTCCGGCGAACTCCTCACTGGTCGTGCCCGTGCAAATCAAGAAGCAGCGCGGCATTATCGAAACGTTGAGGGGCCCGGTAATCGCCAGCGACACCAGTGTCGTGGCCACCTTTGTCCCTCCGGAGGTCCCGGTGACCGTACCGCCGCCCTTGGACGGCGGGCTGCTGACGACCAGCAGTCCGTCCAGCGGCACTCTCGCCAACGGCCAAGCCGTCCTCTATCGAGTGGTGGTGCCAGCAAATGAGACATTGGAAGTGGCTTTGGACAGCGTCGCTGGCGTCGGGACGAACGACGTGTATCTCCGTTTCGGCGAAGCACCGACGCAAACATTGTTTGATCATTATACCCGTGATTCCAAGAGCCCAGATGCCCGTCTGGTGGTTCCCCGCACGGAAGCCGGAACTTATTATGTGCTTGTTCACGCGCGAAACATGCCTGCTTCGGCAAAATACTCCCTCGCTGCAAAGCAACTCCCCTTTAGCATCACCCGCACTTCCACGAGGCTGCTGGACACTTCCGGGCCCGCGACAATTCGAGTCGAAGGCGCCCGGTTTGATGACAACTCCACTCGAATGGTCTTGATCGGCAACGGACAAACTAACTTCCCGATCGAATTCCGGGTTGAAGATGCCTCGTCGCTTACAATGACCTTCAATCTGGCCGGAAAGGCTCCCGGGTCCTACGATCTTTACGCAATCGAGGTCACAAACTCGATTCGGTTGTCGCCCGCGGGAGACGACGTCCTCGTCGCGGAAGCCATCGGCGCCCAAGTACTGCTACGTGGATACATCCAGGTGGTTCAAAATCAGCCCGGCGCAATGGCGGCGCGAGTGATTCTCCCGAACAACGTGCAATTTGGACGGGAATTCCCGATCCAAGTTGTGTTCACCAATACTGGAGGGACCGATTTCACAACCCCGTTGGTGCGAATTTCCGGACGCAACCAGATTCGATTCAGTACCGAAGCCAACGCTCCGGCCGATGCGGAATCTGAATCGGTGGTGCGAGTTCTTGGTAATATACACTACACCACATTGGCACCGGGAGAATCGGTCGAGCTGACTTACTATGGACAGGTCCGTTCCGAGGCCAACGCGGCTTACCTGGAGGTGCAGGACCTCAGCCAGGCGACCGGCCCGATCAACTGGGCCGAGTTCGAAATGTTCTATCAATCGCTGGCCATCACGGACGAGTGGACCCCGACGTGGGACTCGTTCAAACAGAAAGCGGGGAACACGTTGTCGAGCTTTCGCGCAGCCCTCGATGTCGCACTGTTGGACCCTCCTCCCGCTCCCGGCGCGAGCATCGTGTTAGCCGAGCCGTTGCTGTTTCGTCTGCTGGATTCTCCAACGCCCGGTGTCGCTGCCTTGAATGCTCCCCTGGCCAACGACGTTCGCCGATCAACGTCTCCGGCGGCCTCCGGTTTCTCTTCGGCCCGCCGAGCGAAACTGAGTTCTCATAATCCACTCCCCGGTTTACCGGAACAGTGTGCGACCTGGCGAAATCTGGATATACCGCTGTTCGCTTTGCGAGCGGCGAAGTTCGCCATGCGCCGTCCGCTACAAACGGCACTCTTTGGACTCTATGGTGCCGAGGTCGCGGGCAGTTGGGATATGTTCCTGGACTATGATTTCGAGAATAACCCCGTCGTCCCCAATCGTCTGCAGTTCACCGACGGCAGCGAATTTGTTGAAGGCATCCGGGGCAAGCCCGGTTTCAAGAACTCCCTGATCACGCAGGCAGCGGTCTTCGCGTTCATGAAGGACATCAAGATTGCCATCACGAACAAACTCAAGAACTGCAAGCTCGACTGCCATAATCTCCCCCCCAGCCTGTCGCTCGAGGAGGTGTTCAAAGACGAGCCGGACCATGGCACAAACGCGTTGGCCGCCTTCGACCTATCCCTCGACTATCACGAGGATGAAGCGGGCATTCCCTCAAATACGGCCGGAGGCAGAAGTGGAAGTTTTCGCGGGACTCGAGACGAAGGACGACTGCTGGTGAAGCAGTCTCGCGTGCTACTAAAACCGGTGCGCAGCAAGTGTGGAAACCTGCAACGACTTGTCTTGGAAACCGATTTTGTCATGGAATATGACGATTCGTTGGATTTCTGCCCCGGCGGCCTCGCAGAATGCAGAGAATGGGCGGTCGGCAACAGGCTCCTGAACGACAGTCCCCTTGAAGTGCTGCGTGCCGCAGTCGTTGAACTCGCTCATGCCGTGACGTGTATGCCTCGAGCCGCTTCCATCGGTCTCCAAATCCTCGAATCGTATGAGTTGGCGTATTCAGTGCCCTTTCGTGTGACCTTTAAACCGCCCGCTCAGAAGGACGACATCGGGTTTATGGGCAAGAGGGGAGTGAAGGGAATTTGCCCGCAGGAATGTTGCCCGGCCCAAGTGGCGATGGACTATTCCTACAAGTGTGGACCCAACCCGGTTGCCAAAGCGGCTCACAGCGTCGTCAACAATAGCCAGTGCAAGGAAGGCTCCGAGGGTGTTCCCAATTGCCAGGCTACGGGAGAAGGCTTCAACGGACTGGAGCCATTCGGCAGCCGTGGCGGCGAAGGTCCTTCCGAATCCGCCGGCGGGAATACGGAAGAGTTTTCCATCGAAGCAGACTGCACCTCACAGAATTCGAAGAAACATGCCGTGTCGAGGCTGCTTTCGCAGGGAGCTCCCAAGGAAGTTTGTGCCAAAGTAAAGCTACGCCTGGATCAGGATCTCGTCACAACGCGGGATGCCTTCCGAGCAAGTCTGGAAATCGCCAATAATACTCCCACTCCGCTCGATGCCATCCAGGTCAGCCTCGTCGTGCGGAATCAACAGGGCGAAGACGCCACGGAATTGTTTGGTATCCGCGTTCCCACCCTCGAACAATTATCCGCCGTGGATGGGACGGGCAGTGTGTCCGGAAACAGCACTGGCAAAGCAAGCTGGGTACTGATTCCCACCCTCGATGCCGCGACCAACGGCCCGACTCAGTATTATGTGAGCGGCTCCTTTTCGTATACCCTGGACGGATTGAAGATTACGGTGCCGCTCGCTCCGGCCCCGATCACCGCCCTGCCCAGCGCCAGCCTCGTTTTGAAATACTTCCACCAGCGAGATGTATTCGCCGATGATCCCTATACATTGCCAATCGAGCCGAGCATTCCCTTTTCACTCGCCATCCTCATCCAGAACAATGGCAAAGGCACCGCCAACAATTTGCGCATCACGTCCGGTCAACCGCAGATCGTTGAGAACGAAAAGGGGCTGCTGATCGATTTCAAGATCATCGGCACGGAAGTTGCCGGGCAGCCGCAGTCTCCGTCGCTCACCGCGAATTTTGGCAGCATTCCGCCTGGCCAGATCGCGATCGCCCGGTGGCTCCTCACCTCCACGCTGCAAGGATTGTTCCTCGATTACAAAGCCACCTTTGAACATCTCGATGCCATCGGGAACAAGCGGCTCTCCCTGATTGATCACGTCGAAATTCACGAGATGAATCGCTTGGTGCGTGCGCCCGGCCCTCTCGACGATGGCCTCCCTGATTTTCTCGTGAATGATATTCCGGACGCGGATGACTTGCCGGATACCATTCACCTCAGCGACGGCTCCACCAACCGGGTGGCAGTTGTGACGACCGCGACTCATGACGGAGCGCCCAGCGAAAGTGATCTGACGGTGGAACTCACCGCCGCGCTGCCGACCGGTTGGGCCTATTTGCGAATCCCCGATCCGGCAAACGGTCAGCTTCGCTTGACCCGTGTGGTCCGCTCCGATGGCGTTGAAATTTCTGTCGGCACCAATGTTTGGACGACCGATCGCACGTTCATCGGTCAGGGTAAGAGACCCCGCGGCGAGCATCGCCTGCACTTGCTGGACTACAACAGTCCCGGCCGTTACACACTCCATTATACGCCACTGCCGCCAGTCGACGCGAACGCCCCTTCCAGCCTGGTTCAAGCCTTGCCGACGAACAACTATTCAGAGTTCGCCGTTCACTGGAGCGGGTTGGATGGATCGGAAGGCAGCGGGGTTTCGTTCTTTGATATTTTTGCGAGCGTCGACGGCGGCCCCTTCACGCCGTGGCTCCAACGCACGCCGCTCATCAGCTCCATCTATCAAGGTCAGGTGGGCCACACCTATGCCTTTTACAGCGTCGCGGTGGATGCCAGCGGCAATCGCGAATCCCCGCCGGTCGGGCCAGACGCTCAAACGGCGATCACCCTCAGCAATACCGCGCCCGTGCTCACCCTGCCCGAGACGATCACCCTGAATGAGGTCGATATCCTCTCCCTCGCCGCGACGGCTATCGATGCGGATCCGGGGCAGACGCTGACATTCGCTCTCTTGCCCGGTGCGCCGGCCGGTGTCGAGCTCAACAGCACCAGCGGCCAACTCACGTGGATCACCGCCGAAGGAAACGGCCCCAGCACGAATCAGATTCGGGTGAAAGTCTCGGACAACGGACAGCCCGCATTGAGCGCAACCTCCGGCGTCACGGTGATCGTGAACGAAGTCAACAGCGCGCCGACCTTGGCCGTCATCGGGAATCGCACGATCAGTGAATTGCAAAATCTCTCGTTGCCGCTCGCGGCCATCGATACGGATCTGCCCGCGCAGACGTTAACCTTTGCACTCGGGGCCGGCGCTCCCTCGGGCGTAACGCTGAACGCCAGCAATGGGGTCTTCTCGTGGACTCCGACCGCGACGCAAGGACCGACGACGAACACCCTCACCGTCATCGTTCGTGACAATGGCAAACCCTCATTGAGCGCCACTCAGACATTTGCGGTGATCGTGCGCGACACCCGTGCGGACTTTACGGTGAGTCTCGGCTCGACGAACCTGCTCGGTGGCCAGAGTGGTCAGGTGCCGCTAAACCTGCAGTCCGGATTTGATCTCACGAAGATCTCGCTATTCCTGAATTTGAGCGCGAACGGGTTGACGAATCTGACCCTCGCCCCCAGTTCGCCGGCGGTCGGTTCCGTGACACTGTCTCCTTCGGGACCGAATCGTTATGAAGTGCGTCTGGTGGCCGGATTGGGGGATGTCTTGGAAGGCGCGGGGGAATTCGCGCGGCTGTCATTCGCCTCAACCACCAACTCACCTTCCGCCATCGTGCAACTCATCCCGACAGACGTGGCCGGCGTGCGCTCGACGGGCGAACTCCTGCCGAAAGGAGGCGGTGGGCGGGGTCGCGTCATCGTGGTCAACCACGAGCCGGTACTCGTCGCGGAAATGGGCTCGACGCCGCGTACGGTAACGCTTTTCGGTCGTCCGGGCCACAGCTTCGCCGTGGAACGTTCCACCAATCTGACCGACCCGATTCGCTGGGAACTCGTCCGCCGTTTGCCGCACACGAACCTGGCGGAGACCGTGATCGTCAGTGACGCGGAACCGCTGGTGTTTTATCGCGCCTTCGATTTTGAGGCAAACCCGCCGCTATTGGAGTCGCCACGCATCGGCTCACCGCTGCTGCTTTACGGACAACCCGGGGCGAACTACCAATTCCAATACTCGCCGACCATCGGGGCGGATGCGACCTGGACGATTCTCGAAAGCTTCACCCTCTCGAACTCGTTCCGGTTCCTGATTCCCACGAACGCCGGCGCGTTCAACCGTTTCTATCGAACAATCAAGCCATAACACTTTAGCATAATGTACCCGATTCACCTTGGTATCGTCGGCGCCGGAACGGTGGGAGGCGGCCTCCTCCAAGCACTCGCTCGCAACGGCTCCCTGATGGCCTCGCGCCTCGGGGTCGAATTCATTGTGACCCGGGTGGCCGTCCGCGATCCAAAGAAGGCCCGCTCCACCCCGGTCCCGGCCGACCGCATCACCCATGACTGGCGGGCCGTGGTGAAGGATCCAGCGGTGCAGGTGGTGGTGGAACTGATCGGCGGCACGACCACCGCTCGGGATGTGGTATTGGCCGCACTCCGGCTTGGCAAACCCGTCGTCACCGCTAATAAAGCACTGCTCTCCGCCCACGGTCCGGAACTGTTTGCGGCGGCCGCGAGCCACGGAACCAACCTCTATTACGAAGCATCGGTCGCCGGCGGCATTCCGATCATTAAAATCCTTCGGGAAAGCCTCGCCGGAAATCGGATCCTCAGCCTCCACGGAATCGTCAACGGGACCTGCAACTATATCCTCACCCGGATGAAGCTCGAAGGGGCTGCGTTCGCCGACGTCCTCGCCGACGCCCAACGGCTCGGCTATGCGGAAGCGGAGCCATCCCTCGACATCGACGGTCATGATGCCGCCCATAAGACGGGCATCCTCGCATCGCTGGCTCACGGTAGCTGGGTAAAGCCCGAGCAAATCCACACCGAGGGGATCCGCCATCTCAGCAAACTGGACATCGAGTTCGCCAGCCAACTGGGCTACACCATCAAGCTGTTGGGGGTGGTGAAGTTACTCGACCCCGTTGGAAAAGCTCGTCCAGCGCGGGCGGCCGGGCTCAAGAGGCGGGCTCATTCGGACTGCCGGCAGGCCGCAGTCCAGGTTTCTGTTTATCCAGCCTTGGTGCCCGACTCCCACGTGCTCGCCTCCGTGAATTTTGCCTACAATGCCATCTTCGTGCACGGAGACATCGTGGGTGAAACACTCTATTACGGGCGGGGCGCGGGGCAGGATCCCACCGCGAGCTCGGTTTTGAGTGACCTTGCGGATGTTGCCCTGGATCTAAAACACGGGTCCACCCAACGAGTTCCTCCCTTCGTTCCCCATGCCTCGCAATGTCCCGTCGTACCGCTGGCGGAGGTCGTCTCGCGGTACTACCTCCGCCTAAGCGTCGCGGATCGCCCGGGTGTCCTGGCAAGAATCGCATCGGTCCTGGGTAAGGCCCGGATCGGAATTTCCTCGGTCATCCAGCCCGAGGGTCACGAGGGAGAAATCGTGCCGCTGATTCTCATGATTCATGACGCCACCAATGCCGCGATGCAGAAGGCACTTCAGCGCATCGCTCGGCTCTCTGTGGTGAAAGCGCCGCCGGTGATGATCCGGGTTGAGGCGTTTTCGTGAGGGGGAATTTATCCGCAGTGAGGCAATCGCCATTTCACCCGCCGTTTCGCACCAGCAGTTCGGGAGCGGCTGAGCGCACGTAGTCTTCACAGTACTTCAAGGTCTCCGCAGACGTCCGGGCGGCGAGGGCCGATTTTGCCAGTTCCCGAGATTCGGTGAGCCGGATTCGGCGCAAGAGATACTTCACGGCAGGCAGGGCTGCCGGGGTGACACTGAGCTCGTGAACACCGAGTCCCACCAGCAGCGGCACGAGCAGCGGATCCCCGGCCATTTCTCCGCACACGCCAACCCAGCGATCGCGACGTCGGGCGGCGGCAATCGTCATTTCAATCAACCGTATCACGGCGGGATGAGTCGGCGCATACAAGCCAGCCACTCGTTCATTGAGACGGTCAACCGCCAGCGTATACCCGGTCAGGTCGTTACTCCCAATGCTGAAGAATTGACAATGCTCCGCCAACGTGTCGGCGATCAGGGCGGCCGAGGGAATCTCGATCATGACCCCCACCTCCATGCGATCGTCAAACGCCTGGCTCTTTCGGCGCAGTTCCAAGCGGCATTCCTCCACGAGGGCATTTGCCGCCAGCAATTCTTCGAGCGACGCGATCATGGGGTACAGCAGCCGGACGCGGCCGTGGGCAGAAGCCCGCAGGATAGCCCGCAACTGGGTCTTGAATACCTCCGGTTGGTCAAGGCACAGCCGGATCGCACGCCACCCCAGAAATGGGTTCGGTTCCGGGAAAGTTCGTTCGACCGGAAGTTTGTCGCCCCCCAGATCCAGGGTTCGAAGGATGACCTCGTTCGAACCGGCGGCTTCCGCGACGGCTCGATACGCCGCATATTGGGCCTCTTCATCCGGGAATTGCGACTGATTCAGAAACAAGTACTCGGTCCGAAACAACCCCACACCCTCTGCCCCACTGGAAAATACGGCCTCCATGTCCCCCGGCGATTCAATGTTGGCCGCCAGAAGGATCCGGTGACCGTCGAGCGTGACCGCCGGCTGGTCCCGCAATGAACTCAGCCGTTCTTCAAACGCCACCCGCCGCTGGCGAAGTTGTCCATACTGAAAAAGGGTGTGATCCGTCGGTTGGGCAATCAGCTGTCCCGAAAAGCCGTCGATCAACACCTGTTCTCCAGGCCGCACGTTTCGGGTAATCGCCTGGACTCCGACCACCGCAGGGATTCCCAGTTTCCGGGCTAGGATTGCGGTGTGGGAAGTCTTGCCGCCCGCTTCCGTCACGAAACCCAACACCATGCGGCGGTCCATCTGCGCAGTGGTCGATGGACTGAGATCATGGGCTACAAGAATGCACGGCTCCCGGAGGGTCGACAAATCCCCGGGCTCGCCGGCACCCGTCAGCACGCGCACGAGTCGATGGCCGATGTCGTGGACGTCCGCCGCCCGCTCGCGCAGATATTCATCCCCCACGGCAGCCAGCGCCGCGGCATACCGACTAACCACCGCGTCGACCGCCGCTTCGGCATTCAATCGCTGTTCGGTGATCGCTCGGCGGATTTCTTCGAGCAATACGACATCTTCCAACACCAGCAAATGCGCTTCAAAAATCTCGGCATCGCCCGCGCCAATCTGTCCGGCAACCTGCGTCTGAATCGCTTCCAATTGACGGCGCGTCACGGCCAGCGCCGCATGGAACTTCGCCAACTCCGGTGCCGTCTCCTCCGGTGCGAGCACCCGCCGAATCACCTCGGGGATGGAGTTCCCCAATAACCGCACCGGTGCCATCGCAATCCCTCCGGAAACCGGAAGACCGGTGAAATGCCGTTCCCCGGGAAGGGCGAGGGCCGACGTTGTCGAAGCGAGTGCCATGAACTTATAGGTCAGGGAAGCGAGAGGAAATTTTGCAGAATCTGCCGGCCATTTTCCGTCAGAATGCTTTCGGGATGAAATTGAACGCCCCAAATCGGCATCGTTCGGTGCCGCAACCCCATAACTTCCCCTTCCTCGGTCCAGGCGGTGACTTCGAGGAATTCGGGGAGTGTGTCCCGGCGGGCCACCAGCGAGTGGTACCGCGTGGCGTTGAACGGATTGGGCATGCCCCGAAACAGGTCCTTCCCGTCGTGGTGAATCGGCGACGTCTTGCCGTGCATCATCCGATAATTCACTTCGACCGTCGCCCCAAACGTGTGCGCGATGCACTGGTGGCCGAGACACACCCCGAGGATGGGGATCCGACGCTCCGCAAAGCTCCGAATCAGGTCGTTGGACAACCCCGCTTCCCGAGGCGAACAGGGCCCCGGCGAAATCAGCAGGCGGGTTGGATTTAGGGCAAGGGCTTCCGCGACCGTAATCCGGTCGTTTCGATGAACCTCCATCTTGACCCCCATCTCTCCCAGGTACTGGACAAGATTGAAGGTGAACGAATCATAGTTGTCGATCACCAGCAGCATCGGGCGACCCTAACGGCGGCGGAGAATCAAGGAAAGTGTATCCGCGACAAACCCGTGTGGGGTAGGTCACCTCTTCGGCAGGTCAAACAACGTGAGCGTCCGCGCCAGCACATCGTGCACAAAGGCGGCGGGCACTGTGCAGATGGGCTGCCATTGACGCTCGCGCCAATCCTGAGAGCGCAGATGGTCGCACAGCACGACGCCGGAAAGGGGAAGTCCGGCGGGCACGGCCAACTCGAAGGGGTAACCTTTGATGCGGCTGGTGATTGGGCAAAAAACAGCCAGACCTGTTCTTTCGTTGTAGCGCGTGTGGCTAAGCACGATGGCAGGTCGGCGGCCGGCTTGCTCTCGGCCTGCCTGGGGATCGAACATCAACCAACCTAGGGCACCAATTTCGGGGGTTGGGGGTGGTTTCTTTTTCATGGCGACACTACCTCTCTGCCCACGTCGGCGCCCCACTCCGTCGCTGGGTGCAGGTTCTCCGAGGTCACTTGCGCGAGTAGATCATCAAGGCTCGGGCATTTCAGTCCTGGTTTCACCATGAGGCCCGCTGTGCTCACACGCAGGGTCACTGCATCACCCTCCTGCACGTGGATTTGCTTCGCTACTGCGCTGGGGATGCGCAAGGCAAGGCTGTTGCCCCATTTCTGAATCGTTGCCGTCATGTCTCTACATTGAAGCTACAGCAATGCGCTGTCAAATTCGATTGCGGGTGCGTCTCAAGCCTGGGCGCATCCCGAAGCTCTTGGAGATTTTTGAAGAGAACGTTGACTGCCATGAGGCTGCGGAGCAGCAGCAGCTCTCATTATGGATCTGATAGGAATGCCGGGTGAGGGGACCCGGCCTACAAGAGAATGCCAGGGGCTCTATCGGCTGATCCATGGGCGCGACCAGCGCGCCTGCGGGTCATATGCCTATTTGGTGGTAGGCGAGGCCGATTGACGGAAGCGATCGAGCATGGCGATGAATTTCGCGGGTCCGCCTTGGGAGTAGCCGATGTGCCGCCCCAACTCCGTGCCGCCGGCATCAATGAGGACAAAGGTGGGGTAGCCACTCGCACCGTACTTTTGCTTCAAGGTCTGGTTGGTTTTCTTGACGCTGGCCGTTTGTTCCTTGTATTCCGGGAAATCAACATCCACCAGGACAACGTTCTTGGCGGCGTACTCCAGAAACTCTTTTTTCAACAACACGTCGGCCTTCATTTTCTTGCACCAACCGCACCAGTCGGAGCCGGTAAAATTCAGCAGCAAGAGCTTCTTTTCCTGTTTCGCCAACTCATGTGCCTTGGTGAAATCGTCGTGCCAGACTGCTTGTGCAAAAGTCAGGGAGTGAAAACACAGAACGAAGAATGCGAAGAGCAGTGAGTTTTTCATAGCCGTTTTAAGTCTTGAGTTGAGGGATGTCGCAACTCCGGCCAACGATACACCTTCGGCAGGCTGGCGAAAGTCTTTTGCGCGACGCCCATTCGCCCGACCTGATCGCCCGATTGCCTGGCGGGCGTCCCAACGCAGTCGATTTGAAGGAGATGCCGTGTGCTACAAGAGGGTGCCGCATGACGGCCGGGGAAAAAGTAAGGGTCGGGTTTGCAGAAAGGTCCATCTTCGAGCCAGCTCGATCTCTAAGAACTATGGCGTTGATGAGGGGATCGAACTCCCGGCGGATGCGCGAGACTACTTGAGTGGCCAGGAGAGAGTGGCCGCCCAAGTCAAAGAAGTTTTCGTGAATGCCAATCTTCTTGAGCGTGAGCACTTCTTCCCAGATGCACGCCAGCGCTACCTCGGCAGGCGTACCGGGGAGTTCATATTCCTGCCCTGTGTTGGCGAAGAACCCGATGAGTCCTTCCACCTCCGCACGCTGCCGGTTGGCGATGGGCACGCCCACGATCACGTCGTCACGACCTGTATAGCGGTGTAACAGCGTCTTAAACGCCGCCAGCAGGATTATGAAGAGGCTCGCCCCCTCCTCGTGCGCCCGCGCCTCGAGCGCGGCCATCAATCGGGGATCCAAAGGCCGCGAGCAGCGGCCCCCGCGAAACGATACGGTCGCGGGGCGGGCACGATCGGATGGCAGGTCCAGGGGCTCGGGTTCTCCCGCAAGTTTCGCTTTCCAATAAGCCGTTTGTGTTTCCAGTGCGCCACTCTCCATCCAGTCCCTCTGCCATGCGGAAAAATCAGCGAACTGGCCCGGCAATTCCCGCACGGGTGCCGATCGACCCACGGCCAGGGCTGCGTACGTCTCGGAAAGCCGTTTCCAGCCAGGCGACGTTTAACGGGCCGATGAGGCGAAAGGCGGAATGGATCATTACGTCGTTTGCGGCCCTGCTTGAACGAAAGGTCCAAAATCAAAAAATTCCACGTAGAACGCGGGAAAGATTCGATTCCCCTCCGAACCAAGCAACCGGAATCCGACGATGCCAAAGCCGGTCTTTGGGTCACAATCGCAATAGCAAGGCGTCAGAGTCGGCCTATGCTGACAGCGCATTTAATGCCCCGACCGGGACATTTTACCCGTCAATGGATCCGCCCGTGCTCGACGGGCCCAGGTGACATCCTCCGAATCGATCGTCTCGGCGATGGCGGTTCAGCCGCCCGTCTCGCCCCCAAAAAATGGCCGAACTCGAGACGTTTCTTGTCCAACACCTCACCCAACTTCTGTCGCACAAATTTCTTTCCCGGTGCCCCTTCGTGACCCACATTGCTTCTTCGTTTTATGGACGTACGACTTCCCAAGATCGGTGACAACACGGACAGCGGAACGGTGGTGAGCATCCTGGTTAAGCCAGGGGACACTGTCACGACCGGCCAAACCATTCTCGAACTCGAGAATGAAAAGGCCATCGCCCCGATCCCTTCGCCCGCGCCGGGAAAAGTTGCGAGTGTGGCCGTCAAGGAAGGTCAAAAAATTTCCGCCGGGACGGTGATCTTGACTCTTGACCGGGCGGCGGCCCCTGTACCGGCCGCGCCGAAGGCTGCGAAACGCCCCGTAGCACGCACGATGGACACCGATGAGGACGAGGAGGACGACTTGCCGGCGGCAACGGCCGACGACGGACCGGTTCCCGCCGCCTCCCCGTATGTTCGCAAAATCGCCCGGGACCTCGGGATTCACCTCTCGCAGGTTCGCGGAAGTGAATCCGCCGGCCGGGTGGTCCTGGCGGATCTGGCCCGGTACATCGCCCGGCTCGAACGTAAAGTGGCCCGTGCCGGCCGGCACGCCGACGAACCACGGGGTCTGGTTTTCCCACCGGTCAATCAGGATTTCTCCCTGTACGGGCCCGTCACGAGCGAACCGTTGACCGCGGTGCGCAAGTTCATCTCCGCCCGCATGGTGGAAAACAGCATCAGTTTGCCGCACGTCACCCAGTTTGACGACGCGGACATGACCGTCATTGAGCAATTGAGGGCAAAGTATAAGGCCGCCTACGAACTCGCGGGAGCGAAACTGACGCCCACGCCATTCTTAATTCATGCGCTGGCCCAGATGTTGCAGAAGCACCCCCGACTGAACGCAAGCGTCAACGAGGTGATGGAGACACTGGTGCTCAAGCAGTATTGTCACATCGGCATCGCGGTGGACACCGACGCCGGGCTTCTGGTCCCGGTGCTGCGCAACGCGCACAAAAAGACCTTGCTCGAAATTGCCCGCGACCTTGCGGCTATTTCAGACCGGGCTCGGGCTCGCAAAGTGGGCCCCGACGAGATGAAGGGCGGCAGCTTTACCATTTCAAATCAGGGTGCCATTGGAAGCGGCTATTTCACGCCGATTATCAACAAGCCGGAGGTCGCCATTCTGGGGGTGGGCAAGACAGGGTTGAAGCCGGTCGTCACTCCGGAGGGCCGGATTGAGGCCCGCCCGATGATGCCGATCACCCTGAGCTACGACCACCGGGTGGTGGACGGCGGTGGTGCCGCCCGGTTCATGGTCGACCTAGTAACGGCGATCAACACCTTCCCGGAAGCCCTTGTAAAGCTGTAGTCGAGGGGAACTCAAATCTTCGCGGCCATTTCATCTCGCTCAATTTCAGAATTTCATCACGCCATGGATCCTATCACCACGGATGTCGTTGTCATCGGGGCCGGTCCCGGAGGCTACGCGGCGGCTTTCTACGCCGCGGACCTCGGCAAGAAAGTCGTCCTCATCGAACGGGACCCACGACTCGGCGGAGTATGCATGAATCGCGGCTGCATTCCGTCGAAGGCGCTGCTGAATGCCGCTCACGCGATCGAAGTCGCCCGGGAATCCGCCCGCCGCGGCATTTCGTTCGGACCGGCCACGATTGACCTCATCCAGCTGCGAACGTGGAAGAACTCCATTTTGGAAAAGCTCGGCCAGGGAATTGCAAGTCTCGCGAAAATGCGGAATGTAACAGTGCTCCATGGGCGCGCGCACTTTGAAGACTCCTCGACGCTTCGTGTGGAAATGCCCGCCGGCCAGCAATTCATTACGTTCGACAAAGCCATTGTTGCGGTCGGCTCGCGACCGGCGATGCCTTCGGCGTTTGATCTCGGCAATCCACGAGTGATGACCTCGACCGAGGCTCTCGAAGTCCCGGACATCCCGGAAAACCTGCTCGTGATCGGTGGGGGTTATATCGGCATGGAACTGGGCACTGTGTACGCAACTCTCGGTTCCAGGGTCACGGTCATTGAAGCCATGGATGGCATTCTGGCAGGGGCCGACCCGGATCTAGTGCGCCCCGTGGCCGCTTACGCCAAGAAGGCATTCGCGGAAGTCCGACTTAAGTCAAAGGTCGGGAAAATGGCAACCGTCGGAAAGCAAATCAAGGTGGTCAGCGAATACAGCGGCGAGACCCGGGAAGAGCTGTACGACCGCGTCTTGGTTTCCGTGGGCCGTTCCGCCAACGGACAGGATCTCGGGCTGGAAAACACCCTCGTGCAACGCGATGAACGGGGATTCATCACCGTCGATGAGCGGTTGCAATCGACGGATCCAAATATCTACGCGGTCGGGGACATCGCCGGCGGCATCATGCTCGCTCACAAGGCGAGCAAGGAGGCCCGGATCGCCGTGGAGAACATCGCCGGCGAATCCGCAACTCCGAATCGCGATTACCATATCCCAGCCGTCGTTTTCACCAACCCGGAGGTCGCCTGGGTCGGACTCACCGAAAATGAGGCTAAACAAAAAGGGATCGCCATCGAAGTGGCCAAATTCCCATGGGGTGCCAGCGGGCGGGCTCTGACCTACGACCGAACCGATGGACTGACCAAGCTGATCATTCAACCGGAGACCGAGCGAATTCTCGGCGTGGGAATCGTCGGGTATGGAGCCGGCGAACTGATCGGCGAAGGTACCGTCGCGATTGAAATGGGCGCCACCGTTCATGACCTCGCGTCCATTGTCCACGCACATCCAACGCTGAGCGAAACGCTGATGGAATCGGCGGAAGCGTTTCTAGGCTACGCGACCCACGTCTACAGCCGGAAGCGAACGGCTGCGCACTAAGAGTAGGCGGCAGATGCCAGCGACGAATTCCAGTCACAACGGCGGGCTCCTGGCCGTTGGCATCTTCTTCTCCATCGGCCTGATCGCGCTCGCGGCCTGGTGGTTCAACCGGAGGGATGGAGGTGACGATGCGGAATTTGCGCGGGTCATGGCCTCGGGCAAAACGTTTTATGAGAAAGGCGACCCCGCCCGGGCGATTGATTCCTTCCAGCACGCCCTCGCCCTGAATCCGGCCAACCCGGATGTTCACCTAAATCTTGCCAACGCCTTCCTTCTCGGAAACCAGCCCGCGCAGTCACTGGTTCATTCCGTTGAAGTCTTGCGATTCGACCCGGGTTCCGCTGCCGCTCACTACCTGGGTGGCTGCGCTCAACTACGACAGAATAACTATTCAAACGCAGTGCAGTTGCTCCAGGAGGCGAAGAACGCCGACCGCACCGTCAATGCCGTCAGCTACCAGCTGGGCCGCGCCCAGGCGGGCCTCGGACATTTCAAGGCTGCTGCGGAACAATTCCTTGAAGTCACCGAGTTCGACACGAATCACCCGTCCGCTTGGTACCAACTCAGCCAGATGCACCTGCGCCTTGGCCAGCGGGAAGACGCCACTCGCGCGCTCGCGGAACATCAACGGATCACCGCGGGTAAATCCCAGGCGGCCGATAACCCGTCCCTTTACGAACGATGCGTCCACACAGAAATCCGGGCGAATTTCTCCCTGGAACAGCCCCATTCCCCGGGCGTGACCGTTTCCTTTTCGGACGGCACCGGGACTGCGTTTGGAACGCGCGCGGCAACCCTACACGGACCCTTGGGCGTCGTGGACGTGAACCGCCGCGGCTGGAACGACCTCGTTCTGCAGGAAGGGCCAGGGCTCACGCGTTTGTGGTGGAATTCCAACGGCGTGTTCCTTCCCTTCGGCCAGACCCTTCAAACCACCAACGGCACCGCGTTTACCAGCTGCCTCGTGGGCGATCTGAACACCGAAGCGACCGGCGGTCGCCAGGAAGACGTCCTCCTCCTCGGCAGCGGCGGACTCCAAGTTCTGCGGCTTAGCACCAACGGGACGCTGACCGACTTCACCCGGTCCGCTCGGATGCTCGGCATTCCCGCCCAAACCGGCGCCCTCGCCGACCTGGACTTCACCGGCAAACTCGGCGCCCTCGTCGCTTCCCCGGACGGCACCGTCCGCACCTTCCGCAGCCTCGGTAACATGGCATTTCGCGAATCCACCGCGACCTCGGGCATTCCGACGTCCATCACCGGCGTCACTCAGATACTCACCGAGGATTGGAACAACGATGACCTGCCCGACGTCATTCTGACCCGGGCGACGGAGCCGCCTGCCCTGCTGCTGAACCAACGCGGTGGTGCCGGACTGACCGTCCCTCCGCAACCCGCCGGCTGGCCGGTTTCGCGCGCCGTGGCCGTCGGAGACCTCAATAACGACCTGCGCGCCGATCTGGTCTGTCTCACGCCGGATTCGCTCACTATTTTCTCGGGCGGCATGAAGGAGCCCCGCCGTCTTCCGGCCAAGCGCAATCATCTCGCGCAGATTCGGTTGATCGACTACGACAACGACGGCTGGCTCGACATTCTTGCCTGGGGCGCCGACGGACTCCGCCTGTGGCGCAACCGAGGTCGTCAGGGATTTCACGAGGTGACGTCGGTGCTTAATTTGCAGACCGTCCAAGGTGAAGTTCTCCAGGTTGCGGCCGCGGATTTTGACTTGGACGGCGATACCGACCTAATCGTCGAAGTGAGCGGACATGGTCTGCGGTTTCTGCGGAACGAGGGCGGGAACGCCAATCACCAGCTCAAGATTCGTCTGATCGGCAATCGTTCGAACCCCAGCGGGATCGGCGCCAAGATCGAATTCGCAGGCGGCCTTTGGCGGGCGCTGCGCAGCGTTCAACAACTCCCCACGGAGATCGGCACCGGAAGGCATGCCAAGCTCGACGCCGTGACGGTCCGGTGGTTCGATACTCAGCAGTCGTCCGCAGATATTGATGTTGATAATCGGCGGGCAGTGAATTTCGTCGAACTGACCGTGCCGACGGGCTCGTGCCCGTATCTCTATGCCTGGGATGGGACCCGCTTCCGATTCGTAACGGATATCCTCGGTGCATCCCCCGTAGGCCTGCCCGTCGCCGCGGGGCATTATATCGAAGCGGACCCGGAGGAATACGTATGGATTGGAAACTCGTCCTCTCTCATCCCCCGAAAGGGCCGCTACACAATGCAACTAACCGAGGAACTTCGAGAGATTCTATATCTCGATACGGCCCAGTTGATTGCGGTGGATCATCCACCCGACACGGAGATTCATCCCACAAGCAAGTTACTCCCCGGCCGGCCCTTTCTACCCCACGAACTCATAGCGATCCGCGACCGGATACCGCTGCGCCGGGCTTTGGATCTTGCCGGACGGGATGTCACCGCCCGGCTGCAGGTCACTGATTCCGTGCGCGTCTCTCCCGAAGTTCTTCGGGCACCTCAATTACGAGGACTCGCCGAGCCTCACGGATTGATTCTGGATTTCGGCCCCCTCGATGCCGCTCGCCCACTGTGCCTGGCATTGACCGGCTGGCTCCGCTTCGGGGGCGGCATGGCCAACATGGCCGCCTCGGACAATCCGGATCTCCCCTACCCGTTTCCGGTGCTCGAAGTCGAAGCGGGCGACGGCCACTGGCAGGCCGTCGCCGTGACCGTCGGAGCCCCGGCGGGAAAGACAAAAACCATTTTGGTGGACCTCACGGGGAAGCTGCCCGCCAATGCCCGCCGACTGCGTCTTCAGGAATCATTTGAGATTCACTGGGATCGCATTGCCCTCTTTTCTTCCACCGGCGCCGCCACCAGCGTGCATCGGCTCGCCCCCGACCGCAGCGACCTTCACTGGCGCGGTTATTCGGAGTTCGCAGACCTGCCCGGGTCCGAGCCCCTGACACCGCTTTACGAGCATACAAAATCAAGCCCGCCGTGGCGAATCACGCCTCGGGGCTGGGCGACTCAGTATGGAGCCGTGGACGAATTGCTATCGAAGCGCGACGAGGGGCTCGCAGTGTTGGCCGGAGGCGATGAACTGACTCTGGAGTTCGACGCCACACACCTCCCGGAAATACCGCCGGGTCAAGTCCGTGATTTTTTTCTATGGACCGTGGGTTGGGACAAGGACGCTGATTTTCATGTTGCCGAGGGGTGGCGCATTGAGCCCTTGCCCTGGTCGAGTATGGATTGCCAGCGGGTCGGGCGTGACCTTCGACCCGCCTTTCCCAGTGATCTGCTGAACTCGCGGTATAATACGCGATGGGTGGGCCCGATGACCTACGCCCGCCGGCCGGCCGTTCCGGGTCAGTGACTGGTATGCCAGCAGAGCTGCACCGCCGGTCGTGCGTGCTCCATCACCGGTCAGGTAATTGGCAGTGCTTGCAACGTTTTTTCACGATTCCGGGCTTGACCCCTTTAATGGACTCGCCATGCAACTCGCTATGGTGGAGGTCAACCAACGCCTCGCGGCCAAAGGAGCGGCTGAACTGGAAATGGGCATTGGCATCAACACGGGACGGGTGATCGTCGGCAACATCGGATCGCTCCGCCGGACGAAATACGCCGCCGTGGGATCGCACGTGAACCTGGCGGGACGAATTGAATCGTTCACCACGGGGGGCCAGCTGCTGATATCCGAAAACACCCGCGAAGCGATCAAGGCAACCCTGCGAATTGACGGAGAGTTTCAGGTCGAGCCCAAAGGGGCGGCGCGCCGCCTGCAGCTTTATGAAGTGGGCGGCATCGGCGAACCGTTCAACCTTTCGTTGCCCTCGCGATCCGAGGTTCTGTGTCCGCTTGCACACCCCCTCTTGATCACCTTCACCGTGCTGGAGGAGAAATTTGTCGGACGAACCGTCCATGAAGGGCGACTGGCTTCGGTCTCCGCAACCGAAGCCGGTATCGAGTCATTGCTTTCGCTGGCTCCGCTCAGCAATCTCAAAATCGATATCGCAGCGGTGGCAGGAGCGAATCCCGGTGGCGAAATCTACGCCAAGGTCATCGGCACGGCGCCGGGCGTGACCGGCCAGACTCGCATCCGATTCACCTCCGTTTCTCCCGAACTGAAGGTTTGGATACAGCAGACGTCGGCCCGGCTGGGAATGGCGACCACGACGACGCCCTGATACCTGTCTTAAATAGGGTCACGAGAAGACTTATTGAATTGATAAAGTTTACTTCTCCCGATTTCGTTTCCAATTCATCATCGACGGGACCCAATCGTGGCAACGGCCTGGGAGCAATCCCAGGATCGCCCTGTAAGTCCTTGAAGGTTGGAAGATTCGAATGTTTTTGATACGATGCCATGTCGAAATGCACATCCGCGCTTGCGTCGCGGATGAAGGATTGCCCAAAGTTGGCCTCCCAATCATGGTTTCTATGCTCCGTTGCAACCAATTCTGGTTTCCGGCCGTTGTGTTTTTCATTACGGCACTCTTTTCCAATTTCCCAGCATCGGCCGGTGAGACCGATCTCAATCTGCCTGCCATGGGTCAGGTGCGATTCACCGCTTTCGGAGGTGTCTCGGCCCATACGATTCTGTACCTGGGTCTGGCCGTGTGCGTCCTGGGTGCCTTCTACGGGATGATCCAGTATTCCCGCATCCGGGCTCTGCCCGTCCACAAATCGATGAGCGATGTGGCCGGCATTATCTGGGAAACGTGCAAAACCTACATGTGGCAGCAGGGCCGGTTCCTGGCGCTGCTCTGGGTGTTGGCGGCAGGATGCATTCTCTACTACTTCGGGGTGCTGCAACACAAAGCGCCGGGTGCGGTGATTCTCATCCTGCTCTCCTCCATCCTGGGCATTCTCGGTAGCTACGGTGTCGCCTGGTTCGGAATCTGGATCAACACAACCGCCAACTCCCGCACCGCGTTCGCCTCGCTCCAAGGGAACCCGTTCCGCACCCTCTCGATTCCCCTCCAATCCGGCATGGCGGTCGGCATCCTGCTCGTGTGCGTCGAATTGTTCTTCATGCTTCTCATTCTCCTGTATTTGCCAGCCCGACTCATCGGCCCCTGCTTCATTGGTTTCGCGATTGGCGAATCTCTCGGTGCCTCCGCCCTGAGAATTTGCGGAGGGATTTTTACCAAAATCGCCGACATCGGAGCCGACCTCATGAAGATCGTCTTCAATCTGCCCGAAGATGATCCGAAGAACCCCGGCGTGATCGCCGATTGCACGGGCGACAATGCGGGTGACTCGGTCGGTCCGACGGCGGATGGATTCGAAACCTACGGAGTAACGACCGTTGCCCTGATCGCCTTTCTCTCGCTGTCGCTGGGGCCCTCGGCCATCTGCGGCCAACTGATCGTCTGGATGTTCGCCGTGCAAGGCCTGATGGTGCTGACCTCGATCGTTTCCTATGAGGCGAACCGTGTCGTCAGTCGAACACTCTTCGGTCGTTGCAAGGATTTCGATTGGGAACGTCCCCTCACCCACCTCGTCTGGATCACCTCCGCGGTGTCAATCGGGGTCACGTTTGTGGCCTCGCGACTCCTCTTGGGCGATTTTCGGGACGCCGCCGGCAACGTCCAACCGAACCTCTGGTGGGTTCTCTCTGTGATCATCTCGTGCGGCACGCTGGCCGGCACGCTGATCCCTGAACTCACCAAGGTGTTCACCAGCACTCACTCGCGGCATGTTGAGGAAATCACCAACGCCTCCCGCCACGGCGGCGCTGCACTCAACGTCCTCTCCGGTTTCGTCGCCGGCAACTTTTCCGCCTTCTGGAAGGGCCTCTTGATTCTCGGTTTAATGTGGATCGGTTATTATTTCTCCCAGCAAGGCGCCATCGTCGCGATCATGCCCCGGGAATTCGCGTTCGCCGCACCGATCTTCGCCTTTGGCCTCATCGCTTTCGGATTCCTCAGCATGGCCCCCGTGATCATTGCGGTGGATAGCTTCGGCCCGGTCACCGACAACGCACAATCAATCTATGAACTGAGCCGGATCGAATCCCGCCCCGGAATTGCGGTCGAAATCGAGAAAGCCTTCGGTTTCAAACCGGATTTCGAAAACGCGAAACACGAACTCGAAAAAGGCGACGGTGCCGGCAACACGTTTAAGGCCACGGCCAAGCCCGTGTTGATCGGTACCGCCGTCGTCGGTGCCACCACCATGGTTTTTGGGATTATCATGATGCTCGAACACGCTTACGGCGGCGTCGTGGAAAAACTCAGCCTCGTACAACCGCCCGTGCTGCTTGGACTCCTAATGGGCGGATCCGTTGTCTACTGGTTCACCGGCGCAAGCACTCAGGCGGTCGTCACGGGAGCCTACCGTGCGGTTGTTTACATCAAGAATCATATCCGCCTCGACTTGGCCGAAGCGTCCATCGCCGACTCGAAAAAAGTCGTCGAAATCTGCACCATCTACGCCCAAAAAGGGATGATCAACATCTTCATTGTCATCTTCGCCTTTTCGCTCGGCCTCCCCTTCTTTGACCCGTACTTTTTCGTCGGTTATCTGATCGCCATCGCCTTCTTCGGACTCTTTCAAGCCCTCTTCATGGCCAATGCCGGCGGCGCGTGGGACAACGCCAAAAAGATCGTCGAAGTGGATCTCCGACAAAAGGGCACCCCCCTGCACGCCGCAACCGTGGTCGGTGATATCGTCGGAGATCCGTTCAAGGACACGTCCTCCGTCTCCCTCAATCCCGTCATTAAATTTTCCACGTTGTTTGGACTTCTCGCAGTGGAAATCGCCGTGGAGATGCGCCGGGCGCATCCGGATTCAAATCAGCCCATGGTCATCGGCGTCGTTTGTCTCGGCATCGCCCTGATTTTTGTCTATCGCAGCTTCTATTGCATGCGAATTCCCACCGAATCCGCGACGGGCAAAGGCGCGAGCCATTAGGCGGAGTCAAGAAATACCGGGCTCCGTTGGGGTGCATCATCCGAAGGAAGTTTTCAGACTGTACACCGAGAACAAACAGAGCGCGGACGGCCCAGCCACGCTGGCTGCGTCGGGCTGCATCATCCAAAGTAACGTTCGAGAATATAAACGAAGCTGTACGCGTGCAGGGTCAGCGCGATAACCAGCGCCACGGCCACCGCAGTCGCCCGGCCGGCTGGTTGTCGCCACACGAGTACCCAGCCTGGGGCCGCCACGCTGGCGAGGCAAACGTACAGGCTGATTAGATAACGGCCGTACATGTTGAATCGGAGCGCGAGGCAGCCAGCCGCAACGAGCACAAAGGCTGCCATCCACCATGAAACGCACCACGCGGCACGCCCGGCGATTCCCTGGCGGTGACCACGGAGTCCCTTGACGAAGAGGCAAGCGAAGCCGCCCAGCACAAAGATTCCAAAGAGGGAAATCGCCCCCGCGGGAAGGAAGGTATCGGGCTCGCCAAGACCTCCGATCACCGAATGGCCGGTATAGATATCGTGGCTGCCGACCCCGAGGGATGTCCAGAACGCCGCGAGCCCCGTGGCGGCATAGGCCTGCGGTGTTGGATCCCAACCCTCCATCGCCGGCAGTTCGATGCCCGAAAAGAAGGGAGGCATCACCGCGAGCGCACCACAAACCGAGATTCCCAGAATCGACGTCCACCCGCGGATGGATCGCATGCCCGCGACCTCCCGCCGGGGATCGGAGGAGACAAACCGGCGAATCACCGCGTCGCCGGAAAATCCAGCGGCTGTCAGGAGCAGTATCAGCGCCGAGAGTGTGCTGCCGGGGCCGCCGATCGATCGAACCCAACCAGCCGGAAGATGCAGTTGGCGAACCAGAGATTCCTCGTATTCCACGGTGCCGACGAGCCGGAAGGCAAGGCAAGTGACTCCAAACGCCAACCAGAAAATGGCCGATCGACGCTTGGCATCGGAGTGCGACTCCGTCGGCTCACGACGAAACGCCACGGCCTCAAGTGACAGGAGACCGAGGGTCCAAACGACGACGGGGAAGGCGTTGCGCGAAACATGAAGGCCACCGCCAATCGCGAGACCAAACAACACCGCAATGGCGGGTTGACGAGAGGGCGTCCAGAGTGCGGCGGTTCCCGCGGCGGATCCGACGAGAGCGAATGCGATGATCCAAACGTAATTGGACACATGCATTCCGATGAACGGCAGCGCAGGAATCATCAACCAACCCAGTACGACTACCTGGAGTTCTCGAACCGGCCGCGCCAGGGCGAGCAACGCGAGGCTCAACGCGCCCGCAACCCCGAGGATCAGTGAGTCCGCCGCCCGAAGTTCCAGCAGCGTGATCGCCGGAATTTCGTGATCCAGGAATCGATTGAGAATCCGCCAGGCCCGCCAGGCGATTGGCGACCGGGTCCGCATGTCCTCGGTCAATGTAATGTTTTGAGCCCAGCCAGCGGTCAGAGGTTCGCGCGCATGTTCCGCGGTAAATTTTTCGAAAACCCGAAACCGCAATCGTTCCATGTGAGCACGCTGCGCCAAGGCTAGCGCGGCCGTTGTGAGATTTGTCTCTCCGTTATGTCGGGCGTAGGAAATGAAATGGACCGGTTCATCCGGCGGTTGGAATGGCGGATGGATCCCCGTATGCAGCCAGCCCAACCCAGTTAGTAGCAGGCCCGTTCCAGCAACGGCGAACCCGGCGGCCCAAGCGTTGCGTCGGTCCAAACCCCAGGCGAGCAAAGACGATCCGATGATCGAGAGCACGCCCCCCCATAATAGCAAGCCCCGCAGCAACCCT
>CAMDJH010000045.1 GCA_945900455.1 Akkermansia muciniphila
TGCAGGCCCTTGGGAGCGACGACTCAGTCGATCCAAAACCCGCTTTTCGATCCAACGTCCACATATCTTGATGGCCCCAAGCACGCCCACGACGCTATACCGGCACTCGCGCTATGTCCAGGGGCTTCTTTTTCGGGGAAGGGTGAGCCTATGATGTTCGCGGGGGTGCAGGAGTCCTAACATGGACGGTGGCACTCGCGGGCGGAAACGGGGCGCCCGTCCTCTTACCGATCCGTGTGCAGGCGGTGGATGAGGGTGGACTGCTCGAGATACACCCGTTGGCAACAGATCTCGATGGCGATGCTCTGGTCTATGGAGCGGACCATTTGCCGGCTGGAGCAGTGTTTGATTCCTCGGACAATACGCTGCGCTGGAGACCGGGCTATTCGGCGGCTGGGCGCTATACAAACGTCGAGTTGTTTGTATCGGACGGTCGGAGTGTTACCCGACAATTGATTGAGATCGACGTAGCTAATATAAATCAGGCGCCTGTGCTAATCCCGTTAGCGGAGCGGTCTGTGCGTGAAGGGGATCTGCTGGCCTTGTTTGTGAAGGCAACAGACGCGGATGGGGACGCACTCGAGTTTAGCTCCCCGAATCTTCCGGCCGGCGCAACGCTCGCACCGGAGACCGGGCGCTTTCTGTGGATTCCCCGGTTTGACCAGCACGGAGATTATCGAATGACGGTGGTTGCCAGCGATGGCAAATCGGATACGGCCGTGGAAATCATCCTCCACGTTATCAATGTGAACGCGCCTGTTCGTTTCCAGGACTTCGGTGGGTTCGACATTTTTGAGGGCCAACCCTTGCAAGTGCGGCTAACGGCCACGGATGCGGATCACCCGGCGTTGACGGGCGGCGGATCGGGTGATGGAGCGGACGCTGCAATCGACAGCGGTAATGCCACCGGCAACATCACGTACAAAGTTCAGGGAGTGCCTGCAGGCGCGACCTTCGATCTAGTGACGCAGGTCCTCAAGTGGACCCCGGGCAACAGACAGTCCGGAACGTATACGGTATCCATTACGGCGACGGACGATGGAGATGGAACCGGCCAGCCGTCCACCGCGGCTGCGACTCTCACGATCCATGTGCTCGATGCCAATTCGCCGCCGGTGTTGCCGACGATCGCGAATCAGCAGTTGGCTTCTGGATCGACGCTGGATATCCCGATTCTCGCCACGGATCCCGATGGTGGCGCAGTCCACGTTGCGGTGGCCGGGTTGCCGTCTTGGGCCGTGCTCGAGATCAGGACCGACGGTTCAGCGGTTATTCACGCGCGACCGGGAGTTCACGAGAGGGGGGCATTCGACGTTACGGTGTTCGCCACCGACGACGGCAACGGGGATTCACGGGCCATATTGACGACCACAACTCGTTTCATCCTGGCGGCAACCACTGATAATGTATCGCCGCACTTTGCTCCCGTGGGAGATGTCGTTGCGGTGGTTGGACAAGAGTTGCGTGTCACTCTCCACGTGACAGATCTTGATGAAGATTCCCTGACCTTCACCGCGGATCAATTGCCGGCGGGTGCTAAACAGGTTGATTCCGGCATCTACGGGGAGATCCGCTACGTGTGGACTCCTGCGGCCGGGGACGTTGGCAATCGCAATGTTACGTATCGGGTTCACGACAGCGGAAACGGCAAGCCAGCGGCGACGGGTTCGGACGCTGTCACTGTCCGGTGGCTCGTACGCGCCTCGAATCAAGGACCGGTTCTTGGGCTCATTCCGGCGCAGTCTGCCGTTGAGGGTGTCCAATGGGTGCTGACGCCCAACGCCTCGGATGCCGATGGGGACACCTTGTTCTGGCGTGTGGAGAATCTTCCGGCCGGAGCAACCGTTTCGTCCAAGACTGGAGAGATCCGCTGGACCCCGTCTAACAGCCAGGCCGGAGACTATACGCTCCGGATCATCGCGACCGATGGGAATCAGTCGGCAGCGCAGGTCATTCAACTGGCGATAGCCAACTCCAACCGCAATCCGCAGGTCGCGGCAGTGGGTCCCTACCGTGTCGATGAAGCATCATTGCTAAACTTCCGTGTATTCGCGTCGGATCCGGACGGCGACAACATTATATATCGGGCGGTGAGCCCGTTGCCCGCTGGAGCCACCCTTGATCCCGCCACGGGCGAATTGAACTGGACGCCGCGATTTGATCAAGCGGGCGACTATCTAATCGAGCTGGCTGCCTCGGACACAGGGGGCGCCTCGGGTTCCTCGGTTGTGCTGGTGCACGTGCTCAATGTGGATCGCGCTCCGGTCCTTCCGGATCTCGGCGGCCGCGTGTTGCGATCGGGAGTGGAATTCCGGCTGGCCCTGCCAGGGTCGGATCCGGACTCCGGAACCCGCCTGAAGTATTCGGTCACGGGTTTGCCTTCGGGCGCCGTGCTCAACCCGGATACCGGAGAACTGCGATGGGTGCCGTCCGCGGCTGAACTGGGTGATTATACCGGGTTGGTAACGGTGGATGATGGTGAATTGCAGGTGCGCCAGGCTCTGCGGCTTGTTGTGTCCCCAACGCCAGTTCCCCCGGTTGTCCGGATTGAATTCACCCCAGAATTTGCGGTGAGTTTGGGTCAATCGGTTGTCCTGCAGGCCAGTGCAACCGGCATCGCCAATCTCCAGTCGATTTCACTCTCGATCAACGGTGTCTCACAATCTCTCGACAAGTTTGGCCGGGTCACATTTACCCCCAGCAATTCCGGACACTATCTTATTAGGGCCACCGCGTTGGATGTGGATGGCCAAGTCAGTGCCACCGTCAGAGATCTTAAGGTCCGCGATCCCAATGACTCGACCGCGCCTGAGATTGCGTTCATGGCAGGTTCGGGCACGCCGATCACCCAGTCCGTGCCGGTGATCGGATCGGTTTACGACACCAACCTTGACTCGTATCAACTCGAGATTGCGCAGAATGGATCCGATCGGTTCGTCACCCTCGCATCGGGCGATCGTTCTGTGACGGGAACCTTGACGGCAATTGATCCGTCCAAATTGCTCAATGGATTCTACCGCCTGCGACTGACCGCAATGGATATTTCCGGTCATTCAAGCTCCATCGAGCGATTGATCGAAATCCGCTCCGCTGCAAAGACCGGTGCCTTCACCACCGAATCCACGGACCTGGCAACGATCCTTGGTGGGGTACCGGTTCAACTCACGCGCGGCTACAATAGCCTTCGCTTCGATATCGATGGCACCTTTGGGGGCGGGTGGAATTTATTGGGTGCAGACGTTCAGGCTTCTACTCGGACGAGTGCCCTCGGAGGCGGTTTGGATGATCGCAGCCGCGTTTATCTGAATCTGCCGGATGGCCGACGCGTCGGGTTTGCGTTTAGCCCAGAGCGGGTTGCCGGTGTCGCGCTCAATCTTTTCAGGCCAACGTGGACGGCGGATGCAGGTTCCGGATATCGACTCGATAGCGGCCCCGTCCTCCTTACCCAGATTAATGGACAGTTCTACGAAGCGGAGACCGGCCGCCTTTACAATCCATTCGCGGACGTTCCCGATTCGGGCGATTCGATTGGGTGGTCCTTGACGGGTTCCGATGGCACACGATGGAGCTACGAAGGCGAGCGCTTAAGGACGGTCGCGAATACAACGGGTGCCAGCCTTCTATGGAGCGACAGTGGAATTATTTCGAGCAGCGGAAAACGGATCGCATTCGAGCATGATACCCTTGGACACCTCAATCGGGTGGTTGATTCGTCGGGAGCGGTGACGACCTATACCTACAAAGGCGGCCTTCTGACGGGTGTTCAGCCGCCGCTATCTTCGGACGCAGTACATATGGCCTATGCAGGCGGCCACCTCGTGCTACTGACGGCAACGTCTACCCAGCCCGGACGAGCCGTGCAATACGATGACAACGGGATCTACACTGCAATCTTGCCTGTAGTTGGCCGGCTGATCCTGTCGGGTGCCGCGTCATCCGGGGCCGCAACCGGAACCCTGACACCTGGAGGAACGGCGGTCGTCGCTCTTGATGTGCGTGGCCGGGAAACCTCTGCGTCCGGGCGGCTACTCATTGGAATTGAAATCCGCGGAGAACTGGGATTGTTGCCGGCGGTTCCGAAAATTGCCGGACTCGCGCCGGTTCTGACTTCCTCCTTTGGAAGCCGGACCTTCGCGTTGTATCTCGTCGACGCTGGAGCCAGTCTGGGTGTGTCTGTTACCGGCGTCGACGCTACGACAGCTGGTCGGTACACGGTCGAATCATTCCTTGCAGGTGACGCCGACTTGAATGGTCTCGTCGATGGCGCGGATCTAGCCAAGGTTCGCACCGCATTGGGAACTCGCAGCGGGCAGGCAGGCTACAGCCTTGCTGCGGATGTGAACCGCGATGGTGTCGTCGATCCCGACGACGTGAGCCTGCTCAATTTCAACCTTGGTTCGGTCCTCACTCCGGCGTCGAGCCTCCATGATTTGGCGACGGGAACGCATCGTGATTTCGGAGTGCGAATTGATCTCCAATCCCTCGTCAATGGTTCAGGTACCGGCCTCAAATTCAGTTTGAGCAATGTGGTTGGCGGAACCGTCATCTTGTCGAATGACGGCCAGTTCGCCTTCTTCCAACCCGCGGCCGGTGCGCAACCCGTCGGCTCCTTCAAGGTGACGGCGAATGACGCTGGGGTTGCCAGCAATCTTGCCACGGTAACTGTCCAGATCAGTGATGCGGCCCTCGTGTCGATCCGCGTCGGCGATTTGACGACGCGGGTACCGATTGGCACGGCGTGGCTCCTCCCGGTCTTTGGCGATTTCGCGGATGCAAAGGATGTGCCGTTGACCCCGGGCGGTCTCACCTATACGTCGACAAATCCTGCCGTAGTCGCCGTGGGAGCAAACGGAGGCGCGGTTGCAATCCAAGATGGCGAAGCGGTCGTGATTGTCAGCCGCGGTAATCTCCACGCCGCCGTGGCCGTGGCGGTGGGCAGTCTTGCCCCCTCGGACCGTGACCTCGCGAATGGCGGATTGCGGGTCGCTCCCGGTGCGCTGGTGGTTGAGCCCGGGGTCGGCACCCAGGCCTTGCGCGTACTGGGTACGAATGGTGTGGATCTGACGTCCGCCGCGTCCGGCACCCGATACGTTTCCGGTGATGAATCCATCGCCCATGTGACGGCGGAGGGCCTTGTCACCGGAGTGAAGACCGGTGAAACCACGATTACGGTGCTCTACCGGTTCCTGGCTCTGAAGATTCGGGTGCGGGTCGAGGCAGCGAGACCGGCACCGATTGCGGTGGGCTCAAACGGTGGCGTCGTCAGTGCGGCGGATGGAACACGCCTGACAATTCCTCCCGGTGCACTCCCGGGTAACGCGACGGTCCTCTACAATACACTGCGCGAGGATCAACTTCCCTATGCCCTGATCCCCGGTCAGATTTTTGGCACCGGATTCCGTCTCGACATTGGACCAACGCCCGCCGTTCGCCCGATTCAGGTTGCGGTACGTATGCTCGGAACATTGGCGGGCACGCAAGTGGTCTTCTATCGCGCCGGAGAGGTCCCTGGCCTTGATGGGGCCCCCGAGAAGGCGTGGATCCAAGTGGCGTTCGGAGTGGTTGGCCAGGACAGCATGGTGCAGACCGATACATCCGTACCGACCCCGGGCGTTACGGAGAGTGGTGACTATCTTGTGAGTTTGGTGGACACATCCAGCACCGGCTTGGTGCGCGGCCATCTCGATCTGCAGAACCCGATTGCGATCAGTTCGCTTGGATTCTATATACTTGCAAGACCTGAGTCTGCACCGAGCGGTGGCAACTCCGCAACGCCTCGGCCGCTGGGCCCGCCGTTCCCGGGCGTCAGCCTCGCGGTGCCGATTGTTGTTGTTGTGGATTCACCGGTGAAGGGCAATTCCAGCGTTTCAGGAATTCTTTTGGCTGACAGCATTTTGAACCTGTTGCTCCGTGCACAGCTGGACTATGTCGCACGGTTCGATACGAGACGCTACAAGCTCTATGTCTGTGAAAAGACGATTGATTCCCCGGTGCCGGTATTCACATCGACCGTTGTTTCGGTGATTGCGAATCAGACGCTGGCTGTCAGCGGCCAGTTCAAAAACACGGTATTGCCATCCGATCATCCGAGCCAGCCGCCGGTGATTCTCAGCGCCACGTCCCGATTGGGCGGATCCGGCGACACTGTCCAGGTGTTCCTCGACCTGAAGGTGGATCGTTTGCTATGGGCATTGGCACCGCAGGGGCTTGGCAGTTTGCTTAAGGATATTTCTGTGGTGTTTGAGGCGATTCCGGACGGGACCAACAATTCCAAGAAATCAACCCCGGTGGTTGTTGACAGCAACGCCCTGACCTACAACTCCGCGACCAAGATTCTCTCGGTTCAAGTGCCGAAGAATATCGCCATCGGCGCTGTTCAAATCCGCGTCCATCGGACGCAAAATATTCCCGCGCCGGCTGACGACGGGCAAGGCCTCAAATACGAGCCCGTAACGGTGATCAGCGCACCCGTGCGACTGCCAATCGAGAACAACTATGTTTTCGCGGTGCTCTCGAGCACGAACGAAATCCTGGTGCTCGACGCCAGAACGGCGTTGCCGGTCGCTTTGGCCAGGATTCCTGTCACGACTGGGTCCGCCCGCGCTCTGACGCTGACGGCGGACCTCACGCGGCTCTACGCCTCGCTCTTCGGTTCAAACGGCGTCGCCGTATTCGACGCGGTCACACTGCAACCCATCGATGCGGATCCGAGCACTCCAGACATCGATGCAATCCTTCTCCCGGCGGGCGCCCGGGCATTCTGGGTTGCGTCGAGCCCGGGCAACGATTTCGTCGTGGTCACCGATGAAAAGTCTCCGAACCTCTACGTGATCGATATCCGTGTGGGTTCACCCACCTATCATCAGGTGATTCAGACGGTGCTGGCTTCGCCGGCACCGAGCGGGTTGCGAGGAGTTGCAATCGATGCGGACGGTTCCAAGGTCTACGCGGCCGCGCCCGATGCGGTGATGTTCGGCTCGGGAGGACGATCCCGCGCTGGAAAGATTCTGGTCTATGACGTGTCGTCCTCGGACGGCGGGGTGCGTCTCAAGGCGTCGGCTGTGATCGTGGCGAGCAATGAGCCGTACGGCGTCACTGCCAGCAATCAGTCGGGACGAGTGGTATATGCGAACCGGCTGACCGACGGCAATGGATTCGGATCGATAAACAACCTGAAGTCGCTCTTCGCCGAATTGAACCTCGGCTCACACACCGATGCCTTCGACTTCAACAACGCAATTGGGGCAGCAGTGCTGCCCAATGGCGATTACGCCTTCGTCAGTGGGTTCAACCAATTCATCGAAGGTCTGCCCTCGCACGATCCCAACATCCCGCCGTTCACGGCTGGCGGCAACATCGGTATCATCAAGGATCCATTCGGCGTCCATGGAGCTCCTCAGCTCGTTGCGGCCACCGTCATGGTGCCGAACAGCTTCCCGGACAACCTGGTAATCTCGCCTGACAGAACCAAGATTCTGGCGGCGTATCGGACGGGGCTCGACCGCGGCATCTACGTCTATGACATCGCGGAAATCATCAAGACTGTAAACCTAACCTCCACAGACACCCTAACGATGACTCCGCTGGACACGATTAATCCCAAGGTCTTTGTAGGGAGGATCAACACCGGTGGCGGCCGTCCCCAAGGATTGACCTCACGGATAACGCTGGGTGGTGACTTGCATGTAAGCGACTTCCCGGACTCTGAGGCCGAGTCAGGTGGGGACACCAAGGTCAGTTATACCGTGAGTTTCGGCGCAGGAACTCCGGTGCCAGGGACGTCCTGGACTGAGAAGCTGTACCTGGTTAACAGCAACGGTTTGAAGCGGTTGGTCACCGAGGGCGCGTATACTAGCGCCGGCAAGCGGGAGTTGTCGTTCAAGTTCCCGATCATCACCGGCAATTCCGGTACCGGGACACTTTCATCCGAAGATCTCGTGGGTCTGAAGTGGCAAGTCGAACTCGACACTGCCAATACGGTGACCGAGAACAGCGAGGCCAACAATATGGCGACGGGCAATCTGAAGCTCCGGTTGCCGAACCTTGTGGTTGGTGAAATCGTCCGCCCCTGGGTCGCGTTCAACTCGAACACACGTAAATTCGTGGTGCTCAGCGACAAGTCCCAACTTCAGTACACGATGAAGAATTCAGGGGATGCCGTTGTTCGTGAAGGTGAGAAATGGTCCGAAGAACTCTGGATCGGCACGGATGAGGACGTCACACAGGCGGACAATATTTCCGCGGGCATTTGGCATCTCCGGATTCGGCGGCTGGGGGGCACGGAAGATTTCGCCGGTGAATTTGCAGTCGGCGGTGCCCGCACGCGGGTCGTGGCTGTGGATCTCTCCAAGATTGTTATTCCTGCTGGCATTGACGCGAACCAGCTGGAGTGGGTAGTGGTTCTCGATGCGCCGAGTCGGCCTGGATTAGATGCAGAATCCGTTCGAGGACCGCCACGAGGGGCTGCGCAATTGGAATCAAAATCGCCCTCACAAACTGGCACAGTCGTGGAGTCGAAGAAAGACGACAACGTCGGCTACAAGAAGGCCCCTGGAGGCGAGACTCTGCCGTTGCGCTTTAGCCCCGATAACCCCTGGGAATACGATGACAAAACGCTCCGGGCAACGGTCAACGGATTGATCAATATCGGATTCGAGCCTTTGCCTAGCGTCGCGTTCGTTGGAATCCTTCAGGCTGACGGCGGCACCACGACCATCGACTTCAAGAATGGTTTCATTGAGGTCAGCGGCAAGTTTAAGGCGCTGATTGGCGGCGTGAATGACGTCCTGCTTGATGGGACAATTCGCTTCGGATTCTTCAGGAATCCGGACGGGACGCTCGGGCAGCTAGCTACAGTGGCGAAGGTTGTGAGCTATAAAGACCCGGTGTTCAACGCGCTGTTCAGATTGGGCGGAGTACCGATGACCATTCGGTACATCGGTATTGCGAATTCCCACCCGTTCGTCCCGGGCGGTGTTGTTCCGTACCCGGGTGAAATACAACTCTATACCGCACTCCAGCTTCCCGACAATTTCAAGCCGGCTCCGGCCACCGTATTCGACGTCGTCCCGAAGGACGTTTTCAATGGGCTCAATACCGTAGAGATCGGCATCAAGGGAATAAGCTTTGCGGCAGCGAGGGTGAATCCTACAGGGCCTGCCGGGCCGCAACTCTATAATTTAGATGGCTTCAAGCTAAAAACAGAGACGTTGGATTTCCTGAATAGCTATGACTCTACTGAACCCACGCGCCTCCGATTGGCCGGTAGTTTTCTGGTTTCTCAACTCGGTGACGCTCGGTTGAAGCTCGACTTCTCCGTCGCTTCGAGTGGTCCCGGGCATTTCTCGTTTGGTGATGACGGCAAGGGCGGCGTCGATACCCGCTTCTTCGGCGACTACGCTTTGGTAGATCCGATCAAGTTTGATGGGGGCTGGATGATAAAAGACCTCAAGGTCAAGCTGATACCCAAGGCAGATGGTCCGTGGGACGTAAGTGGTGAAGGCAAAGTCGTGGATCCGAAAGGCAAAGATGTCCTGAAGGTCTCCTTTATCAAGGTTCGCGACGACAAGGGAATCCGCCTCGAATGGACTAGCGAATTGATTGGGGACGAGTTCTGGGTTTCTGGAATCAAGTATTCGAAAGCGGATGGCGGCAAAGTGAGCTTCGTCTCCGACCGCAACCTGACCGACACCAAAGAATGGGACCCGCTCATTCAAGTGTCCGGACTAGGTCGTCCGGATGAGAATTTGGTCGGTGCGATGAAAGATCAGGATGCGAAGAAGGCACCCACCGTCACGACGCCCGACAAGGATGACGAGCGCATTCAGATCACTCAGGACGAGACACGGAATGGAAAAGATAACAAGGCAATGCCGCTCGAAGACAAGTCGGGTGGCAAGGTGTTCCGAAGCTTCAAGGCTGTCTTCGAAAACATGTCTTTCCAGTTCGAGAAGCGAACCAATAAGGACGGCAGCAAGGAATCCGTCCTTATTCTACACGGCAAGATCACGCTCACCGAGATGATCGAGACGCCGGATTCCAAGACCGAGCGGGCGGCGATCATTGACTTTACGGGTAAAGACGCCTCGGGTGCCGATCGTTATGTAGAACTTTCCAGCAAGGGAATCCGAGTCAACGGAGAGATTCAATTGAAAGGGCCGTTCAACATTACCAAGGACGGTACCTGGCAATTGAAGGAATTGAAGATGTCTGTGAAGACGACGGACACCGGTTTGGAGATCCATGGGACCGCCTTGCTGAAAACGCCGGGGGCCAAGACAGACAGCGAATTGCAACTTGATATAACCCCGGCGAAGGACAACGAGCCCGAGCAGATTCATCTCAAGTTGAAAAACGACAAGGGAATCGCGTTTTCGCTGCTTGGATTTGATTTCCTGCTGAAGGATTTCGACTTTGTGTCGCACCGCAAATTGGATGCAAATGATCCGCCTCTCAAACCCGGTGAAAAGCAGCCGGCATGGGATCCGCAGTTGCTGATCCGCGGCGAAGTTAGCCTCCCTAAGAAGATTACGGGCGGGAAGGAAATCAAGACTTCGATCGGTACCGATAAGGACGGCAAAGAAACGAAGGATCGGTTGATTGTCGATGCCCGAGGCGTCCAGGTGACGGAGGGATTAATTACGCTCGAGGATCCTGCGGCGACCGATCCTAAGAAACGGGATACGGTGAAATTTAACCTCTTCAATTCACTCGAAGTCATCGCTATCAAGATCGAGGTCCGGTTCAAATATACCTTCGAATTAAAGCAGGCCATTCTGACCGGCAAGTTCCAGATACCGTCGCTGGGCAATCTCGAAGTCAATCTGTCGGGCAAGGATGACGCCGGTAATGACCGTCGAATTCTGGTGAAGGAAGAGGCGGATGGCAAAATTCAGTTCGAGGCCAACGCGCGACTCACGGCGGAACGCATCGATTTGACCAAACCCGTCCCGGGCGTTCCTGACAACCAACCGGCAAAACTTGGCAATTGGAGAATTACGGACGTTCAGATCGACGTTCTCAAGAAGCTGACTGTCGATACGGTGGACGTGACCGGGAAAGCGAAGATTGTGAGTCCCGATTACGAGAAGGCCGACGTGGACTTCTCGTTCAAGAAATCCAAGTTCTTTGACTTGACGATTCAGACGGGCGTTACGAAGACAGTGAAGGTTTTCGGAGCAGAGCTGAACATCAACTACATCCATTTGCTCGCGGACCACAACACGGCGAACCTCGTTGACTGGGAACCGCAGGTTGAATTGCGCGGGTTCCTCATACTGCCGGAAAAATTTGGCAAACCGATTGGTGCCACACAAATCAAGGCCGAGCTGAAGAAAGGCCAGGAATTGGTGATCAATGCGGATGCCGTATACTTCCGTGGCGGAGAGATCACCATCGATAACGTGGACTTCACGCTGTTCAATCAGATTGAGGTTCACGGAGAGAATTTAAAATTGGTGTATAAGATGGGGTTGTCTGCGGAGGCTGCCGCCGCGCTTCCGGCCCCTGCCGATCCCACGGCGATCAATTTTGACCTGTACGATCAGTTCACCATCACCGGGAAGATGACAGCCAAAATCCGTGGCGCAGTTGTCACTTTCGACTTCAGCGAGAAAGATAAGAATTCCATCCGGATACTGCGGAAGGATGGGGAGAACTTCGTTGCGCTCGTTGGAACAGTGAAGGTCGAGAATATCATCATTGTCAAAGGCGTGTGGGAGATCAACGAGGTCGTATTCAAGTTCGACACGATCAAGGATTTCTACGAAGGCTCGGCCAAGTTGACTTTCCCGGGAGGCGTTGGCGTTGATGTGACGCTCGGATTCCTCAAGGGCAAGCTGAACAAGGTTTATGCCGACGCTATACCATTCCCCAAAGGCCTTAAGATTCCATTGGGTACGACGGGAGCGTTCCTAATTGGCGCGGGCGCGGGTGTTGAGAACCTGGCGGATCCGAGCAAGGATATACTCTTCAAGGGCACTCTGGTGATTTCCGCAGGGCCGAATGTTGCTGTGCCTCTACCCGAGTGGGCGGGTGGGCCCGTCAACGGTGTCGCATTTGCGGTCCGACTGGACGCCGAAGTTGACAAGACTCATCTAAAGGCGACGGCAACGGCGATCGCGATTGGTGATGTCTTGACCTTCACCGGACTGGCCAAGGGTAGCCTCACGGTGGATATCAATTGGAGCACATCGACGTTCACCATGCATGGAGACCTGGCGATTTTGGGTGGATTGATCTCACAGACCGGGGATCTGAACCTGGACGCAAAAGATCGCGTGAGGCTGGACATTTCTGGCAGCGCATCCGTCAGGCTACCCTCGGTTTCACCCATTCCCAAGAGCCTCTGGGGTGTGGCGCTTTTGAGCACCAGCGCAAAGCTGCACTATAAGGAGGGGGATCCATTCGCGAGTTTTGTCGCGGGATGGGGAAGCTTTGATTTCCCATCGTTCACGATCGCCGGACACACGATCGGAGGGAAACAAACCCTGGGGGTTATCGTGCACTTCGACGGCTCCCCGGATTGGATTTTCAACCCGGTTTCGAAACGGGGAGTTCTCCTCGGAGCGGCCGTGATCGACGGTCTCAGTGTCACTTCGTCCTCGCCCGCGGACGCAGAGGGCGTGTTCCGAGTTACCGGGGACACCGAATGGATCATGCTGAATGCGAACTGGACAAATCCCGCAAACGGCGGCGTCCCGCTCACCGTCCAATTGCCAGATGGCACACGCATTTCGGAGGCGGATTTCGCGAAGAACAACATGGCCGTCGTTGATTCGCTCACGAGCCCGACGGGCAAGTCGGTCTTTGTCGCCGCTCCGAAGACGGGCCAGTATAGACTGATCGTGCCGCGTGCCGGATTGGGCGATGTGACGTTTGACGCCATTCGCGATTCAGGACCGGCCCCGGACCTGCACGTTGTCAGCCCAGTTACCGACCAAGCCGGCAATTCGGTGAACATCGAGGCAACGTCGACGAGTACCGATCCGAACGCCCGCGTCTACTTCTACTACGATCAAACCGGCCAGGGAACCAACGGCTCGTTCATCGATGACGTTCCATTGATTGGCGGCAAGGCGACGATTTCCTGGGATGTGTCGACGATGCCACGCGGTGACTACCACGTGTACGCCGTGCTGCTCGACAGCAAACATCCGCCGATTACCTCGGAGTACGCCGCCGGGAAGATTCACCGGGGCTCGGGTCCCGTGGTGCCCGTGCAGGGAAGGGTGTTCCATGACACGAACCAAAACGGTGTGATCGATACGGGTGAATCTGGATTGGCGGGCTGGACGATTTATGTCGATAGGAACGAGAACAGCGCTTTGGATTCCGGCGAGCTTCAGGTTAAGACCGACGTTGACGGGAACTACAAGTTGGAGCTTGAAGCGCCCGCGTCGTATTTGATCAATGTGGTTGTACCGGCTGGATTCTCGCTAAGCTCTCCTTCCACCGATCTTGGCAGCGCGGTTCCGATCACGGTGCCGACGACTGTCAGTGTCGCGGCCGGACCGGATTTCGGTGCCATGACGCTCGGAGCAATTGCAGGCACTGTGTACAACGATCAAAACGTCAACAACCAGCGGGATGGCACCGAAGCGGGTGTATCTAATGTCACCGTCTTCATTGATCGTAACGGGAATCGTTCGCTGGATTTGGATGAGACCGCCGTCACGACCAACGGCACGGGCGCGTTCACCTTTTCGGGATTGCGTCCGGGTACCTACACCGTGATGGCTGTCGAGGCCCTCGACACGGTGACGTCGGTGGGCCAGGCGATTGTGCCGAACACGGGTGCTGGCGTTTCCGTGTTGCTCGGACGTCAATCAACCGGGTCGATCCGCGGTGGAGTTTTTGTCGACGCCAATGGCAATGGAATTCGCGACAACGGCGAGACGGGTCTGACGGATTCCGATGTGTTCCTCGACTCGAATGGCAACGGTGTTCTCGATCTCGACGAAGCGACCGTGGTGACCGGAGCGGATGGCTCGTATCAATTCAGCGGCTTGTCGCGGGGCACGTATTCCGTGCGCGTGAGTTTGCCGACGGGATTTGGCCAAACAGCACCTGCCGGGGCGTATTCGGTGGATCTCACGACGGTGGCGAGTGTGAGCAGCGTGAACTTCGCGGCGTTCCCGCCCGGATTCACGAACGGCACGTTCACGATTTCGAGCTCAAGCGATCCGAGGTTTGGTTGGACGAGCATCGGGAATGCTGTTGTTCGCGATGGGGTTGGCGAACTGCGCGGCGGGGCGGCGGAGATCAGTCGGTTCGAACAGACCTTTGCGCTACCGGCCAGTGTAAGGGCGCTTCGGTTTACCCTGCGCCTGGTCGACCTGAAGCTAGTAGGGGAGCTCCCGCCGACCTTTGAGATCAGCTTCCTGGAAGGTTCCACCGGATCCTTGTTTGGCTCGCCGCAGAATCTCACGCTGAGCGATGCCGGGTTTAACCTGCAGGGCAGCCGCGTGGTTTACTTTGCGGAGTCAACCCGTGTTCCGGGTGCCGGTGCCTCGGGCTCGACTGCTGATATTGCGGTGCCGGTGACGATTGAAATCCCGATATCCGATGGTGGTGATGAAGGGACGGTCGTCCGCTTGGTGCTGTCGCTGACGGGTGGTGACTCCACGTCAGGGGTTGTCGTCGATGACGTCGAGCTGCTTGTCGGCACTCCGCTTTCCTTGCAGTTGGCACCGGAATCCGATTCCGGTCTCGCCGGCGACCGCCTTACCAATAAGCCGGTAGTGACTCTCGCTGGCGATACGCTTCCGAATACCACGGTGGACCTCGACCTCAATGGGGACGGATTTAACGACGGCACGGTGACGTCGGATGGCAGCGGTCAGTACCTATTCCAGAATGTCTCGATGAAAGACGGGCCCAATGCCGTCCGAGTGCGCATTCAGAATTCCGAGGGTCCGATTATTGCGGAGGAGCAATTCACACTCGACCGTGTCGGACCGCAGGTCGTGAAGTGGATCATTGGCGGTGGCGGTGCGCAGCGGTCGATGGTCACGTCGCTGGAAGTTCAATTCAGCGAGGCGGTTTACGCAAACAATGGGGGGCCGGCGTTGAAATTGACCAACTTGACGGCATCGCTCGACGCCTCCGGGGCCGCCCTGCAGGGCACCGGGGTTGGTGGAGCCACAATCCGGTGGACATTCCCTGCACTGACGGGTGGATCGGTGCCCGACGGAAACTATGTAGCGACGGTGATCGCCTCGGCGGTAACGGATGCCGCGGGAAATGCCCTCGCAGCCGATAACTCGCAGTCATTCCACCGTCTGTTCGGTGATCAGGATGGCGATCGTGACGTGGATTTTGTTGATCTGTTTGCCTTCCGGGAGACGTTTGGGCGGACCTCAGCCGAGGCCGGATTTGATGTGCGCTTCGACTTTAATGGAGACGACGTGGTGGGTCTCGAGGACAAAGCCGCGTTGCAGTCGACATACTTCACGGTGCTTCCGCCGCCGGCTGCGGTCCGGCCGGCGATTCATCGGGTGGTTCAAGGCACTCTGGTGGATGGCGTACTCCGGCCGAAGTTTGTTACGGCCGAACGCCACACGCTGAGCGCATCCACCTTGGTGCGAGCAATTGAATCCAGGGCTATCGAAAGAGCTGCCGAACCATCGAGAGTTGAACGGGTGAATCCTTCGAGTGGGATTCAAGCTTGGGAGGCATCCCTTCCGGTATCGACGGCCGCTTTCTTCCGGAATGATTTCGGAGTGGCCTCAATTCCCATTCCCCAGGAACTCGCGAGGCTGCGACCCGTCCTGGATTCATGGCCCGGAAAGGCCCGCGAGGCTGAGCTTGCAGTCGCCGACAGTGTCTTGGTGATCGGAAAGTGAGTGTGATGCGATTCGTCCGATGTTTTCGGACGAGGACATTGCGCGGTACGATCCGTTGATCGTCGACTCCCCGCCGTCCGCTATAGCGAGAACAAGCGATCTACTGACGGCGGATGACGCGATAGTAACGCTTGTCGGACTCGTTCGCATCGTTGTCCAGGTGGGTACCACAATCGGCGCCCGCACCCAGGTGGCCCACCTTTTGCCAGTGAACGAAATCGTCCGAAATCTCCACGTCACAACCCGCACCCGATCCCGGGGAGTCGTCCACCACAGTCAATTGAATGGCGCCGGACCTCAACCGCGCCACGTGAGCGATCCGAAGGCCATTGGAATGTTCCTTCCCTCCGGCCGTCGCGGCATCCTGCACGAGGATCGGCGGGAGCGGGACGTGGACAATTCGGGCATCGTGGCCGTCAAACGAAACGATTCCCCCCAACGTCTCGGGCCGCGCTCCAACGAAGGCAAATGAGAACTTGCGCGGTGTCGCGTCGAAGAACGGCCCCCAACGAATGACTCCGCCTGCCACGTCGTAGGTGCCATCATCCGAGATATCGACAATTGTGACTCCTGCGGGGAACCGTTCTTCAACCGCGTAATTCTGAACACCGGCTGCTGGCAGTACCCGAATCACCCACTGCATGGGCGCGTTATCCACGGCCGGCAATCCCCATTGGGCCAAAGCAGTGCTCTCCGCCCGCGCTTTCTCGATCGTGTCATCCACCGGAATGAGAATACCGCTCTCGTTCAGCGTCGGGACCGCTGCCGGCGGCGGCACGTTGATCCACCCGAGGGGCGCAGGCCCGGCATTGGGATCATAGACGTACTTTTCGCCCCCCTTCCAAAGAGCCCCCGCACGGGTGACATAACTGGCCGGAATGGGATTTGGCCCAACGGCCCATTTCGTTCCACTCTTCCAGGCAATTGCATAGGGCTTAATCTCCTCCACGGTGAGGGCGGAATCTGCTGGGGTCAAATCCGCGGGATGCAGCCTGCTCGTGTTGTTATTGGAATCGCTCCCATGAACCACGACACGTACCGCTTCGCTTGTAATGACATCGCCGGAAGAACTCGTGCCCCGCGCAGTCAGCTTATACTGCCCGGCAGGAACATTCCTCCAGATAAAGGGTATTGTGAGCGCGGATCCCGGCTTGGGACCGCATCCAACACACAGCGGGAAAACCAAACCCTCCTCGCCGATCTTTTCACCATTGGCAAAGAACTCCGCAAAGGCAATTAAACCAGTGGGATCGAACGTCGAGATACGGATCCGTATATTTCCCGTCGCCTTGAACTCCGCGTTGTTCTCAGGATCCGTCATGACTATTGTAGCCTTGATATCCGGCGGTTGATCGGCATCCACAATCGAAATCCGCGCAGAGGAGTCCGCTCCGATTTTATAGGATCGACTCGGTAGCACTGTGAGCACGACTGTTTCCGTGCCTTCGATGAACCGATCGGCCAGCGCCCGCACTTGAATACGGCGCGCCGCCACTCCAGCCGGGAAGGTGGCATCCCCATCGAGGAATGTATAATCGCGTCCGTTCTGTGCGGTCCCGTCGATGGCGTAAAACACGGTGATCGGACCGTCCAATGATCCCGTCCTCGTGAGCACGAAGGTCGCCGTGTCCGACCGACCCGGAGAGGGCTCCGATGCCTCGCCATCAGGACTCGACACCGTGATTACCGGCGGGGAAAGCGTATCTTCAACGACGATAATCACGGGATTCGACACAACGCGCAGTCCGCCCACCTCGGATTGGACTGTCAGTTCGAATTTGCCGGCTGGAAGATTCTTCCAGACGAATTCGTGCTGGATCGGCACTCCCGGATCCGGCTCCCGTATGAAGGTGATCGTCGATTCTCCGAGAACCCTGCCATTGGCGTAAAAGACGACATGAGTTATGGCCCCGTTCGGGTCAACCGCGCTGGCGTGAATCGCCAGATCCTCGCCCGTCGCAAAGCGGGAACCGGTAACCGGCTCCTGAATAACAATACTGGGCCCGGGTACCCTTTCAACGATGACACCTTTGGCGATACCGGGATCGCCAATGGCATACGTTGGCCGAGCAAGCGCCAGCGGATCCGTGGGTGGCAAAACAATCTTCACTCCAACCGTCTCATCGCCTTCGAGCATCTTCTCGGGAATCGGATGGAAGATCAGGAACGACTCCGAGGATCCCGGCGAGAAGTTGACAATGGCACGATGCGGGAGAGCCGCATCACGGACCGGGTACTGGCCATTGACCGCGCCGAATGCATCGTCGGCAGGTTCAGTGCCAAAACTGCGAACATAATCGGATCCAAATGTTGCTGTGCCCTCCAGAGTGAAATGGACCGACAAAGGTTCCGAGACTTCGCCGCTACGGAAGAGTTTGAAAATCAGTTCATCCGAAGGATCCCACTCCTTAACTCGATCCTTCTTCGAGTAGACGGTGACGACCGGGATTCGATGAGCCAGAGGTTCGACGACGATCCACACTGGCTCCGAGATGAGCTTCCCACCGTCTGCCGTGACGGCTCGGGCGGTTAGAATATATTTTCCGGCCGGGACCTTTTCCCAATCGAATGTATGATGGACAGGAGTGCCATCGAGAGGAGCCGCGAAAAATGCGAGGCTTGATTGCCCTATCTTTTCGTCGTTGGCAAAAAACTCGACCATAGGAATATACCCCTTGGGATCAATCGCAACGACGCGAATCGGAATGGTTGCGGGTTCGGTGAATTCCTGCAAATGACGGGGTTCCGTAATGACAAGCAACGCGCGAGTCGGGGTATCATGGATCACCACCTTTTCTTCCGACTGTGCTCCTAGCACATACGGCGGGATTGGACCTGCAATCGGTGAGTCAACCAAACGGAGGGCGGCCGATTCATCGCCTTCAAGAAGATCGTCATGAATCGCCTTGACCCCGATTTGAATTGAATTGGCTCCTTCGGGAATGACCAACGTGTTGCCGGTCAGCTCCATTTCCAGACGGCGACAGGGCGTTGTGCAGAATTGGGTCAGAAGCAAGTAATCGAGGTCGCGGGTTGCGGAACCATCGGTGTTAAACCAGACAGTGAGCGGCTTCTGAGTGCTGCCAGATCTCGATACCTCGAATATGGCGACGTTATAATCCGGCCCTTCGGAAGCCTCGTTGTCGATCGCTCTGACGTTTATCTCGACGACCGGCCCGCTGGGCAAGACGACAACTTCAATCGAATCAGCCTGAACCACGTCGCCAGCGCTAGTTATTCCCTGAGCCGAGAGTTTATATCGACCGGGCTGGGGATTGTTCCATCCCTGTTCGGGCAGGCCGCCGTAGCCTGTCCACAAGGTGAGTGTGAGCGGAGCGCCGGGCAATGGTTGCTGGCACTTGCAGGCCGGGCAGCAGTAGGAGGCATAACCGATCGGTTGGCCGTTCAGGAGGACATCGGCACTGGCCAAGTAATCACCGGGAACCCGAGACTCAAGGACGATGCCTATCGCGTCGCCTGCCCGAAAGATGTCGCCATTCTGCGGCTTGCCAAACTTCAGGTGGGAAGTTCCGAGCTCACCCGGGATCGCCGCATTGAGCGCGCCTGCAGCAAGGCCCCACAGGGCGAGCCCGGCATGCAGATTAGAAGTCCAGCGGAGAATCGCCTTGGTAATCATGGAAACATTCATAATACGGGGATAATACGGGGTACGGGTCGAACGCCGGGAAAAACGACAGCAAGCGGCGTACCGGAAGCTCATTGTTTCGGCGGACGTTGGCCCATTCTTGCCGAGTTCGAGCGAAATGCCTGGAAAAATCGATACAAGTACTCGAGTTTGTCGTCAATTCGATTCATGGAGGGGTTCTCGCTCGGAATGGTTGCCCGACACACCTTGGTTCCCCACCCCAGGAAAACCAATCCCAACTGGGTGAATTTCCCCACGTCGACCCAGCGCCCCCACCGTACAATTTAACGGGCATTGAGCAGGCGTCCCCGTGCCTCTTTAAGCCGGTCCCTTCGGCGAACCAGAATTGTTCGAGGTTCAGAAACTCCATCCCTTCACATTCCCTTAAGGTTGGTGGGCGTATTCTGGCGCCATGACCGTTGAAACGGATTCACTTCAAACAACAATCACCATGAAAAATCGCACACGCCCCGGCATCACTGCATGGACCGGAATTCTGCTCACCACCTCGGCGGCACTTGCCGACGACGCCCGGATCGATTCCTGGTTGACCAGCAACTCGGGCCGATACGCTCGTATTTACACGAGTTCCGCCAATCAAGCCTCTGGCAACGCCGTCACTACATGGAGCAACGGTTCGCAAACCCAATCGCTGCCGGCGTATTCCGGGGTGCAAGAACTGTATTCGTCGGTGGATTGGATTTACTTACGGACCACCGGCCTTGGCAGTCACACGATGGGACCGTGGCCCAATGGCTTCCCAAATCTGCCAGCCAACCAGCACACGTTTTATCGCATTCCGCGCAATCCTTCGGTGCCGGCGACGAAGACGCTCACGGGACTTGGCTCCATCGGTTACTTCGTAGACGGCGTGGCGATGTTTGATTCTCGTGACGGATTTGTCTGGAACGGCTCGAGTGAAGCCAACGGCAACGGCTATTGGAATCGCGAAGCCTACGTTAATGAAGGCGCGACCTTTGATCCCGCCTACGCCCACCAAGAGAACAGCGGCACCTACCATTACCATGCAAACCCCGTCGCACTGCGTTATTTGCTAGGCGACCATGTGGATTACAACGCGGTCACGAAGACCTATTCCGAGTCAACCGATGCTGCCACGCAGCATTCGCCCATTCTGGGTTGGGTCCGCGACGGCTTCCCGGTTTACGGACCCTACGGTTATTCAGACCCAACACGTTCCGCGAGCGGTGTGCGGCGGATGCTTTCCGGCTTTCAGCTTCGCAACGGAGAACGCGGCTCGGACAACCTCATGACTTCAGGTCGCACGACAATTCCCGCATGGGCCACCCGCGTGTATGGCGTGAGCGCCAGTCAGAGCGGCCCGGCCGTTTCAACCCAGTATCCGCTGGGCCGGTACATGGAGGACAATGTCTTTCTCGGCGACGTCGGTGCCAAGCAGGGCACGGATTTCGACCTCGACGAGTACAATGGCCGCTTCAGCGTCACGCCTGAATTTCCTAACGGCACCTACGCGTACTTCGTGAGCATCTCGACCCACGGCACCCCCGTATTCCCTTATAACATCGGCCGCGCATTCTACGGCGCTCCGGGGGGCGCAGCCGTCACGACGCTGGCGGAAACCGTTACGACAAATTTTGTCGGTGGCGCGAATTCACCGCTGATCATCGAGACGCCGACGCTTGCCAATCATCAGGTCACGCTCGTCTGGAGCGCGGTCGAAGGCGGCATCTATCAGATCGAATCCTCGACGAATCTGAGTGCGTGGACCTCCCGCGCGACCGGCGTCGCCGTGGTCGGCAATCGGGGTAATCAGGTCGCCGCCGCAACGGAGAGCGAGAATTTTTTCCGCGTAAGTCAGACCTCGCTGGCGAGCTACGACTCCGTGACCAATAGCGCAGCCACCGGTGGTGGCCCCGGTGGTGGCGGCAACATGGGCGGCCCTGCATTGGCTGAAGTGAACCCCGATCGCGGCAACCGAGGAATCACGGTCACGCTCACCATGACGCTGGGCGGAATGGCTCCGCCGACCAATGTTAATCCGCTCTCAGCGACCCTGGGGATCACCCCTGGCATCCATCTCATCCGCAACGGTGCGACCGTAACCGCGTTGTTTACGATCCCCGCGGACGCTGCCCCGGGTGCGGTGACTGTGAGCGTCGTCTTTCCCGGCCCCCCGGGCATGGGCGACGTGACCTTCTCGCTCGTGAACGGGTTCACTTTCCTCTGAATCGTTCCCGCCCCTGCTGCCATCACTCGGCCCGCGTGATAGTGATAGCCGAAATCGCATCCGGTCCCGGTCCCGTGCCCTTTTGAGCTGGTTCCAGCGGCGGGAATTCTCCAGATTGATTCATGATTTCCCGTCGCGATTTTATTAGAGGAACTTCCACTCTCGCTATGGCCAATTTGTTTAAACGTCCGACGTCCCAGTTCTGGTTCGCCTGCCCTCGAAATCGATCGAGACCTACCTGCAAGAATGGTTGGAAGGCGTTCAACGACGGAATGCCGCAGCGACGCTTGGACGTTGCCGGCATGTCGTGAACGGATTCCTGAAATCGCTCGGCTCGGCGGCAAAGCAGTCCGTTCGCGGAGTGTCTCCCATTCACGTCGAACGCTTCCTCAACGGGCGCGTTCACTATTTCGGTGACCCTATAATCGCGCGAACCCGGGATAATTCCGAACTTTAGCACCTAAGAACCTCTACCAATCTTGGTCGAGGTTTTTTTCTTTCTCAGTTTCCGGTGATTGTCGATGTTGTCCAAAATGATCCACGCGGTTTTAAGTCGCGGCTATGGATGGCCTTATAAGGATGTCCAGGAACGGACTCTTGCGATGCTTTCCGGAATGGATCCTCTTCGGGTTGGGCTTGCCGTTCTTGAGTTCGCGTGGTTGGCCCGCACTGCCATCCTCATCAAACCGTCCACCCTTCTTCGCTGGCATCGAGCGCTCGTTGTTCCGGGTGCACAAATCCCTGGACGGAGCCACCCCGGAGGCAAAGGGAGGACGTGCGCCTGCCGAACCGCTCGATCTCAAACAGTACTCTTGGCAAGCCCACTGCCATGGACTATTCGATCTGGCAATCGCTGCTTGATTACTAATTCGCCACCCACCGGGCGGCGCGGACGGATTTTTCGAGGTGATTGTCGAGAAATTCGGCAATCTCGGTGTGGCGCTGGCGGAGGACGCGGTAGATACCGAAGTCGAGGTCGGCCTTGTCCAGCTCAAACAGCTCGCGGAGCTTGGCCTTGAGCTTCTCGAAGTTCGGCGAGGCGGGGATGGGGGCGGCGGTGTCAGGCATGGGATTCAGAGAAAGGGGTTAAGGGCATGGACGCCGCCGTAGTTCTGGCCATGGTTGAGGTCTTCGGTGATCAATTCGGAGGCGCCGGAGGCGCGTGCGGCGGCCAGAATGAGCGAGTCCCAAAGGGAGATTTTCCAGCGGGCCTGCTCGTCCAGCGCGGCCTGGAGGAGTTCGAGCGTGTTGTCCACGACCGGCCAGTCGGCGAAATCACGCACGATGCGAGTCGCCTCGGTTTGGGAAACACCGCGCTTGCCCAGATTCACGTGCATTTCCTGGAGCACCTGGACGCTGATGGCGGTGTCGCCGGCAGCAGTCCAGCCCTGCTCGACCAACCGGAGCGCCACCGCGCGCTTGGCGGGTGCATCCAGGTCGTAGGCGTAAAGCAGAATGTTGGTGTCGAGAAACTTAGAGGCGTTCATGGGCTTGGTCGCGGGTCAGGGGGCGGCCACCGAGACGAAGTCCTTTTTGCAGGCGGGCCAACGCTGCAGGGCGGTCCGCAGTCTCGGTATCCGACCGAAGAACCCAGTCGAGGCCAGCCTGCACGAGTTCCTTGAGGGTGGTCTTCCTCTGTGCGGCGACCACTTTGGCGCGGTGAAGAAGGTCGTCGGGCAAATCAATGGTGGTTTTCATGTCGGAAATAAATACGGCAATACGGCCATATTGTCAATCCGACCTCCAACGGATGGAAAACAGAAATTAATGGCTTTACTCGTTTGGTCAAGAAACTCGAACCTACCGATATTCAACGATTTACAGGGCGATCAGAAGATTGCTCTCAGGCGGATGGCTCGGTTAAGTCTCTTCGATGAATTGGAAACGAATGCTGGCGACCATATCCGGTTCGGTTGATCAGGAGCTCCTCCTGCGCAACGAGTATCGGGTGACGGAGAACCGGATTCTCAATGCCCCACTGCCTTGAGAATTACGTGAATCATTTCCACGCGGAGCGAAATCACCAAGGCAAGGGCAACGTGATCCTGTTTTCAGCGCCCGAGGATCGGATCGGTGAAATATCGGGGGATATAAAGACTCGCGAGCGCCTCGGCGACCTCCTGAAATTCTACTACCGAGATGCCGCATGAGTTTTTTGACCATACGAGATTCACTCCCTAAATATCACGATCTCGTTCATTTGGCTCGCCGTACACGAGGATTCTAGCGAAGAATCTTCCCATGATTTCCCGCCGCCGCTTCGTCAAGAGTGCCGCTGCGATCTCTGGCGGCGTGTTTTTACGGCCGGATTGGCTTCTCGGCGCGACACGGCAACTCCGTATCGCCGCTATCGTCACCGAGTACCGCCCCTGGTCTCACGCGGACGTTCTCGTCGGGAAATTTATCCAAGGGTTGAAGTTGGATATCACCCCGCAGTGGACGCCAATCCCGGTGCGCGCCATGTATGTCGACCAGTTTCCCGAGACGGACCTGAGTCGATCGCTCTCGCGCCAGTACGGGTTTCCAATTGTCAAAACGATTGCCGAAGCAATTCTCGATGAGCAGGGGCGGATCGCGGTGGACGCAGTGGTCTTGGTGGGCGAGCACGGCAAGTACCCCGAAAATGAGCGAGGCCAGCAACTATACCCGCGACGGAGATTCTTCGAGGAAACCGTGGCCGCGTTCAACAAGGCGGGGACTGTCGTGCCAGTGTTTAACGATAAACATCTCGCGCCGCGATGGGAGGATGGGCGATGGATGTATGAGACCGCGCGGGCCATGAAGATTCCATTCATGGCGGGCTCTTCTCTTCCGTTGGCATGGCGTCGCCCCTGGCTGGAGATCCCGATCGGGACGCCCATGGATGAAGCGCTTTCGGTGGGCTACGGCGGATTGGAAGCGTATGGATTTCACGCGTTGGAGACCCTTCAGTGCATGGTGGAGCGGCGCAGTGGGGGCGAGACGGGTGTCGTCGCAGTTCAGTGTCTCGAAAAAGGTGCGGTCTGGGAGGCAATGCGTGCGGGGCGGTTCTCACGCGAACTGCTCGCCGCCGCATTGAAACGGAATAGTCCATCGATCGAGGGCGATTTCGAAAAACTTTGTACAGACCCGACCGCCTACTTGATTGAATACGCCGATGGCTTTAAGGCGACCTGCCTAATGCTGAACGGACTCGCCCGCCAGTTTCTCTTCGCAGCGCGTCTTCGCGGCGATACCTCCCCCGTTTCGACGCAGTTCTGGTTGCAGGAGCCGACCTTTGGTCACTTCGATTACCTGGCGAATGCCATCATGACGATGGTGCGAACCGGTGCGTCTCCGTATCCCGTGGAGCGAACCGTGTTAACCACCGGCATCCTTTCCACGGCGATGGATTCTCGGGTTGAAGGGCATCGGCGGATCGAAACGCCGGACATGCGGATCGCCTATCAACCGGTCGACCACGACCTTGGCGCGTATCGTCACCCGCAGGCGACCAACGCCCGCGATGGAGGTTGGGTCGAATTGTTTAACGGAAAAGATCTGGACGGCTGGCGGGAGAATCGGTTTGCCCATCGACCCCAGTGGGAGATTTTGGGAGGGGTGTTGCGGGCCAGCGGAGGGCAGGGATACTTGGCGACGCTCGAGGAATTTGCCGACTTCGAATTGTTTGCCGAAGTCCGGATTTCGGATGTGGCGGGAGGCCATGGAAATAGCGGCATCTATATTCGATGCCAGCCGCATTTGGATCGCGCAAAGGAATTTCCTCCGGGGTACGAAGTTCAATGCGATCACAACGATTCGAAGAATTTCACCGGCAGCATTTATAATCTAGGCGTGACAGGAGCCAGTGCGCCCAAGCCTCGGGCGCGGGATGGGGAGTGGTTTACACTGCGGATTCTGGCGCGTGCGAACCACCTTCAAAGCTGGGTCAATGGCGAGCCCGCGGCGGATTGTACGGATCCGCAAGAGCGCTGCCGACGTGGCTATATTCTACTCCAACAACATCACAAAACAGGTGTCTCCGAGTTTCGTCAGGTCCGAATTAGACGGTTAACCACGGATGCCGTAGGGTCAAAAAACTAGAACCTACCACAATTCAACGATTTGCAGGGCGATCAGAAGATTGCTCCCAGGTCGTTAGCTCGGTTAAATCTCTTCGATGAATTGGAAACGAATGCTGGCGACCCTCTCCGGTTCGGTTGATCAGGAACTCCTCCTGCGCAACGAGTATCTCGTGACGGAGAACCGGATTCGATCGGTAAAGACCGAGCTCCTGTCGAAAATGATTCTTTTCGGAGAAGGCTCTCTGCGCCACTGCCTTGACAATTACGTGAATCACTTCCACGCGGAGCGAAATCACCAAGGCAAGGGCAACGTGATGCTATGCTGTTTCCACCGCTCGAGGATCGGATCGGTGAAATATCGGGGGACGAATACCCATGCGCCTGGATGCTTTTCTGCCGGAGTCATGAGTTTGCCTTCGCTTCAATCCTTGTGCAGCTTCGCACTGGCCGCACCGGTCAGAGGATTGAACCATCGCAGGCCGGCGAACCGCATGAAATCCGTGTCGTTCGTGTGAAGAGCGGCGTCGTGCTCAATAGCCAGCGTCGCAATTTGTGCGTCCGTCACCAGATTTCCTGCCGTGCCGAGATTCTCCAATGACTGGAGCACCAGCTCGATATGATTGCTCCGAAGTTCAAGCATTTGCACCACGGGTTGCGCCAGCCAGGATCGGACATGCTGCGCCGCTTCCGCGGGAGTCATCGGATGCTTGAAGACACGCGCGTTCGTTCCGAGGCGCAGGAAGCCGAACACCACGACCGGCGGCAGCCCCACCGCTTCACCGCCCGACAAACACTTTTGCCACCAAGCCGCAGACTTCACATGAAAAGGGGAATCCGAATCGTAGGCGTAGAGCAGCAAGTTGACGTCGGGAACGATCATGACCGGCGCGCGCGTGTGTGTTTCTCCAGGAAGGCGTCCACCTCCAACTCGTCCGCCAGTTTGTTGAAGCCGGCCGGATCAAGGCCCGCGCGCAAACCCATGGGCCGCGCCTGGACGACAAACCGCCGGGCCTTGTGCTGAACCGGCTTTCCGCTCAGACCGGTCCGCAGCGCGGCGTTGAGCGCCTGCTTGAATGATTTCCGCGAACGATGCATTGCGTCGCGCAGCATCCGCTCCACATCCTTTTCCAGCGTCACCGTGGTTCTCATTACGGCATCATGATGCTAGCATATTCTGCTGTCAAGATGCCGCGTCGTCCGCTTCCAGGCACTTGAGGAAAAACAGGAGCGGATTGTGCCCGCGCCGTTCGAGTTCGTTGCGGATTCGGCGGAATACGCCTATCTACCATTCCAGGGCCAGACGCCCGCGAATGGCCTCCACAGCACCCCGCCTACCTTGGCACCCCTGCCGATCGTCCCGGTCAAGTTGTTCGAGCACATTCAGCGACTCCCTTACTAAACCCGCCTCCTCAGCAGAATCTGTGGGCACATTCTGAATGATTTCGGATGGAAGTTGCATGTTGTCAATGTATTACAGCGCAATTGAACCCACCAACGTCCGACCACTGATCGCCTGCGCAGCGGGCCAGGCTTTCTGGCAGCAGGCAGGCGAGCGGCGGTGACGAGCTTTGAGCCTTCAGCTCGCGTCGCCGCCGGTCGCCACGCGTAACGGACTCGCATGCCTGCTGCTGGAAAGCTTCATTTTCACCCACAGATTAGCGGAAGAGCCCTTGGTATTGGCAACTCATCGGCCCAGCCCAAGTGCGTTTAAGGGCAGCCAAAGTAAACAAAACCAAGAACTGACCCCTTTCTGCGATTTTGACGAGGCAAGTGAAACCGATGCGGGCCAGGTGTACGCCCAATACATCGGAGGCGCTGAACCTTCGGCTGCGGACTATAAGACATTGCAAGATGTCCTCTTTCGCTACGTTGCGAGAGAAGCCGGTCGCCTGGGCCTCGCGGTTCACATTCACTGCATTGATGGCGCGGGCGGCTACTATCGAATGACTGGGAGCAATCCACTGCTCCTCGAATCTGTCTTCAACGATCCTTCGCTGCGAAAGACGAGCTTTGTCCTCGTCCATGGCGGCTATCCATTCACCCGACAAACCGCATCGCTTATGCAAAAGCCGAATGCCTACGCGGATTTTTCAGCCCAAACGTTTATACTGTATCCGCGAGCCTTAAGTGAGATTCTGCGCAGTTGGTTGGAGTGGTATCCAGAAAAGATTTTGTTCGGTACCGATGCCTTCATCGTGAGCCCGGAAGTGGACTGGCCGGAACTGGCCTGGCTCTCAAACGCCACCGGACGCCAGGCGTTGGCTCTCGCGTTGACGGGCATGATGAACGACGGCGAGATCACGCGGACACGCGCGGTCGAGCTGGCGCGAATGGTTTTGCGTGAGAACGCAATCAAACTCTACCAATTGCCATCCAAGCAGTCGTCCAAATTGATAGATGGCATTTGCTTATCGCTCCGCGGCTAGTCAGTTTTCCTTGCCGGCTCATTCTACCACAACAGAAAATCATGACATGAAATCGCGGGCTATTCCTTCTCTGATCTCTGTTCTTTTCGCGGCCCGGTTGCTGTGCCTTGTCACCGTGGTCGCCGACAGCAAGCCATCCGCCGCACCCACGCCGGCGTGGAAGAGCGGGACCCATCGCCTGACCTTCGACGGACGTGAGCGCACGTTCATTCTCGACGTGCCCTCGGGGCTGAAACCTGGGGCACCGCTGGTCATGGTCTTCCATGGGTTCGCCGGTTCGGCGAAGGATGTCCGCGAACTCGCCGGTTTTGCCAAGGTGAGTGAGCAGCACGGGTTCGTGGCGGCTTATCCGGAGGGCACGCGCGATTCCAAGGGGAAGGCTTTCTTCAACGTCGGCTACGAGTTTCATCGGGATCAGACGGTTGATGACGTCCAGTTTGTCCGCCAACTGGCCGCGCGGTTGACGAGGGATCTCGGCTTGGATCCACGGGCCGTGTTTGCGACGGGCTTTTCCAACGGGGGCGACATGAGTTTCTTCCTCGGTGGCCAGCGGGAACTGTTCGTCGCGGCGATCGCTCCGGTGGCCGGGACGATGATGGCGTCGTGGGCCAAAGGCTTCCGGCCAGCCGCCCGGATCCCCGTGCTGGCCGTAAACGCACGGGACGACCACACGACGCTCTGGGACGGCGACCTGGACAACCGCGATGGCTGGGGTGCCTATCTGGGCACCGATGCGGTGCTGGACCTGTGGGGCAAGGGCCTCGCGCTCGAACGCATCGAACTCAGCGACGTCACTAGGACGATTCAGTTGCGGCGTTGGTCCACGGCAAGCGACACCACGGAGGTGCGGCTGTATGTCATCGAAACGGGCGGCCACCGCTGGCCGCGCACGCTCGGTGATGAACGGGAGACCACGGCCGAAGTCATCTGGCGGTTCTTCGACGCTCATCGTTCCAAGTCGTATTGACCTCGGAGGGTCAAAAAAACTCGAACCTACCAATATTCAACGATTAGCAGGGTGATCAGGAGAGTGCTCGCGGGCCGCTCCCGCGGTTAAGTCTCGTCGATGCATTGGAAACGAATGCTGGCGACCATCTCCGGTTCGGTGGATCAGGAACTCCTCCAGCACAACGAGTATCTGGTGACGGAGAACCGGATTCGATCGGTAAAGACCGAGCTCCTGTCGAAAATGATTCTTTTCGGAGAAAGTTCTCTGCGCCACTGCCTTAAGCACTACGTGAATCACTTCCACGCGGAGCGAAATCACCAAGGCAAGGGCAACGTGATCCTGTTTCCAGCTCCCGAGGATCGGATCGGTGAAATGTCAGGGGATATACAGACTCGCGAGCGCCTCGGTGGCCTCCTGACATTCTATCACCGAGATGCCGAACGAGTTTTTTGACCATACGAGTGGGGGAGACCTCTACCGCTTTCGGATGGGCATGGCTGCTCGCAAAATCTGGAAGCGCCGGCAGGCTGGCACCGTTAATCAGGCGGCTGCGAGGCGAAAAACTTCTCCAGCACCGCGCAGACTTCGGGCACGTGAACGGTGGCAACGTCCCACACAATCTTGAGATCCACGTTGGCGTAGTCGTGCGCCACGATGTTTCTCATCCCGCGCATCTTGCGGAAGGGAAGTAACGGGATGACCTGCCGGGTGGTTTCGTCAAGGTGCGCAGTCGCTTCGCCGATGATTTCGAGGCGACGCATGACAGCATCCTGCTTCTCGGTGTTCGCGCGAAAATCCGCTTCGGAAATGTCTTTGACGTAAGCGGCGACCAATCGAGCCGCCTCGAGGACATCGCGCAGCCGTCCGATTTGATCAGCTTCCATACACGCAGACGGCAGTGGCCAGAATGTGCTCGCGGGCAAAGCGGTTGGCGGACTTTTCCAGGGACGGGCGCAGGACAAAGTCCACCGGGGTGCCCGCCAGTTCCTCGGCTTCGCCGGCCATCTCGAGCAACTCGGCAGTCGAGGGCGGGTGGATTTCGTCCGGTGTTACCAGCAGGTCCAAGTCGCTCGCCGTCGTCATCTGACCACGCGCCACGGATCCGAAAACGTCGAGCCGCCGGATGCGGTGCTTCTGGCAAAACGAACGGAACAACTCTCCCATTTCAGCGAGTTTGGGTGGTTCCGTTCGTTTCAACATGGCGAAAGTCTATCCCCGGGCCGCCACCTCTTCAATCCGAGAAGTGCGCCTTCCCAAAGCGCCGCGGGGGCCTCACCCTTCCCCGAAAAAAGCCCTGCGCCGCATAGAGATTTCTTCGGCTGATTGAGCGTCATGTAGGTTTCCGTCTCTTCGGCGGCGTCGAGGCCACTTGGGCGCTGTGGACTTTATACCAGACCATCGCCCGTAACTCCCTCAAGCCTTCGGCCAGGATTTGCGCGCCGGGATGTCCGTCACTGGGCCGGGCCCAGAAGCCCGCCATCATCGCCACCAGGATATTGGCCTGGATAAGAGTGATTTTGGTGTCCGTGGCGAAGT
>CAMDJH010000046.1 GCA_945900455.1 Akkermansia muciniphila
CAGGAGGAGTTCCTGATCAACCGACTTGGAGAGGGTCGCCAGCATTCGTTTCCAATTCATCGACGAGACTTAACCGAGCCAACGGCCTGCGCGCAATCTTCTGATCGCCCTGCAAATTGTTGAATATCGGTAGGTTCGAGTTTTTTGACCCTACGACTTAGCAGTGAGAGGGGGCTCAGGGTGGTGGACAGTCATTTCACGGTTCGATCGTTCGGAAGAAGCGGAGCGGGCCGGGGAGTTGAGGCAAATCGATGACCTGAAACGAGTTCTTCAGCGAGAGTGTGGACTCGGTGTGCCAAGCCGCCCCGTTTATAGGATCGATCGATGATTGGAATTTATATTGAACTCCCGGCCGGCCATAGAGGAGGAGCGACACCGGAATTCCGACTGAAGGTGTGAATTCCAACCGTGCCGGCCGAGTCACAAACTCAAAGGCTCGATAAAAGACGTCTGGTTGGCCGGTCGTCAACGGGGTGATCTTCTGGAAGGTGTTCTCCTGCCGCACGCGGGTGAGTTGGGTCCAAGGACCGGCGGAGGACAGGCGAGTTTGATATTCAATGCCGAGCGTGGTTCCGGGCCGGGCATATAGGATCAGGACGGGCGCGGGATCCAAAACGGTTTCCAATAGCGGTTGATGTCCGATGAGGATCACCCTTCCGGCCCGGGCAGTGGCCTTGGTCAATGGCGCACCGCTGGCCCGGCCCCCTTCGATTTCGGAGACGAGCAGGGGCACGATGGCCGAGTCGCCGGAAGCGTCGGCGTCAAAAGCCAATTGTGCCACGGTCTGGTTGCCCTGCAAGACCTGGCCGGGCCCGCAAATCAGCTCGACCCGGAATCGATCCGGCCCGGTGGGCCGCAGCGAAGCCAGGGCGATTTCGGGGGCGACCGGTTTCAATGCCAGATTGGTGAGGCGCGCCGTCGCCAGTTCCAGTGTGAAACGGAGCGAGGTGAGATCGACTGCGGAAGAAAGTTGGATGGGCACCCCACCCTTTTGCCCTGCGAGGACGATCGTGCCATCGATCCCGAGTAAGAAATCACCCAGCACATCGCGCACGACCACGGTGAAGGAGTTGGTGGCGCTGAGACTGGGGTGGCCGTCATCGCTGACGATCACGGGAATGCGGTTTGTGCTCGGTCCCTGCAATGCGGTCGGGGTCCAGGTGAAGATGCCGGCGGGAGTAATCCGGGCACCGGCGGGTGCATCCGTTCCGAGACGGAAGGTCAGGGTGTTGGCTGGCAGATCGGGGTCGCGGGCTGAGACGGCCACTGTGAGCGTCTTTCCTTCGTTGATGTGCTGGTCGGGAATCGGGTCCAATTCCGGCGCCAGGTTCACTTCGACGACATTGACACGGACAGTCGCGGTGGCGCTGAGGCTGGGCACCCCGTTGTCCGTGACCCGTACGGTGATGGGATTGCTGCCCGGCCCGTTGCCTTCGCCCGTGACCCAAGTCAGCGCACCCGTATCCGGGTCGACGATTGCGCCGGAAGGGGCGCCCGGTTCCAGGCTGAATCTGAGATGGTTCGCCGGCGCGTCGTCATCCATCGCAATGCTGGCGACGGACAGCGTATCCCCTTCGTTGACCATCACCGTTGCGGGCAGAGTGATTCGCGGTGCGGTATTAATCAGATTCACCGTCGTGACGGCATCCGGAGAAGTGTGTGCCGCCTCCTGATTTCCGGCCCGGTCGGTGGCGACACTATAAAACGCATAGCGTTCGGTCTGTTTCCCGTCATAAAGTCCGCCGGTCAGCAGCGTCTTCTGCAACCACGGATTGAACGGTCCGCCGTTGATCGACACGAAGATGTCAAAGAATCCAATCCCGCTCCCTGCCCCATCGTCGCCGGACCAACGCACCGGGATCTGGACTGGACTGTCCGCGGGCAAGGCGGCCACGGTGCTGTTGGGCGCGGACCGATCCGCTGTCGGGGGTTCCTCGTAGACGAGCGTATAAGTGCCGGCACTGTTGAAATCAACGAGATGCAGGAGGTTCTCCCGGATGGGCCGCTGACCATTGCCGATGAAGGTCCGATCGGTCGTCCAGAAGTTGTCTTCGGGCCGGACCTCGCTGCCATCGAGGCGCCGCACGTGGGTTAGGCGGAGCCGGCCGTCGGCAGGATCGGAGATTTGGAGGTAAGCCCAACCGGCGGGCAGGGAGGCAGTCAGTTTTACCTGCAGATGGCCCGGACCCGGCGGGGCATTGACGCTGCCTTCGGTGACCGCAGCCACCGGGGCGATGCGCCCGTCGCTCAGGTGCAGGGTATCCGGCATGTCGTGCACATCCGGCACGTCGTTCGCGAGGAAGTCGAGCTTCCCATCCTCAAAGGCACTCTCCGCGCGGACCGCATGAATTAGTTCGTGGATTTCCACGCTATCGATCAGGGAAAGGCGGGGATCGCCGAGGCCGTCCAAATGTTCGAAGGAAGCCTTATAGTCGATGAACAAACCTTGCAGGGACGATCTCAACAGGAAGCGACCCTGTGCGACTTCGCCCGGTTCGATGTTGCCGAAGTTGGCGGTCAGGGAGGGCGAGAGGCTCCGTCCGGCGACTTCGGTGGCGAGGATTTCGAAGTCGATGAGCAGGCCCTTCTCATTCTCGACGATCTTAGGTTGTGCGGAGGTAAGGCGGACATTGCGGGCCGCGCCTCGGCCGTTGTTCTGGATCAGCACGCCCAGCGAGAACGGGATGCTGGGTTCCAACTCCGATGTGAACGGGTCGTCGGCGAACACGTCCCGCTGGTTGAAATACTTCACCTTGAGGCTGGCGTTGGGCAGGACCGTAATGGCCGCCGGCGACAGGGGGATCGTGATCGCCGTCCCCTGCTGACTATATTTCAGGGTCCCGCTGACGTGCATGACCGTCGGACCCAACGGCGCGGCTTCCGACGTCGGGATAATGATCCAACTAGCCTTGCCCGTGGAGTTGGCGGCCACCACTCCAGTGCCGTCCACCGCACCCAGGCCGGTCAGGACGGGCGGACGGATTCCAAACAGACTGGTGGTCACGGCTCCGGTCTCATCCCGCACCGTCAATTCGACCGAGACGTCGTCCAGCGAACCGTCCGTGGAATTGACGATCTCGAGGCTGGCATCAAAGGCGTCGCGCGTGATGACCGCCTGTTGCTCGATCCGCAGGCGGACCGTCGCACAATCCCCGCCGCCGGCATCCATCTTATAGAATCGGATCAGGTCGAGGCGTGCCGCCTCGATCGCATCCGTGATGCTCGTGAAGCCCTCCGCCGCGACCTCGATGAGCGCGTTGTCCGCGGCTTGGAGGCGGGCCTGGAGCATGTCGAGGGCGATGAACTCAGTGCTTTGGCCCGCGGGCACGTCGGCTTGATTGAAGCGGCCCGCAGTCCAATACTCGACGGTGCGGTTCCAGCGGTCCGCCAGACGGTTCACATGATTGGGGGTGATGTCCTGGGGCCGGGTGCGGCCGAGCAGACCGGCGCGTTCGGAGTCTGAGATCCGGGTGGCGGAGTCGCCGGAGGGATCGACCGCGTCCAGGAAGGCGCGGAACCATTCGGGGCCGGTGGAGGTTTCGTCGACAAACCAGATGGGATCTCCCAGCACGTAGGCGATGACGTCCACCACCTTTTGGAGTTGGGCCAGATGCCGGTCCAAAGGCTCCAACTCCGGTCGGGCGACGTCGGCTTGGGGCGCGGCCTGGCGTCGAGTGGAGTGGATGGCCGGCGGTGAGGCCTCCGCGTTATCCGAGGCGAGAGACGCACCGGAGGCGGTTTTGCAGGCGGTGACGACACCATAGATGCATTTGACGATCTTGACGGGTATCAGGAGCTTCTTGGCGGCGGATACGCCATATCCGACCAAGCCCTTGACCAAAAGGGATGCGGCGGAGATGCCGGTACCGGCGTCGGCTCTGCCATCGGCAACCTTTACGATGACTTTGGTGGCGTCGTTAATGTTTTTGCCATACTCCCAGGCCTTGCCCAGAGCGCCCTTCTCAAACTGATCGGAGGGATTTTGCTGTTTCAGGATGTCACCGACGACCGGCACGACGCAACCCACGGCCGCCGCCAGCGTTTGGAGCGGGCAGAGGCGGCACGGGGGCTTGTCGTCCACGGCGAGCGGCGGGGTATAGGCCTCGTCGCCGGTGCCGCCGCCGCCCTCAAACCCGGTGCCGCCACCGCCGCCGAACAGGCCGAACCCGGCCGATGTCCCAAGGCCATTGCCACCACCGCCGCCACACGCGCCACCGCCGTTGCCGGCATTCCGGAGGATGATGGGCATTCTATAATCCCGCTTCACCGGCCCGCAGATGACGTCGAACAAGGTTTGCCCTCTTAGATCGCATCCCCCGCTCGTTGCACCTGCCGCCAAACTCGCCCGACCACGCTTCGTTCCGGCCACCGTGGGCCGCGCCCCTCCGGTGAGCTTCCGGATGATCACCGGGACCGTTATGGAACTCTTGGCGGCCAGAGTGCCGATGTCGCCGATCAGTGGTGTGGCGGAATAGTTCGGGTGATCCTCAAATTGCAGCATGGTATGATTCGCTGCGACCAGTCCGTGATTGGTAATCTTGAAATCGATCTGGTTGGTTTCTCCGGTCAATTCCTCGAGGTCCACCAGGATCGGCTCAACCGTCACCACCGGGAACGGCACCACCGTCTCGAACACCGTCTCAATCACGATCTTGGTGCGGTCCTCGATCTCGGTCGGGACCACTTTCCATATATATTTGATGGTCTCGCGATTGAGGAAGGCCAGAACCTCGTTCGTCTTCCCCGCCGCGAGTAGTGAGGTGGCGTGGAATCCCCCATGGCCTTCGGCGCGGACTTCGACCCTATAATAGGCCTCGGGCAGACCCGGTATCAGAAGTTCTCCTTTGGCATCCGTCAGGCCGCCCGCCACCACCGCGCCGCTCACCGCGTCCGTCACCGCGGCGTTGGTCACGTTGGGCGAGCCCGCGGCATAGTAAGTGTATTCATCCACCGCCGTGATCTTGAGGTCTCCGGCCAGGATTGAGAGGGCGCGGAAACTGAACGGCACCGTGAGGCTCGTCGCGGCACCCGAGATTACAAGGGTTCCTTGGTGATCTCCCAACGCCAGGTCACCGGGCGGGGTCAGGACCAGCGTGATACCAGCGCTCTCGCCCGGCGCCAGTGAGGGCACTTCGCCGCCGGACCCGACCATCAGCCAGGGGATCGCCGGGGGCAGGATGGCTAAGGCACCGCTGGCCGCGCCCCCGGCATTAGTGACCTTGAATTGGACCGTGGTCTGGCCTCCCCGTTTCATACCCACCACAAGCGAGCCCGGGTCAGCGGTGAGACGAGGTCGCAACGACTCGATCACCACCGGCAGGCGCAACTCCGCCGTGACGCCGTCCGGATTCGACAGGCGGATCAAAACGATCCCCTGGCGGATCGATGTGTCGATTGGCGTGACGGTGAATTCGAGCGGGGCTTCGGCGAGTCCCGGGAGGGCCGTGGCAAGTTTCAGACTTACTTGCAGGTTGGCCGGCTTGTCGATCACCACCGCGGTCAGTCCGGCGAGGGGAAGGTCGCTCAGGTTTTCCACATTGACGGTTCCCGTGAACCCAACCCCTTCGATGATCTTGACTACGCCGCCTGGAGGCGTCAGACGCAACCCCAACAAAGTGAACGCGTCCTGAACCGTTGCTTGGGCAACACCCGGGTGATCCGCCCCAACGGTATAATGTCCCGCTTCGCCCGGAAGCGGTTGGAAGACCGTGGCGAAGCGGCCGTCCGCATCCGTCAGGACGGCTAGGATGCGCCGGGTGCCGCGCACTTCGAGGTGGATGTTCACCAGCGCAAACGGCGCAGGTTGGCCGTTCGCGATCAACGTGGCACGGCCCCGCAGTGGCACGGCGGTTCCCGCCACCGCCACTGTGACATCGGTCTCCACCGTCGCCGCATAGGTCTTCTCCACCCGGATGGGTTGTGTGGAAATCCGGGCGTTGTTGTCCTCCAAACCCTCGGCCACCGCGTCGTTGGAATCCGTGGTGACTACAATCCAATAGTCTCCCGTCTGCCGCGGCAGGCGGAGGTTGAAGGTCTGGTCGATGTGCTGCCCCGGCGGCAGCGAACCCCCAAAATCGGCTTGGCCCAGCAAGACGTCGTCGCCAATGAGCGCGTCGCTCGAAAGATAAACGCGCTGCAGGAACGGCCCGGTGGCCGCCGCCAATCCCTGGTTGGCGATGCGCAGCGAAACCTCGAAGGGCGACTCGGTCGCACCGGTCGGCGTCACAAGGATCCGGTCCACCACCAGATCCGGAAGATTGCGGTCCGTCACCACCAACGTGGCTGCGCCCCCGGTGAAACCGGCCGCCGACGCGGAGAGTGTGACCGTCTTGTCGCCATCCGGCACACCGTCATTCACGCTCACCACGGGGAAGGCTACCGTGGATTCACCGATCGGGATCGTGACGGTCGGAGGCGTGGTGGCTTCGCCGGGTGCGCTGGAAATGAGCGTGACGATCAACGGGGCATTGTTGGCGGAGTTGCGTGTGACGGTAGCGGTGGTGGCGGGGTTCAGTCCTTCCGCGACCAGACGCCGGGCGATTTCCAACCGCAGCGTGGGGCCGTCGTCGTCCAGCACGCTAAGTTGATCGGGAATGCCGGTCTTGATCTGCGCGCCGGTCTGGGTGTCGGTGACATAAGCGCGGATGAAGGCGGTTTTCCGGCCGTCGAGTTGATCGTTGTCGACTGCCGCCACAGGGAAGCTGGCGAAAAGCGCCCCCGCCGGAATCGTTACGCTGGAGGGTACTCGGGCGGCATTTCCGTTGCTGCTTTCCAACGCGACGATCACGGCCCGCGGACCGGCGGCGCTCCGGACGACCTTGCCGGTGGTTGCCACAGCCCCGGCCCCTTCACTGACCTCGTGCAGCGCCAATTGCACCGTGATTTCGGGCGCATCGTCATCGGTCACTTCGATCGCCGCCGAGCCGGGCAGGAAACCTGCTGCCTCGGCGGTGAGTGTATAAGTGTGGGCTGCCTCGATCAGCGTGTCGTCGAGGGCCGTCACCTCGAATGTGACTGTTGCTTGGTTTGCCGGGATCATCGTAAGGGCTGGGACCCCGAGTTGCAGATCATCGGAAACCGTGAGTTGCACTACCAGGGGTGCGGTGGTGACGACCTCACGCCTCACCGTGGCGGTGGCGGAGGTCCCCTCGCTGATTGCAGCTTTTGCAAAATTCACCGTCAACCGGGGCAGATCCGTGTCGAGCACCGTGACCTGGACCGCAGCGCCCCTGAAACCTACGGCCGTCGCGCCAATAGTCACCGCTTGCGGTCCGTCCACGACCCCGTCGGCATGGACCGTGAGCGCGAAGGTGGCCGTCACCTGCCCGGCGGGAATCACCACGGTAGCCGGTACGGTGAGTTCCGTCGGCTTGCTGCTGATCAGCGAAACCGCCAGGGCCTCCGCACGACTGCCGTTCCGTGTGATCGTCGACCGCACGGTTGGATCGGGGGCGTTTTCGGCGATCTGCGCGACCGGCATCGACAACGTCAGGACCGCCGGTACCAGAGTGGCCGAATCTGCGGTCGCAGCATTGTTATTCTCGTTTGATTCCACGACATCGCGGCCGCTATCGGTCTCCACGACGAAGCGCAGGGGGCCGGCCGGACCATTTAAGGGAAGGGTGATCGACTGATGGCGCACGAGCGAGGCGCCCGGCGCCAGGGGAGTGGTATAAGTGAAGGTCGACAGCGGCGGCAGGTCCGGCACAGACACCGTCTCGGACCAAGTGCCGGAGGCCTCGAGATTGCCTTGGTTAGTGACGGTCCATTGGACTTCGACAGTCTGTCCGGGTTGGGCGGTGGCGGGGGTGATGATCGCGCTGACGACTAGGTCCGGGAGAGGCGGGGCCGACAGAGCAATGGCCCGACTACGCTGGTTGTTATCCTCGGTGGATTCGGGTTGGGTGCCGCCCGAATCCGCCGCGATCACGAAAAAATACGGGCCCGGTACAGCGGCTGGATCAACGGGCACCGTCACTTCCTGAGTCCGGGTATAAGTTGCGCCGACAGCGAGCGGCGCGACACCGACGATCGGGTGCGTCCGCAGCAGGGTTGCGCCGGCGAGCGAATTTGTGCCGGGTGAAATATAGATGCTGTCGGTCCAATTCACGACGGCGGGTCCGGTGCCGGAATTCTTGACCGACCAAGTGACCGGCACGGTCTGGCCGAACCGGGCGGTCGCGGGGCCGGTGACCGTGGTGACGATCAGATCCGAGGCGAGGACCTGGATCGGTTGGTCATCCTCGGTGGCGTTGTTCGCCTCGTTCGGACCTTCGGCCACCTGACTGAAGCGGTCGGTGCGGATCAGAATGCGTCGCGAGCCCGAGATCCCGGCGGGCAGGACCACGGTTTGGGTCGAATTGATCGATTGTCCGGGGGCAAGCGTGCCGGTGACGGCCAAGGTTGCGAGCCCCAACTCCGCGCCGGGGTTAGCCGGATCGATCAGTGACAGTTGATCGTTCCACGGCCCGGTTGCGACAAAATTGCCCTGGTTCTTGACGGTCCAGGCGATCGCGAAAGGCTGACCCAACACGGCTTCTGCCGGCGCCGTGATTCCGGTGACGACCAGGTCGGCAAGCCGGACGGAGATTTGCCCGGTGAAAACATCCTGCACCGGCTCGCCGTTGGTCCCGTCGGCATCCTGGTTCATCGGATTGCCAGCCAGATCCACGACGCCGGGCCCGATCTTCACTATATAATTGCCCGGGCCGAGGAGTGCGAACGAGATGCGGAAGACATTGTCCCCCGTTGGCTGGACCGTTGTCGGCACGAATCCCGAGTCTCCCGTCAAGGTCACGTCCGTGGGATCAAAGCTGGTGGGATCGATCGGTTCGTTGAAGGTCACATCGACATGGTCCGGGGAATCCGTCACCACGCCACTGGGAGCCATTGACAGGATGCGCGGACCGTCACGATCGATGGTGATCACGACGTTCCCGGAATCAGTCAGGGGGTTGTCGGTCTGATCGGTCACCTTCACGGAGACGGTGACCGTCCCGGCGGGCTGGTTGGCGGGCACGGGCCACATGAACACCCCGGTGACCGGATCGATGACCGCGTTCGGAGGCGCCCCAGACCCGAGGGTGAAGGACAGGGGTTGTGCCGGGAGATCGAGATCGGTGGCGGTGGCGGTGAACCGAAGCGTGCGTCCAGCGGCAATGCGTTGCGGCGGGATGGGGGCGAGCAAGGGCGGTTGGTTTGCTTCCCGGACGGTGACGGTGAAGGTCTGGGTCGCGAACAGGGAACCATTGTCCGTGACGCGCACTGTGATCGGGTAAGTGCCGGGTCCCTGAGTCTCGGTAGGAGTCCACGTGAAGACCCCGGTGACGGAATCGAGCTGCGCCCCGGCCGGAGCCAGATCCAGGCGGAAGGAGAGGATGTTGGTGGGCAAATCAGCGTCGGTGGCGGTCGCGGTCAGGGTGAGGAGGGAATGTTCATCGACCGAACGATCCGGCAGGAACCCGAGGACCGGCGGGAACTTGCTGACTTGGGTGAAGACATCGATGACCCGAATCGTGGCGGAGCCGGGCGCATACTGGAGTTGCAGCTCGACGGTGCTGGCCGGATAGGTGTGGCTGGTAAACTGGCCGGCGACGGTGGCGGCGGACAGGAACGAAAACGTGCTGGCGAGGGGTGGGACAAAACTGTTCAGCAAGGGGCTCTTGAGAGATCCGTTGAGGGTTGCGGTTCCGGTGACGGTGAGTTGGTCGAAGGCGTCGGAGGTCAGGCCGGCCAACTCGATCTGCATGACACCAGCCGCCGTCTGGTTGTAGTCCCCGGTGATGGCGAGTACGCCGGGGGAGGCGCCGGGCCGGAGTTCCCCGGAGTTGTTGACCGTGGCGCTGATGCGGCCGGTGCCTCCAAGGATGCCGCCCTGGATCTGCAGCGGTTGAGGGGACGCCAGATCGCCCCCCGCCAGCAGCGTCGTGCCGGAGGTCTGGGTGAACCCGCCCGCGAAAACCAGCGTGCCCGTCTGCACCTCGACGGATCCCGAGTTGACGAACTCCGTCGTTACGGTGATCGAATCCGGGGTCGTGGACCGGCGGAACAAGCCGCGGTTGAGGAACCGGTTTGGCCCTGTGCCTGAGCTCTCAAGAGAGGATTGAGATTCCGCGGCAAAGACACCGCCGGGGAGGTTGTCGAGGGTGCTGCCATTCTCCAGATAGATTCTCCCACCCCCGGTCCAGCGGACCGTGCCGCCGTTGGCGAGGTTGCCGACGAACTCGTGATCACCTCCTCCGCTCACCACGGCGAGCAGGCCGCCCGGGGCCACGCTGAGGTCGCCCGCGATCAGACCGCGGGACCAATTCAAGGTGCCGGTCAGGCGGTTGGTGCCGTGCAGGGTCCCAGCGGTCAATTGAAAATTGGACGCGGTGAGGTCGCCCACCAACTGCGGGTCGCCGCCCTCGATACCGTAGAATCCCGCCCCGGTAAACGCGTGCCCGGGGTTGAAGGTGAAAACGCCGTGGTTCAGCACGACGCGCCCTTGGGCTGCGACATTGAAGGGCCCGCTGCTGGTGAATCCATTCGGAAAATAAAGGGTGCCGGACAGGACCTCGACCGTGCCGGTGTTGGTGAAGTCTACTTCGATGGAGGTGACCCCTGTTGCCGTGGACTTGCGGAACAAGCCGCGGTTTATGAACCGGTTTGGACCCGACCCCGCGGGCAGGATCGCTTGATCCGAGTCCATCTCAAAAGTGGCACCCGGAGCGTTATTCAAGGTGGTGGCATTCTCCAGATAGAATCTTCCCCCGGCCCAAGCGATGGTTCCCGCGTTGTTGAGCAAACCGACGAACTCGTGATCACCTCCGCTCTCCACGGAGAGCAGTCCGCCCGGGGCGACGCTGAAGTCACCCTGGATCAGGCCACCGGACCAATGCAGGGTGCCGGTGAGGCGGTTGGAGCCGTGCAGGGTCCCACTGCGCAATTGAAAGTTGGACGCGGTGAGGTCGCCCACCAACTGCGGGTCGCCGCCCTCGATACCGTAGAATCCCGCCCCGGTGAACCCGTGCCCGGAGTTGAAGGTGAAAACGCCGTGGTTCAGCACGACACGCCCTTGGGCTGCGACATTGAAGGGCCCGCTGCTGGTGAATCCATTTGGAAAGAAAAGAGTGCCGGACAGGACCTCGACCGTGCCGGTGTTGGTGAAGTCTACTTCGATGGAGGTGACCCCTGTTGCCGTGGACTTGCGGAACATCCCCTGGTTGTTAAACCGGTTGGGGCCGGTCCCCGCCGGAAGGATCTGCTGGTCCGTGCCCGTCACGAAGGTGGCCCCAGGTCCGTTGTTCAAGGTGGTGGCATTCTCCAGGTAGAACCTTCCTCCCTCCCAGGCGATGGTTCCCGCGTTGTTCAGGATGCCCACGAACTCGTGATCACCTCCGGATGTCACGCTTAACTTTCCCGCTTGAGCCACGGCGAGAGTCCCTCGGAAAATACCGGATTCCCACAAGAAGAGGCCGTTCACCGTCAGGATGCCCTCACAGCGGAGGCCCCCTCCGTTGAGCTCCCAGACGCCATTGGGAAGCACGGCGGCCGATCCAGTGACCGTGAGACTCTGACCGGCATGCGCCAGGGTTTGTCGGCCATCGGCACCGCCCAACGTGAGGGTTGCCACCGTCGGGCTCGTATCCGCGGTGACGGTATAGGTTCCCGTGGCGGTGATGACGGCGGTGTCGCCGGAACCCGGCACCTGGTTGGGATTCCAGTTCGCGGCGACGTTCCAGCCGCCGCCGCTGAGGTTCGTCCACGTCACGGTGGCCGCGTCAATCGGAAGTGCGTCGAACACCAGCAGCAACAGAGTGGAAAATGCGAGCGAGCCGGAGGTCGACAGGTTGGCTTTCATGGGATGATGCCTATGTCCCGCGCTTTCGGCCTGACCGCCTGACCCGATCCGTCGCAATGCGATCAACCTCGGCGGGGAATTGCTTGGGAAGCAACCTATTGAATCCTTGGGATAAAAGAAGCGAAATATCGCGCACCGGGCTCAGCAACAGGACGTGCGCTGTTCATTGTCTTGGCTCAAACAACGCAACTTCCGGCTGTGAAACAAAAAGCCGTGCGTATTGATCTAGTCGTCCGAGGCAACCATAATCTTGGCACGTGGAGTTTCCCTGGAATGTTGCCGTTTTCGTTTTGCTGGCTTGTGCTGGATTGAGTTTCGTCTTTGCCCTGGCTGAATCATCGATGTTTTCGCTGGGGCTTTGGCGAGCGAAAGCCCTCCGAGAGCGGGATCCGATTCGCGGCGAGCGTCTGGTAAAATTGCTCGAACAGCCCAACGACTTGCTGGCGTCGATTGTTTTGAGCAATGGCTTGGCGAATGCATTCCTGATCGCAGTCGGACTCCAGGTTGCCCAACAAGGTGGCCTGCCAACCCTGGCGACCGGAACGGGATTGATTCTCTTGGTGCTGCTTATCTGCGAAGTAACCCCGAAGGCCCTCGCGGTGCGAACCCCCGATTTTTGGGCTCTGCGTCTGGCACGGCCCATGGTATGGAATCAGATCCTGACCCGTCCGGTCCGGCAGATTGCCCAACGGATCGTCACCGGTATCCTGGCACGGCTGACCCCGAAATCCGCCCGCCCGGTCGGGGGGACGTCGGATGAAGAGTATTCCGATCTCGTTGAACTGGCAGCCCAGCAGGGGACTCTTGGTTCCATGGAGAAGGAAATCATCCTCCAAATTCTTTCACTCGACACCCGGATGGCGCGGGACGTTATGCGGCCCCGAGCCCAAATGGTGGCGCTGCCGGACGACCTGGATCCGGTGGCCATGGCCGAGGCGGTTCGTCGTTCCAGGCATCATCGGATCCCGCTCTATGATGAAAATCCGGATAATATCGTCGGAGTGCTCAATACCCGGACGCTGGGATTGCAGACCGAGCCCGACTTGGCGGAAGCGATCGAGTTTCCGTCATTTGTCCCGGAAACGATGAATCTGTTGAAACTTTTTGAGGCATTGCAGCGACAAGGACGGGGCATGGCGATTGTTTTGGATGAATTCGGCGGCACGGCGGGTTTGGTTACGTTGCAGGATATCCTCGAGGCGGTGATTGGCCGGATTCGAGGCGAGGGTGAAAGCGAGGGGTTTGTCATGGAGAAGCTGGATGAAGGCCGCTGGCGGGTGAGTGGCTCCATGCGTCTGGATGATTTCCGCCGTCAGCATCCCGGACTTGGAGATGATCCCGACGTGGACACGTTGGGAGGCTTGCTCACAAAGCTGGCCGAAGTTGTGCCAGTGGAGGGCCAGGTGTTTTTGCATCGGGGCCTGCGATTGACCGTCAAGGCAGCCGACGAGCGGCGTGTCCGCGAGGTGTTCGTTGAGCGGGTAAGCTTGAAGGGAGGCCGAGGATGACCGGTATCTGGGGACAGGTACTGCTGATTTCGGCGTGTTTAACCCTGAGTTTTTTCCTCTCGGGATTTGAGGCCGGGGTTTTCGCCCTGAACCGTCTGAGGTTGCGTCAATGGAGCCGGGAAGGAAATCGCCGCGCGAAGCGACTGCTCGAGTATCTGGAGCGTCCTGAGCGGTTTCTGTGGACCATCTTTGTCGGCAACGCCCTGGCCAATTTCACGGCAGTCTGCCTGTTCATCGCCAATCTCCGCACGGTAACTGGGGGCTATCCGTGGCTGTTTTGGGTCGGGTTTGTGCTGGCAGGCTTTGCCGTTTACGCCACGTGTGAGCTTCTCCCGAAGACCCTTTTTCAGCAATTCCCCAACCGACTCTGCCTGCGGCTGCTGGGCCCGTTCCGGGTGGTACACATCCTGTTGTCACCCGTCGTGTCGTTGATCGAGTGGTTCGCTCACCAAGTGCTTCGATGGAGCGGCGGGGCCGCCTTTAGCGGGAGTTTGTTCGCCAACCGCGAGGAATTGCGGCAGCTGATGCTTGAAAACAGCGGATCTCTGTCTCCGACAGAAAAACGGCTCATTAATCGAGTGCTCGATCTTCAGAACGTGACCGTAGGACAGATTGCCCGACCCTTGGCTCACGCTACCACTGTGGAAGACAGCACGCCCGTGCACGAAGTGCTGCGACTGTGCCGCGAACGGCATCTGACCCGCCTGCCCGTCTGGACTGGCGCCGGCGTGATGCGTCGAATTGCCGGGATCGTCACGCTGAAGGCACTGCTCTACACCGATCTGCCGGAGGGAGCCCGGGCGGGGCAGTTTATCCGTCCATCCCTTTACCTCGACGGATCCACCCGCCTGGAAGAAGCGCTCCGGCGTCTCCAGCGGAGCGGACATCATTTTGCCATCGTGCTGGGACCGGACCGCCGTGAATTTGGATTGGTAACCTTGTGGGATATTCTCCGGGCCGTGTTTGGAGGAGAGGGTTGAATGGATGACCGCACGGAAAACGTCTTGCGTCTGCTGGCCGGGCTCTTGCTCGTGCTGGTAAACGGCTTTTTCGTGGCGGCAGAGTTTGCCCTCGTCCGAATTCGTGAGACCCAATTGAGTCCCTTGGCCCTGCAGGGCAACCGACGGGCTCGCCTGGCGGGGCAGGTCATGCGGAACCTCAATCCGTATCTCGGTGCGTGTCAGTTGGGAATCACCATGGCGAGCTTGGCACTCAGTCTGGTGAGCGAACCGGCGATTACCCATCTCCTGGAGCCATTGATGGTGTGGATTGGAATCTCTTCCGAAAGAGTGCGCCACGCCATTGCCTTTGTGATTGGATACTCGTTCATCACGGCCCTGCATATTGTGATCGGGGAGCAGGCACCCAAATTTCTGGCCCTTAAAGTTCCACTGCCCACGACCCTGTGGGTGGTGTATCCGCTGGACTGGTTCTACCGAGTGTCCAGGCCGTTCATTATCTTATTGAACAAAGCCTCGGATCTTGTCCTGCACTGGATCGGAGTCGACGGCGGCTTGGACCATGGCGGGGCCCATTCGGAGGATGAGTTGCGATTAATGTTTGCCGAAACAATCGGCAAGCAGGGAGGGACGGAGGGGGAAGGGAGCCTCGGCCGGCAGATCGTCATGAACGCCCTCGACTTGCGCCTGCGTTTGGTGCGGGATGTCATGCGGCCGCGAAACGAAATTATCAGTCTTGATAGCCGGGCGAGCATCGAGGAATGCCTCGAACTGGCTGAACGTATGCGGTACTCACGCTATCCACTGTGTGAGGACGGAAACCCCGACCGCACCCTGGGCGTCGTGCATTTCAAAGATCTGGTCTCGCAACGGAACAAGGCCCGAACCGCTGCGGATCTCGCGGTGGTATCCCGACGCTTGATTTTCGTCCCCGAGACGGCCCGGCTCGAGCGGCTGCTGGCGATGTTTATGGAGCGAAAACTTCATCTCGCCTTCGTGGTCGACGAATTTGGTGGAACCGTCGGCATGGTCACGCTGGAGAACTGTCTTGAGGAACTGGTTGGAGAGATCCAGGACGAGCACGATCAGGAAAAGCCGCGACTGGTGAAGCGCAGTGACACAGAGTGGGAGCTCGATGGAACCTTGCCGGTGCACGAACTCGCCGATCTGACCGGGCAGGTCGTCATCGAGGAAGGTGTGACAAGCCTGGGCGGCTGGGTGGTGAAGCGTTTGGGAGGTTTTGCCCGGGTGGACGATGTGGTGCCGGTGGGGCGTTACGAACTTCGCGTTTTGGAAGTGGACGGCATGAGAGTTGCCCGCCTTTCGTTACACCGCGTCAGTGGGAATTGATCCCCCGGGCACCGCGGAGGGCGAAACCCGAGGTGATACCGGCCACCACGATGCCCGCACCCACTGCCGACCAGCGGCCCTGAGCGATGTTCCCTAGAAGTACGAGCCCGTGGAGGGCGATCCAAACCGCCAGTGGGTGGAAGTCCATCGGCTGCTTCACCGGTTGCTTGTTGATCAACCAGGGTGTGACAAACGCGAGGAGTAGTCCATGGGTGACCAGCCATCCAAGGAAGTTGACCCAGGGTGCCCCGTGCCACGTGCCGGTGAACCGGGATGTTTCCCATTGCCACCACCCGCCGGCACCGGAAGCGAACGGCTCGAGACAAAAATCGAACGCCACCGCAAGCAATGTCGCCAGGCCGATAACCCAAAAACCATAGTAGGTGGCTTTTCGGTAGGGCCGCAGGATGAGGCGGGCGACGCCGCGTCCGATGATAACAACGGCGATCCAGAGGAACGGATAGGGCCACGGAACACCGCCGAGCAATCGGAAGCCAAAGGTATCGCCAAAACGCAAGGGTCCAAACGGGAGGCCCGTTCCCGCCTCGAGGCAGCCGGCAGCCCACCCGAGGCCGGCGAGCATGGCTCCGACCATGGCCACGTTTTGGACCGGCAGACGCCGCGCCAATCCCGCCAAGCATGTGAGCGCCGTCGCTGGGAGAATAAGCTGATTGAGCCATGTTGCGGCGACCAACGGCCCCAAATTGAGAGCACGGATGGCTGCGTTGGCGATCAGGACGAGGAGAAAGAATACTAAGACGGGAACGTGCCATCGCTCGATTTGAGGATTCTTCCAGTCCGACGAACCGTCGACAGCTGCCGGGGGCAGAGGGGGCTGAATCGGTATCACGACTGCGATTGAAGATGTGAGTTCTTAAATGTCGACTAGTAAATCTTAGGGATGCTGTTACGGTGCGGCTTGATTCAACCGGTTCGCGACGAGTCAATCCGGTACTACTATGTCGTCCCCCGTGAAGACCAATCCTGTGATTGTGGCACTCGACGTGCCGTCGGCGTCGCAGGCGCTCCAGCTCGCTCGCTCCGTCGCTCCGTTCGTTGGCGCAGTGAAGATCGGGAAGGAACTGTTCGTCAGCGCCGGGCCGGCAGTGGTCCGTGATATTCAGGCGAGCGGTGTCCCCATTTTCCTGGATCTCAAGTTTCATGACATCCCGAATACCGTCGCCAAAGCCGTCGCGGCGGCCACCCGGTTGGGCGTTCGAATGTTGACGGTTCACGCCAGCGGCGGCAGCGAGATGATGCGGGCGGCGGTGCGGGCTGCACGAGAAACGGCTTCCGAACTAAAGATTCCGCAACCTTTGGTGCTTGCCGTCACGGTGCTCACCAGCATGGACAGCGCAGCGCTCGCGGAGTTGGGTGGGGAGACTGATGTGACAGCCCAGGTGGAGCGGCTCGCGAACCTGGCGGTGCGGGCCGGAGTCACCGGCCTTGTGTGCTCACCCCTCGAACTGCCGCGCCTCCGTCAACTCCTGCCACCGACCGTTGAATTGGTAACCCCCGGAATCCGCACGGGGAAGGAAAAGGCCGACGATCAAAAAAGAACCCTGGCGCCCCGTGAGGCGATCGAGGCCGGTGCGACGTGGTTGGTGATCGGCCGCCCCATTTACGCCGCGGCAGATCCGGCGGCGGCCGCCCTGTCCATCTGGAACTCCCTTCAGTCCAAACACCCCCCCGACCCTCTCGACGATCCACCGGCCTAAGGCTTCGAATGAATGGTTCGGTATCGTCGCATACCTCAGGAAAATTTGTGGTCGATCGGGTCCCTATCGGACCCCGGTGGCGTGCCGCTTGACCGCATCCACAATTCGGCGATCGTCCGCACCGCTCTCGGCCACCAGCTTCAAGAATCCCGGTAGATCCATGTTCATTTCCCGGAGGAAAGGACGATCGCCGGCACAGCCGTACATCAGGTCGTCCGGCATTTCTCCACGCAGCTTGAGGCGGGCCTTTGCGATCAAACGTGGTAGCCAGGCAATGCCATCCACTTCGGCCCGCTTCGGCGGAAGATCCTCCATCCGAGCCGTTCTGCCAGTCGCCTTTCCCGCGAGGGCACCCAGGAAATAGTCCCGGCGCAATGCGGTCACCTCGAGGCTCGTCGTCAGGTCGGGCTCGCCGTACTGATGAAAATCGTCAATGAAATCAAATAATTCCTGGGCACTGCACCCCACGGACTTGAGAAAGGCCACATCCTCCGGGTTGAACAGCATCGCGGGAGTCCGCCGACCGGCGGTCCACGCCGCACTTCCGCGTTTCCAGACGGCTCTAAACGTGTCGCGCCAGGCTTCTTTCATGGGAGTCTTTTTTAATTACTGGTGGCGGCAAGTTCTTCCTCGAACGTTACAATTTCGGCGATTTGGGTCAGGAACCAGCGGTCGATCTTTGTAAGTTGGTAGATCTCTTCGAGCGCGAACCCGGCTCGGAGCGCGTGGCGGATGAAAAAAATGCGCTCGGCATTCGGGACGCTGAGCCGGCGGGCAATGAGATCGTTGGGGAGAATTGCCCGGTCTCCATAGACCTCGGTCCCGATTCGCCACGGCTTGCCATCCCCACCCAGGCCGCTCCGGCCGATCTCGAGGGAGCGCAGACATTTTTGGAGCGATTCCTTGAACGTGCGGCCGATCGCCATCGCTTCGCCGACGGATTTCATCATCGTGGTGAGCGTCGAGTCCGCCTGGGGAAATTTTTCGAATGCGAATCGCGGTATCTTGGTGACCACGTAGTCAATGGTTGGCTCAAAACTGGCGGGTGTCACTCGGGTGATGTCGTTGCGGATTTCATCGAGCAGAAAGCCAACCGCCAGCTTTGCGGCGATCTTGGCGATGGGAAATCCGGTGGCTTTCGAAGCGAGTGCTGAGCTGCGGCTGACGCGCGGGTTCATCTCAATGATCACCATGCGGCCCGTTTCGGGATCCATCCCAAACTGGATATTGGAACCACCGGTCTCGACCCCAACCGCGCGGATCACCGCAAAGCTGGCGTCCCGCATGATCTGGTATTCTTTATCCGTCAGAGTCTGAATCGGCGCCACGGTGATGGAATCGCCGGTGTGAACTCCCATCGGGTCGAAGTTTTCGATCGAACAAATGATCACACAGTTGTCCGCTCGATCCCGCATGACCTCCATTTCGAACTCCTTCCAGCCGAGCAGCGATTCCTCGACGAGAATCTCGGAAACAGGCGAGAGGTCGATGCCGCGCCGTGCGATTTCTTCAAATTCCTCACGATTGTAGCCGATCCCGCCCCCGGTGCCACCGAGCGTGAATGCCGGACGAATGATAAGTGGAAAACGACCGATCCGGTCGGCCACCGCACGGGCTTCCTCGAGCGTGTGCGCGGTGCCTGAAATCGGGACGTCCAGCCCGATCTGAAGCATCAGCTGTTTGAAGGTTTCCCGGTCCTCTCCCCGATGGATCGCCTCCGCTTTTGCACCGATCATCTCCACCCCATATTTCTCGAGAACCCCGGATTTGTGCAGGGACATGGCGGTATTCAGGGCGGTTTGGCCGCCGAGCGTCGGAAGCAGAACCAGCTTTCCCTGGGCATCTATCCGCTTCATTTCAGCGAGTTCGCGACAGATGATTTTCTCCACACACTCTGGCGTTATCGGCTCGATGTACGTGCGGTCGGCAAACTCCGGATCAGTCATGATGGTGGCCGGATTGGAGTTCACGAGCACGACACGATACCCTTCCTCGCGAAGGGCTTTGCAGGCTTGGGTGCCCGAGTAGTCGAATTCGCAGGCCTGCCCGATGATGATCGGGCCGGCCCCGATGATGAGGACGGAGTGGATGTCGGTACGCTTTGGCATGAGTCGGAGTAAAAAATCGTGACACCAATAATGATATTCGCGGCGGAGACTGCCACTGGCCGCCCTGACCCGTAATGGAACCGGCTGAGAGGCCAGAAGGCGAAGGAAAAAGTGATTCGATTGAATTCCTCGCTTGCGACTGCCTCACAACCGAGCCATTAATCGGGTCGCCAGGGCCCATGGAACGTGGACGAGCGAACCCCGCCAGGGCCGGAAGGCAGCAACGGTAGCTTGCTCCCGTCTGCCGTGGTCACCCTGGTTTTTCTTTTCCTCACATGATCCGGTGCCAAATTTCGCCTCGTTTGCTCAAGCGACGGGCATCGCCGGCTTCCTTGCCGCCTTCCCAGATCGGTTCTCCTACGCCGCGTTGCCAACATTTTCCCCGTCGCCTCCATGTCCACGTATCAGGTCATCGCCCGTAAATATCGGCCGCAGAAGTTCTCCGACGTGGTGGGGCAGGAGCACGTCACCCAGACGCTCACCAACGCCATCACCTCCGGTCGTATCGCTCACGCGTACTTGTTCTGTGGTCCGCGCGGCACCGGGAAGACAACGCTGGCCCGGATTTTTGCCAAGGCCCTAAACTGCACGGGTGGGCCGAAAGCGGAATTCGACGAAGCGGATCCGCGCGTTCAGGAGATCACGGAAGGGCGGGCGTTGGATGTCCTGGAGATCGATGGTGCCAGCAATAATGGAGTCGAACAGGTGCGTGAACTCCGCGAGACCGCCCGATTTGCTCCAGCCGCCGCCAAGTTCAAGATCTACATCATCGACGAAGTTCACATGCTGTCGACCGCTGCGTTCAACGCCCTCTTGAAGACGCTCGAAGAGCCGCCGGCGCATGTGAAATTCTTTTTTGCGACCACCGATCCCGAAAAAGTCCTGCCCACCATCCTGAGCCGATGTCAGAGATTTGACCTTCGGAGGATTCCCGCCGCCCTCATCGTCAAACACCTCGGATGGATTGCCGGTCGGGAAGGAGTCGCCATCGACGAACTCGCCCTTCACGCGATCGCCCGTGGTGCCGATGGCGGCATGCGCGATGCCGAATCGACTCTCGATCAATTGATCAGCTTCTGCGGGAACCGAATCGTCGAAGGGGAAGTTTTGTCCATGTTTGGGCTGGCCTCCCGCAGTCAGATTTTTCAACTGGCTGGATCGGTTCTCGCCGGAAGCGCCAATATGGCTCTCCGAACGCTCGACGAACTGGCCCGCGGTGGGAAGGATTTGGGACGCGTCTTAGGAGATCTCCTTCACCATTTTCGGAATCTCCTGCTCTTTCAGATCGGGCAGGGTGACTCCAGCCTGGTCGAAGTGACTGAGTCAGAATGGGCTTCCCTGGGAGAACAGGCCGGTGCCATCCAGACGGAAGATCTGACTCGCGTGCTCGAAGTGCTGAGTAACGCCGAGGGCCGCCAACGAGACGCCGGGTCCAAGCGTATCTTCCTTGAAATGACACTCATTAAGGCGATCCAGGCAAGAAATTCGGTGAGCCTCGAAACGGTCCTTCGCGAGCTGCACCGTCTCAAAACAGCGGGAAGTTCAGCGGCGCCGGCCGCGCCCGACCCGGTCGCATCCCGTTCTGTCGACGTTCCGTCATCCCGGCAGTCCGCCCCGGCAGCCCCGGCAGACATTCCAACACGCAGCCCGGCCCCGACCACGGGTCCCGTACCCCCCTCCCCGCTTCCCGAAAAATCGCCTCGTCCTGAAACCGCCCCGCCGGCTGTCGCCGCCGCCGCCGCCGCCGCCGCCGCCGCCGTAACGGCCCCGCCGGAGGCCCCCGCAACGAAAGTAACCGCAAGTGATCCAGTCTCCGTGTGGCCCAGTGTTCTGGCATCGATGGGCCCTGTGCAGCGGGCCGGTCTTGCGGATGCCCGGCCGCTCTCGTTTGAGAAGGGCGTGCTGACGCTTGGATTCCCGATGGCGTCCGAATCCTTTGACTTTTGCAACTCTCAAGAAAACGCCCGCTTACTCGTTACGAAATTCGAACAGTTAGGTGCCGGCAGAGTTCGCATCCAGTTCATACGCTCCGAGGGGGTTTCATCCGCCGCGCCGCCGACTTCGGGAGTCGCTTCCGTTCCGCTGCCAGCCAATGCCGCACCGTCGGTCGTCAAAGAAGGGGCAACGCCGACTTCCGCTTCACCTTCGAATTCAGCCGCTGGCGCAAGGACGCCCGGTTCTCCGGTTGCCGAGTCCAAAAGTCCGAAGGCCGCTCCCGTCAAATTGGACAAGACGGAGTTCTTGAAGGATCCCCTGATCCAGCAAGCTCTGGAGGTTTTTAAGGCCCAGATTCTGGAGGTGCACGCCGCAAACGACACCGATTGACTCGCGTCCGCGGGCTCCAGGTGGGTCCGGTTTTTCCGGAAGCTATTGCGGTGGCCGGTGCCGATAGCATCGCCGGCGGGATGGGGATCCCGGCGCCTTTTTATCCCCTCCATTCGGGCGAACTTTTGTTTTCCGTCAGGCGTCCTTCTCCTGCATGCTCTCACCCATGTCGAGTATCGGTAAACTGATGAAACAGGCGACCCGCATCCAGCAGCAGATGGAACGGGTCCAACAGGAACTGGCCGCGAAAATGGTGGAATCGACCAGCGGCGGCGGTGCCGTTAAGGTCGTGGCGCGCTGCGATCAAACCATTGCCACCATCAAGATCGATCCGGCGGCGGTGAATCCGGCGGACGTCGGGATGCTCGAAGATCTCGTCATCATCGCCGTCAATCAGGCCCTCGCTCAGGCGAAGGAGATTTCAAATCAACAGATGAGTTCCGTGACGAGCGGCTTCTCCATACCGGGAATGTTTTGAGCGGGATTTTCATCGCCGATTGCTTTCTTCTCCAAATTCCTTCTCAGCGAGCCGCGCGGACGCCGGTTTCTTCGGTGCGTCGGTTGCGCTTCCTTTGCACTAATCGCTAGCTAATTCGTCATGGCCAGTCTTCCAGATCCCGTGGTGCGGCTGGTCGCTGCCCTCGGGCGGTTGCCCGGGATCGGACCACGCTCGGCCGAACGCCTCGCTCTGCATCTGGTGCAGGCCGATCCGGTAGGGGTCCGGGATCTGGCCTCACTCCTGGTCTCGGCTCGCGAACGTATCAAGACATGCTCCATCTGCGGTGCACTGTCCGAGACGGAGCCCTGCGACCTCTGCGTTTCGACTTCACGTGACGCGACGTTATTGTGCGTGGTTGAACGGGCGCTCGATGTTATCAGTCTCGAAAAGTCCGGCACCTTCAAGGGACGATACCATGTGCTCGGCGGCAAACTCAGCCCGCTGAATGGCGTCGGCCCGGAGGATTTGCGGATTGGCGAACTGGAGCGGCGGGCGGCGACAGGTGAAGTGCGGGAAGTGATCTTGGCCCTCGGCACCGACGTCGAAGGCGACGCGACGGGTCACTATTTGGCGAGTCGGCTGGCGGCGTGCAACGTCCGAGTGACGCGTATTGCCCATGGGCTTCCGGCCGGCAGCGGGCTGGAGTTTGCGGACGAGCTGACGCTCAGTCGTGCGCTGGAAGGACGGAGGGAGCTTTGATGGATCAGCGGCGGACATCCGACTCCATGCCGTCCAAGCGACCCCCGACGCCCCGGGAGGACATGCCACCGCCTTGCGTCGTGGTCTTCGATTTGGGCAAGGTGCTTCTCGATTTTGATTTTGGATTGATGGCCCGGAGCCTCGCGGAGTCCAGCCGCGCCGGAGAAGCGGAGATTCGTGAGTTGTTGGATCAAAGCCCCTTGCTCCATCGATATGAAACCGGTTTGATGGATACGGATAGCTTCATCGACGAGGTGGGGCGTCGCATTGGTTTCCGCGGAGCGCGTGATGTGTTCGCGCGTTGTTTCGGAAATATATTCACACCGATCGACCCGATGATCCAGATGCAGCAAGACCTCCGTCGCGCGGGAGTTCGGACCGTGATCTTTTCCAACACCAGCGAACTGGCGGTGCGGCATATCCGGTCAGAATTCCCGTTCTTCTCTGAATTCGACGACTACGTGTATTCCTACGAAGAGCGGGCGATGAAACCGTTGCCGGCGAGTTATGAATCGGTCGAGAGACGGACAGGCCACCGTCTGGGTGAGATCCTGTACATCGACGACCGCCGTGAAAACGTCGACGGCGGCGCGGCGCGGGGTTGGCGGGTCATCTGGCACCGCGAACCCGCAGAGTCGGTCGCCCTGGTGCGACGACACCTGGGACACGATCGGATGGACTCCGCATCATGACCGATTCCGCGTATGAACTGGTGGAACTTGCCAATGGATCGTGGAGCGTCCGGTCCCGCGAGACTCGGGAGACTTTTCACCCCGTCGTGGGGCCCGAAGCCGAGGCCCGCTCTCTCTACGTGGAACAGCTTCGATTGCCCGAGCGGATGGCGGCAGCCACCGATGGATTTGTCCTTTGGGATGTCGGTCTCGGATCGGCGGCCAACGTTCTCACGGTATTGCGAGCCGGTCGCGCGGTGGCGAGTCCCCTGCGGGTAATCAGTTTCGATCATACTTTGGGGCCGCTCCGGTTCGGCCTGAAGCATTCGGCCCGTTTGCCGTATTTCGAAGGTTACGAGCCGCCCGTCCAACAACTCCTGGACCAGGGAAAGGCCAATTTCATGAATCATCGGCAACCCGTGCAATGGGAAGTGATGGGAGGGGATTTCCCTGCACGGATGGCCGAGTTCGACCGTGTGTTGGAACCTCCTGCGGCCATTCTTTTTGATGCGTATTCACCCGCTCGCAACGCGGCAATGTGGACGCTGCCACTGTTTCGCAACCTCTTCCGCCGTCTCGACCTTTCGATACCCTGCAATCTGGCAACCTATTCACGCAGTACGATGCTGCGGGTCACGCTCCTTCTCGCCGGCTTCTGGGTGGGAGCGGGCGAGGCGACGGGAGGGAAGGAAGAGACGACGATTGCGGCGACGGATCCGGGGTTGATACCGAAACTTCTTGGAGCCGAATGGTTAACGCGAGTGAAACGGTCCACCAGTGCGGAGCCGTTGCTGGAAGCAACGTATCAGCAAAGCCCACTGTCCGACGCCAACCGTCAACGACTGGAATTGCACCCTCAATTTCAACGGGAGAGGACCGGCATTAGGGATTAATTCATTGCAGGCATTGGCACGGATATGGCTAAGTGTTCGTCCCGTTTGCAAGAGGCCAAACAGTTGCAGCCGTACGGTGAGGGATTGATTTCAGTCCTAAATTGTAACCATTTGTATATAAGCCGGTTGCGAAGAACGGGAAGCGAAATGGAAGAAAGAGCGGATGAGCCGCAGGCGAATAGTAATCTACTACTCCGGACGAGTGCAAGGAGTGGGGTTTCGCTATCAAACTCGGCAGACCGCTGCGGGGTTTGAAGTGACGGGTGTGGTAAAAAATCTGCCCGATGGGCGGGTCGAATTAACGGCGGAAGGCAGTCAGGAAGAGTTGGAAACGTTCCGACTGGCCATCCGCGAGAGTGGACTTGGTCCACTCATTCGACGAGAAGATGCCGCGTGGCTCGTTGCCACGGGCGAGTTTCGTGGTTTTGAGATTGTGCGCTGACGACGGATTAGATGATGGATTGGATTCCGGATGAGATACGCAATTTTGGCAGATATTCACGCCAACCTGGAAGCTCTTCAGGTGGTGTTGGAAGATTTGAAACAGCAGAAGTGTACCCACCATGCTTGTCTCGGGGACGTCGTTGGGTATGGCGCCAACCCAAAACAGTGCCTCGACATCATCCGTGGGATGAACATCCCGGTGGTGAAGGGAAACCACGATGAATATGTGGGTGTCGATGAAAACCCCGACGGATTCAATGATGCGGCGGCCGAAGCCGTCACGTGGACGCGACAGCAATTGACACCGGACGACCGCAAGTGGTTAAGGGAGCTCAAGTATTTCCGATTGGTTGCCAATTTTTCCATCGTCCACGCGACATTGGATGCCCCGCAACGGTGGGGCTATGTCTTCGAAAAGCTTGAAGCCGCTGCGAGTTTTACCTATCAAAATACGCCCGTCTGTTTTTTTGGCCACACCCACGTGCCTGTGGCTTTCGTGCGGGACACGACGGTCCGAGGTGGCACCTACTCGAAGTTCCGGGTCGAGCCAGGCAAGAAATACTTCGTTAATGTTGGGAGCATCGGACAACCACGCGATGGCAACCCCAAGGCGGGGTACGTGATATTCGATCTGGAGGAGCAGACGATCGAAATCCGACGACTGGATTACGATATTGCGACCGCGCAAAAGAAAATTCTCGCCGCGGGACTTCCCGAGCGGCTCGCCAAGCGGTTGGCACTGGGTCGATAACCGATGGGCTCCGCCCGCGAACCTCGCCTAGCTCCTCTCCATTTCGCGAAATGGAAGCTTGGCATCCTTTCCAAGCCACGGTTTGCTATGCCGTAAGCAGCCCGCAAAATTACAGGATCGCCTATGCTAGATATTCTTGGACGTCTTGAGTTGGCCAGCACGCACTGTGACGGCATTTCACGCCGCGGCTTCCTGAGGATCGGCGGAATGGCGGCGGGCGGCCTGTCGCTCGCACAATTACTCGCGCTCGAGGCCAACGCCAAAACGGGTTCCTCACACAAGGCCGTCATCAACATTTATCTTCCGGGCGGGCCGCCGCACCTGGATATGTTCGACCTCAAGCCCGAGGCACCGGCCGAGATTCGCGGCGAGTTCAAGCCAATCAAGACTAACGTACCGGGGATGGAGATTTGCGAGTTGTTCCCGCAACTCGCGAAGATGGCGGACAAGTTCGCCATCGTCCGGTCGATTGTGGATTCCGAAGGCGACCACGATTGCTTCCAATGCATGACGGGCCGCACCCGGCGTGGCCCGGCTCCTCCGGGCGGTTGGCCAGCCTTCGGCGCATGGGTCTCGAAACTCCAGGGTGCGCGTCCCGGCATCCCCGCTCACTTGTCTCTCATGTACCCAACGGCAAACCGAGTCTGGGGGGAGGCCGGTAACGGTGGATTCATCGGACCGGCGCACACGCCGATGGGTCTCGTGGCCAAAGATCCGAATGCCAAAGCAGAGAACCTGACCCTGGAAGGCTTCCCTCTCGAACGTCTGCGTGACCGCGAGGCGTTGCGCGCTTCCATTGATCATTTTCATCGTGAAGCCGACAATACGGGAGTGATGGCGGGCATGGACACGTTCCATCAACAGGCGCTGGACCTCCTGGCCGGGGGCGGCGTGGCGAAGGCACTCGATCTCGCGCAAGAACACCCGCGCATCGTGGAGCGTTATGGCCCGGACGACCCCAGGTACCGACGGGATGGCGCGCCTCGAATGGTTCGCAGTTTTCTCCTTGCAAGACGTCTCGTCGAAGCCGGAGCGCGGGTGGTGTCGCTCAATTACAGCCGATGGGACTGGCACGGTGGCGATGGGATGAATTTCGTGGAATCGCGCGCTGAATTTCCCTTTCTCGACATGGGCCTATCCGCCTTGCTCACCGATCTGCACGAGCGCGGGATGGAGAAGGACGTGTCGGTGGTAGTGTGGGGTGAGTTTGGGCGCACGCCGAAGATCAATAACATGAACAGCCGCGACCATTGGCCGAAGGTAACCTTCGCCCTGCTCGCCGGTGGTGGGATGCGAACCGGTCAGGTCATCGGCTCAACCGACCGGCTGGGTGCGGAAGTGATTGAGCGGCCCGTGAAATTCCAGGAAGTCTTCGCCACCCTGTATCACAACCGCGGCATCAATCTGCAGGAAGCGTAAGTGCAGGACACGCAAGGGCGGCCGCATTACCTGGTCGATCCCGGCATCGAGCCGATCAAGGAACTGATTTGAGCCATGCCCGAGAGGCTCACCGTGTATTGGCAACATTGTTGACCACGGCGGTCAATCGTGCCCTATCGATGACTGTGTCCGGATGGATTGGGCTAGAGGCTTACGTTTACAGCTGAAATCCGCCACTTTGGCCCTCTTGGAGAGATCATGACCGCAAAACAAACCACGACGCAGCACCCGGTTTCAGCCGGCAACCCCTGCCCGTTTTTGCGTGCACTGGTCGCCGATGGGGCACTGGCCGATGGCGTTGAGCCGATCAGCAACATCGTCAGCACCATTGGTAACGTGGTCAAAAAAGGCGAGGGTGCACCCGCACTGCGGCCAGCCGCCATCCACTTCATTGCCATGGTTGCTAACGGCTTGAGCCCGTGGGCGGTGCTGCAAAGCAACCTGAAAGGCGTCCGAATCAACGCCCTGCGCAATGGGCCTCTCGATAAAAAAGGCGTGGGCTCGGGCATCCTCAATGCCACCGGGGACGTGGACCCGAAAGAGCTTGCCAGACTCAAAGACTTTGCGTCCAAAAAAACCAGCTCCAGCGGCGCGACTGAGTTGGGCTTGTCGCTGGACGAGATCACAAAATTCATGGATGCCAATTTCAAGCGCGCAGATGGCCAGCGGCGGCGCGTTGACCGGATGCTGATGGATGGCGAATGGCCCGTGCTGCTGAAGGTGATGGGCAAAGATGGCCCCGACGGTCGCTATTTGAGTTTGGCCGAGGTGCAGGAATTGTTTGGGGAGCGGCGGCTGCCTGAGCGGATGAGAAGCTAGGGCGGCTCGAACGGTGAGCGACCTGCCGATCAGCCCCATCCCGGTTCAGGTTTCCTGCTATGTAAGTGGTCAAGAATGTTTTTCTGAGTTTCTCGATTTTATAGAGATCTTTTTCCGCTCCGTTACCTGGATGTTGTCAGAAGTTGGTTGCTATAGAGGATGCAAACGAAGGAAACCGAGCGGCTTTGGCCGAAGCCGGTCTCCCTCGCTGCTTTCTGTAGGGGGCTTGTCAATAATTCCCCGTGATTCAATAGTCAATCGACGCATCACAGCCTGCCTCCTGAACCTCTCAACGGATGCTTCCTAGGCGACTTTCCGGGCGAACGTTTTTCCGATCGTGTGTTCGTCAGGCACTCTGACGTCACCACCTGCTATCCGGGGATTGCTTCGATGCCACCTACTCCAGGAAGCCCGCGATCGTCATCTTTTGGGGCGGCTTCGGTTTGGCGCCGTCCACCATGCGGACGGCCCACGAGTTTCGCACCACGCACTGGTCGCTGGTGCTGGAAGCCGGTGCGGGAACCGAGGCTGGCCACTCCGCGCTGGAAACCCTCTGCCGCGCTTCTTGGTATCCGCTCTACGGCTTCGTCAGGCGACGTGGCTACAAACCCGCCGAAGCCGAAGATCTGACGCAGGAGTTTATCACGCGGCTGCTGGCCGCCGGGGGATTCGTCAGGGCCTCTCCTGAAAAAGGCCGGTTCCGGACTTTCCTGCTCGCGTCCCTTAAGAATTTTCTCGCCAACGAATGGGACAAATCGCGGCGTTTAAAGCGCGGCCTCGGGATCGAGTTTCTGCGTTGGGATGAACTGGACGCCGAGGGCCGGTTCCGTCTGGATCCCGCAGCCCCGGCCGGCGACGAATCGCTGTTCGACCGGCAGTGGGCCGAGAAATTGGTCTCGGAGGTTTTGGCGCGCCTGCGGACCGAAGCCGTGCGCGAATCCAGCGTGGCCCGTTTCGATGCGCTCAAAGCATTTCTCGTAACCGATGCGCCAGCCCGATACGCCGAAATCGGCACCCAGCTCGGGCTTTCGGGGCCGGCCGTCAAATCCGCCATTCATCGCCTGCGCCGCCGTTACGCTGACCTTCTGCGCGCGGCGGTCGCGGACACTTTAAGTTCGTCGGACGATGTGGAGGCGGAGATTCGCTATCTCTTCGCGACCCTTTCAGCCTGAGCGTCGGCAACAGAATTTGCGAAACTTGCGGTCGCGAACGCTGTTGGAAATCGGGTAGAATGATGAGTGACTTTTCTCCCACCGCCGTTGCTCCCGGCAATTGTCCGGCCTGCGGGAAGCCGCTCAAGTCCGGGGTCGCCGAAGGCCTGTGTGTCCGCTGCCTGTTGGGCAGCGCGCTCGAGCTCCCGGGAAGCGCGCCGCAATCCGAGGGCGAAGACTCCCTGCTCGGCTCGCTGCTCGCGGGAAAGACCATCGGGGGCTATCAGCTCGTCGCCACCATTGCCAGCGGTGGCATGGGCACTGTCGACGGACTTCGGCCTGGCGAAGGTGCTGGAGCAGGACAGCGACCTGACGCACAGCGGCGCGGTGCTGGGCACACCGGCCTATATGTCGCCGGAGCAGGCCGCAGGCCGCAGCCGGGATATCACCACGGCGACCGATGTGTATGGGCTCGGGGCGATTTTCTACCAACTGCTCAGCGGCCGGCCGCCGTTCCGCGCGGCGAGCACGCCAGCCTTGTTGCGGATGATCGCGGAAGACGAGGCAGTATTCAGTGGTCAGTATTCAGTGGTCAGTGAAGACACAACGACTTCCCGCACCGATCACTGTTCACTAAATACTGATCACTCCGCTGCGGCCGCCCCCGACCGTGACCTCCGAGTGATCTGCCTCAAGTGCCTGGAGAAGGAGCCGGCGAAGCGTTACGCGACGGCGGGCGCCCTGGCCGACGAGCTGACGCGCTGGCTGCGCCATGAACCGATCCTCGCGCGGCCAGTGGGATCATGGGAGCGTGCGGTCAAGTGGACGCGCCGCAACCGAGCCCGGGCAGCATTCTTTGCCACAGTCATCCTCGCGGGCTGCTTCCTGACCGTTGTGTCGCTCCTCTTCAACGTCCGCCTCAACCGCGCCCGCGAGGAAGCACAACGCAACGCCGCTGAAGCCCGCGAGCAACTGTTCCGGGACCACCTCAGCCAGGCCAGCCGGTTCATCGAAGACGACGACGCCTTCTTTGGCGCGTTGTGGGCGGCGGCGGCCTTGAAAGAAGCCGGACCGGACGATGCGGCCCGCCAGCGCGCCCGCGACCGGTTGCAGCTCACTTTCCAGTTCGCGCCCCGGCTGCTGCGTTTGCGGGTCCTCGACCCGATGCCAAAAGTGACAGGTTCAATCGAGTTGATGAAATGTTGAACCTGTCACTTTTCGGTTCTTCACCCCGGCATTGAAAGCTCCATCTTGAATGCAATGCACTCGGGGTGCATCTCACGGAAACGGTGGTTTTCGAGTCAGCGATTGTTGAACGGAAGAATTCTTCATTTTTCCCGGGACTCTGATTTCGATTTCTGAAACGCTCCGCGGCCAATGGTGCTGCCGAGCAGAATGCAAGGGCGCGACTTTGGT
>CAMDJH010000047.1 GCA_945900455.1 Akkermansia muciniphila
CAATCGCCGACCCATGGAGTCCAGGGGTACCGCGTTTGCCAGCTACCCCTGCCAGACCATCATTCCCGCGCTCACATTTTCCGTTTTGTGTGCCGCCCTTGCCACCCAAACCAGGTAAAGGACCACTCTGCACACTGCTTCCGCTGATGCCATTCGCGCCATCGGACCCGCTAGTGCGAAAGCCACCCAAGCCGCCATCTCCTCCAGGCAGACCGTCGATTTGAGATCCACCGAGGCCGCCGCCTCCACCAAACTCTCCCTTTTCTCCAGGGTCAGCGGTTCCACCAGGCTTACCCGCTAGCCCATTATTGCCGGTCGCTCCTGCCGCTCCATTTGTGGCGTAAATCCGACACTCGTTTACCAGGTTAGTCGTCGTACTACAGCCCATAACTGCTCCCACCTGGAGCGGCACCCTTTCCGGCATAGATCTGACACCGTTCCAGCGACACGCTATATTTCAAACCCTTGATCACAACTGCTTTACTGCTCCCACCCGGTTCTGTTGCATCTGCCGCGATCACAGTCAATCCCACGAGTCGCACGGGAAGGCCTAACAAAACTTCACCCGGATATTCGCCAAGAATGAGCGTGGTCGCCGGACCCGAGATCGTGGTTACGTTGCGGGCTGCAATTCCCCAATTGGTCGTTCCGTCAAACTGGCCAAAAAGGCTGACGTGGGGCGGCAGACGCAGCGGAGCTCGCAACCCATATTCTCCCTGGGCAATGTAAACATCATGTTTCAAGGGGACGGTCTCAGCGAGTTCCACCGCATGCTCCAATGTCGCGACGGGGAACTGCATCGTGCCGGAATTCCGATCGTTGCCAAACGGAGGGGGTGCGAGGAAGACCGCTCGTGAAAAATCGCCGTCAATACCGTCGCCGTTCGAATCCGCGAAGTCGCCCGGGGTGTCCCCGCCAATTTCTGTAACTTGGGCGAGACGGTAGAATGCCATCCCTGAATCTCGTGGTACCGTCAATCGATACTCCCCATCAATCCGGCTTGCGGCTTCCTGGATTGGTTGCCAAACGGGGCTTTTTAACCCCCCAACGCTCGCTTCGACTCGGAAACCAAGCTGAGTTCCGGGCCAAACAAGCTGGGTTTGTCCGCTGGAATTCCGAAATCCAAGTTCGGGTGCGGCAGCCATCAATCTGGCACTCCAGAAAAGGAAGATTGCGGCACGCAGGATCGGAATTGTCATAGGCGTATACTTCGGAACGTCGGTCGGTCGAAAGGTGCTCTCGCGTTGAAATTCTGAATGTACCGTGAGTGAAGGCCATTAGAAGTGTCAACCCCGAATAATAAGGCTTTATTTATCGACGCTAGTGGTTAAGGGGACCCTCGTCCGAGAAGGTTTTCTTTAATGCAAGCATTCCCGTCGGTGCCGCCCAGTTAATGGCAGATTCACCGTGGACCAATCGAATAGGGGCGAGCGATAGGCCTCCCGGCGTGATATCGCCACATGACTGCCCGGGGGGTGCCCAAACATTCACCGCTCCAGCCGTATCCACCATTGCAACCGCTCTGGAACTCAACATTCAGCGCTCAGAAACTGAGCGACGTCCATCATCGGTAGAGCATGAAAAGCCGAATGCTACAAGGAGGTCGACATCAAGAGGCATCCTGATTGGAGGGGAGGGGTTGGTCCGGAGCGCGAGAACCATTCGCGCGTGCGAGAGCCAGGTAACGGTCCGTTTGACGCCACTCAATACCGTACCGTTCCCGGAAAATTCGATGGATCTTTGACTTGTTCATGCCGCAGAAAAAGAGCAGCGAGGCGCCGTGAATTCGTTCGGCGATCTGCTGACGCGTGGCTTTGGCGTAGGGTTTGCGCTGGCCTACTCGAATGCACGGACTCTTGGCGGGTTCACTCATACAGGTTTAGGGTTTAGTTTTCTAGCGCACGTGACCGCTACTGGGGGTTCCCAGGGGATTAGAACTGCTCAAACCCCATTACAAAAAGACCGGCGATTACCACCGAGGATGGTCGAGTCGCGCACTGTCCAACTGGTGACAATTCCGCCAATACCCAATGAAGGCCTTGGTGGGCGGTAACGGAGAGAGGGGGTTGCCTTCACGCTGGGGGCCCCGTGGCAGCCTTTTGATGTTACGTCCGCTGTCATCACTGCTGGAGCTCTTGCTGCGCCGCGTGGCCCAATCGGCGTGCCCCCCGCACCCGCCCGAGCGGCACCAGCGCCCCACCAACACTGGGCCAAGGGTTGGACTTTCGAGGGTATCCGCGTGGGGGGCTACCGCGGTGCCTTCCAACACTACGTCCCTGTGCCCCCTCCCTACATATAGGGGAGGGGCGTCGGGGCGTTGGGTGTGTTGGGGAACGCTACAAGGGCGCGAAAAGGGCGTAGGAAGGGCGTAAGGGCGTTGACGGCGGAATCTCCTTATTTGCAACGGCGTGGTGGTGCCCCGCGGACATTTCTTCAGCAGGGGCGTAGACAGCGTCGTGGCGACCCTAGAGGAACGTCCTTTTTGGCTTTTCAAATCCGGAGCAGAAAAGGGCGTGGTTTTGGGTGTCATTTCGTGAGCCTCCACTCACCGGTAACGTCCTTCTCAATCACTCCCGCGTCCGACATCGCTTCCTGCCGTTTTCTTGCGCCACTGCTTGAGATGCGAAGCAGATCTTTGAGACGGTCGAGAAACTCCCCCCATGGCAATGACTCGCGGCCGGCCTTAAGAAAAATAGATTCGGCAACGCTCCGGTGTTTGGCCTTCTTGGCGGCCGCCCTCGCGCTTCCGCCAGACTCGGTACTAACATGCATCCCATGTTTGTCAGACCACTCAAAGCGCGGTCCCTTGTTCTTGGGGATTGGTGCTCGGCGGTTTTTGTCCGACCAGACGACCGTGATGTCTCCATCCTTCTCAAGCCGCAGATTTGTCTCGGCCTTCCGTTCGAGTTGGCTTCCTAAATGTCCGCGGGTCTTCTCGCCGTTCGGGTTTACGTGGATGATAGCGAGCACGGGGCAGGCTTGCTGGATTGCCAAGCTGTGAAGCTCGGCGATAAACGCATTGGACTCGGCGGCATCGTTCACGTCTTGAACCAAGTCCCCCACGCCGTCGATGAACACCGAGTGGATTGCACCGAAGTCGGCCTTGGCGGATTCCAGCAGCATCGGCAGCGCAGAGCCTAACTCGGCAATGTGGAATCCGGTCAGGCAACACGACCGAAACCACGCTGGCGGCTCAGTGAGTCCTGCCCGAGCAATGGTGCGCATGCATAGTTCGTGGTGATCGTAAAGGGACTGCTCGGTGTCGATGTGCAAAACGGCGTATCCATTGGGATTTGATGATGTGACGCCCAGGAGGTCCCGCCGCGCTTCCGGATCTGCCATTGTAGACGCGATCATCGCCGACACGAATGCAGATTTGCCCGTCTTTACCGCCGCAGAAATCGCCGTCAGATTGCCGGCTGTGCTGATGGCAATTCCGTTGACGTGAAAAACAGGCTCCGGCTTGGCGAACTTCGCGAGCGGACTAAACAGGCGGGCCTTAACACGAGCTTCCAGGGCGTCGGCACGAGCCTCGGTGACTTTAGCATCCGCCGCGGCTGAGAGTGGATAGCCGTTCGCGTCAACCCCTGCGGCGTTTTCGAGCACCGTGAGCATCGAGGTCATTGGAATGCCTCCACTTCCTTTTTCCACCGCCGGCAAATGTCCTTCCAACGGGCCAGTGATTCCGCCCGGTTCCAACGCACGGGCAAGTCAATCAAGCGAGCCTCGGGAGGGTCCGGGCACAAGTAGAGTAGCCGCTGAAATCCTCCCTTGTCGGGGCGCTTGCAGTCTGGCAGCCGTGTGAGTCGAACAGCCGAAAGGCATCCGGCATCGCCTCCCAAAGCCTTGAACGGCCGTTTCCACCGCGTGATGATTTCATCCCACTCGCCCTTAGTCTTGGCGTCGATTCGGACGAGAGCATGAATTGACCGGCTTCCGCTGGTGTAAATGGCGGCAATCCGGATCGGCAATTGCGATAGGAAAGCGAACCAATGGCTGGCCGGGGCTTGGTCGGACTCCAGCACACCGTATCGAAATGCGGTGATGGATTCCTCGGACCGGCAGGAAGTGGTGCCTGTGCGCGGGTTTGGGTGCCATTCTCCGTCAACCGGATTGCAGAGATACCAGATGCCCGCGCCAGTTCCGCCGTTCTTGATGTGACAGGGCACGCGGCAATCCATCGGATGCGAAATCGTGACAGTGTGGTGCGGAGTGAAACCGCCTGCGCCGTCCATGCTGTCGAACATGTGGACACGCTCTCCATCGAGATAAAGATGCGAGAGGAAGGAAAGGGCGTTTTGAGTTTCTGGGCGCTTTAGCGATCGTTCCCACAGCCAATGCCTCCAGTTTGGCGGCGCTTTAATCTTGCTGGCGATAGCGGCGAGTTTGGCGGGGTCATACTCGATCTCGGAAAGAGGTCGCGGTGCCCGTCGTGCTGCTGACGGGAAAGTTGAGTGTGCGGTGCCTTTCCGCGTCGTGGACGAGTAAGCCTTTCTCACCGCGCTATGGATCTCGTTCGGCGGCGATGGAGGGCGAGTAATGCGCTCTGCAAGGATCCGCTCAGTATTCGCTTCGCTAAGTCCGGCAGTGCGACAACGATTCGCGGCCGAAAGCAGCCAGGAATGAACCCCTCCGCCTGCTGCTGGGCATGGAGAGAGGGCAATTACCTGATTCGCTGGAATCTGATTTCTGGTCGAGGGCATAGAGTGCGTGGTTGCACCCGCCCCGCTATCACGGTATATCCCGGCGTGGTTTCCATGCACCCCGGTTCCGCTTCGGCGGGCCGGGTTTTTTACTTGGTGAGAGCGGCGGAAGATGTGTGGCTGCGGGTACCGCGGGCAGCGCCGTGCGGTTCTTGGGCAAATTCGCCACCCGCGGCGCGGCGTTCGAACTCAAGCGCGTCGGCGGGCAAGACATACGGACGGCCAGCGATATTAATGGTCCGGAGCCAACCTTTCCGGCGGTAGCGCCACAAGGTTGGGGCGGAACGGCCGAGTGCTGCGCCGTATTTTTGTAGAGTGACCGGCCCAGGTGAACTAGAAGGCATCGTTCGCATTGCGCTTTTTCGCATGCCCAACGATGGCTAGTGAAGCGTAGCAATATGGGCCTAAGAGAATGTCACCCCGAGCCAATCGCGGTATCTTTTGGCTAGTTTATTGGGGGCTTGTCGCACGGTGGACGAACTTGGATACAGCCCTGGCTTTTTATTTGCGATGTCGCGGATAGGCACCTCGCGCTCGATTAAGCGGCTGTAGGAAATCCAATCCAGTCCCGCTCGGAATTGTTTCGTTGTATGCCGTCCTTTCGCGGGTTCCTTCGGATCAGGAATTCCCTTGTGCCCAGGGGTTCCATCGGGGGCATTCGCGGCGAGCCACTCTTGAATATCGCGTCGAATCGAGGTAAGCTCCCGCCTCCAATCAATTTCGAGTCCCACTATCTGCATATCAGGGACGGTTGGTCTTTCCGTAAGGCGCAAAGCCAATTCGTTCGGAACAGGAGGAGCTTCGCCGTGACCCTGGTGGCATATGGTCCGATTGCACCACCGGACGAATTCGCCTTCTCGGATGGAGGCTCCTTTCGTCTTGGAAAATTGTTTTAGCAATCGTCTATCCGTCAGGTCCAACTCGGCCCATGATTCAGACAAAGACGCGGGCTCTTTTACAGGCCAAACCTCAAGCATGGATATTGCGGCATCGGCGTAAATGCCGGATAGAGAACTGCGTTGCTCTGCTGACAGCTGGCGCAACATTTCCCATAAGCACGCAGCTTCCAGCTCGTCGTCTGGAATGCCCGTAAAGTCAGTGTCCTCAGGAATACGCCACTTGTTCATGCAACTGCGTCCAGGTTGGTCATCCTGATGACGTTGTCCTCGGGCTGCTTGAAATTGAGCCGCATGGCTTGTTGTTTTCGATGCTGATCGCCGATGTGCCCATAGACCCGGCCGATTAGAACTCCGCCATCCTTATGCCCTACCCATCGAGCAATGGTCATGAAATCGACGCCGGCCATGACGCACGTGCTGATGAAGAAATGGCGCGTGCTATGGAATCCTGAGAGATCCGTTGCCGCTGCTGCACAACATAGACGGAGGGATTCACGAAACGTCTTCGCATGGATGTCTTTGTCTCCCCGCTGCGGCGACGGAAAAAGCCATTGTGAATCTGGCGCTCGGCGGCCCTCCATTTCGCGCAATAAGTCCTTCAACTGCGGGTTGAAATCCACGTGGCGGGCTTCGTGGTTCTTGGATAAGCCATCGGAACCAATGACCACCTGCCCTTCCGCAAAGTCTACGTTCGACCATCGGAGACGAAGGGTCTCTTTTTCCCGGGCTCCGGAGTACAGGAGGAAACGAAAGTAGTCAGTGAATTCGACGGCGTTCTTGGTGGCGGCTGGGGCGGCGGCGAGCACGCGAAGGAACGCATTGAGCGGGACGAGTTCACGTTGCCTCATGGTAACTTTCAAGTCTCTCATGCCATGCATCGGGAGGTCACGAATCAGTCCTTGATTCAAGGCGCGTTTGAACACACCACGAAGCGATCCGAGGTAAAGGTTGATCGTCCTGGGGCTCTGCTTTTCCTTCCGCATCTCTTCGACGCTGGAATCAATGTGGACTCGATGAATTTGCCGCAAGGTGAGGGACCCCACCCGCTCGGACCACCATGCAATTTGCGTCCGCTCTTTCGCGGCGGTCGCCGGCGCTTTGTGGGCCGAAACTTCGAGAAGGTAACGCTCGGCGTACTCTTTGAATGTTGGACTCCGGCCCTCGACGGGAATTGCCCGCTCCGCGGCATCGTCCTTCAACTTCCGGAGGGACTCGGTGGCTTGGGCTACCGTGACGATGCCCTCCAACGCCCGGAAAACGTCGCGCTTACGTCCGGCTTGATCGGTGGCGGAGAATCGAGCGTAAAAGACACCGCCCCGCTGCCAGAGTCCGCGAATGCGTTCATGGCGACGGTTGAATACTTTCTCGAACCCTGCCACGTTGGGCGCGCTTGCAGTTTCCTCACCATGTTGACCGTTGCTCTTCGTTTCAAAGGGTTTCATTTGACGCTACCGTGACAGAAACCGTGACAATGGCAAGTCAGACTGAAAGTGTAAGTTGTAAGTCGTTCATTATAAACGTAGCCGGTGTGGCGAAATGGCAGACGCACGGGACTTAAAATCCCGGGAGGGTTAAACCTCGTGCGGGTTCGAGTCCCGCCACCGGCACCAATAAAATCAATGGTTTTAGACGCTTCGTTGCTTTTGCCGACAGATTGCCGACAAGTTGACTATGAGTTCGGCATTGTGGACAGCACGGGCCGCGCCCTTTTCCGTGAACGCGTGGGTTCCCATCATCGGGGCTTGAAAGGATATCCCTGACGGATATCCTTCTCTTGTGAGCAGCGAAACTGTGGTTTTCAAAGTCGGCAACAGCCTCGCCGTCCGCTTGGTCGGCGACTGTCGCCTGCCCCGTGGCACCCGCGTGCGTGAACGCTGGGAGGGTAAAACCATCGTGATCGAGCCGGTGGTCGATACTTGGTCCGCCGCATTCCTTGCCAGCGCAGGCACCTGGGGCGAACCCATTGAGCGCCCTGGCAGGGACGAGCCAGCCCGGGATCCCTTCGCGTGAAGGTCCTCCTAGATACCTGCGCAGTTAGCGACTACTTGCGCGGCTTGGATCCGGTGGTGCAGCGCATCCAGAAGGCTAAGCCGTCCGACTTGGCCATCAGCGCCGTCACCGTCATGGAACTCCGCTACGGAGCCACCCGTCGGCATTCGGCAAAGCTCACCGCCTCGGTTGAGGCATTCCTGAACGGCATCACCATTCTGCCCTTTGATGCCGAGGCTGCCGAGCGGGCCGGAGTCCTGCGGGCCACCATGGAAGCCAAAGGCCACAGCATCGCCCTGGCCGATTGCCAGATTGCCGCCACCGCCCTGGCCTTCGGCCTGACCCTGGTCAGCAATGATGGCGACCTCAAGCGTGTGCCCGGTCTCAAAGTTGTCGATTGGCGCGCCGTCCGGTGAGAGAACACCCAACCGTGCATCCGGTGCCGCGGGAGAAGACGCCTGGGCCCGGAAAGTACTCGGATCGCCTCAAGTACTCGCCAGCGCACAAGCCTGATCATCGAAATCGAAATGCCGTCTTGCCGCATTGCCCGGAATTCGACTAAGAATGGTGGCACCTCGAAACGATCCACGTCACGAGGTCTGTCGAGCCTATGAATTGTCTCCGTAATTTGGCGGCCACCATGGCGGCCACCGGTGTTGTCGGGCTTCTTTGGTTACCGCTGGCCAGCGTGCCTGCCAGCGCTGCCGAGGTTGTCGCCAAACCCGTCAGCTTTTACACCCAGATCCGCCCTATCTTCCAGGCGAACTGCCAGGGCTGCCATCAACCCGCCAAAGCCAAAGGCGATTACGTGATGACGGAGTTCGATCAGCTCCTGAAAGCCGGTAAGAGCGGCGACAAACCGATCGTGTCCGGCAAGCCGATTGAAAGCTTTCTCCTCAAGCAGATTACGCCAACGAATGGCGAGGCCGAGATGCCCAAAGGCAAGCCGCCATTGCACGAAGTCGAAATCGAACTGGTGAAACGCTGGATCGCGGAAGGCGCCCACGACGACACCCCCGCAAACGCGAAGCAGCATTTCGACGCGCAACATCCGCCGGTCTATTCCCGGCCGCCGGTCATCACGTCGTTGGACTATTCTCCAGACGGTGCCTTGCTGGCGGTGGCGGGGTTGCATGAAGTATTGCTGCAGCGCGCCGACGGCTCGGGCATCGAGGCGCGGTTGATCGGTCTCGCCGAGCGCATTCAATCCGTGCGCTTCTCGCCGGACGGAAAACTTCTCGCCGCGGCCGGTGGGCAACCGGGTCGCATGGGTGAGGTTCAGGTCTGGGATGTGGCGAAGCGTGAACTGAAGGTCTCGGTGCCGGTTGGTTACGACACGGTCTATGGCGTGAGTTGGTCGCCCGACGGAACACTCATTTCGTTCGGAATGCCCGACAAGACCGTGCGCGCAATTGAGGCCGCGACCGGCAAGCTGGTCTTGAAGCAAATGGCACACGAAGACTGGGCGCTCGACACAGTGTTCTCGACCAACGGCACGCATGTCATCTCGGTCGGCCGCGACATGACCGCCAAGCTGACGGAAGTTCCGACGCAGCGGTTCGTGGACAACCTCACATCGATCACCCCGGGCGCGTTGCGCGGCGGCCTGCTGAGCATCGCCCGGCATCCGTCACGCGACAACGTGCTGATTGGCGGCGCGGATGGCGTGCCCCAGATTTACGAAGTCTTCCGAACGGCGGCGCGGAAGATCGGGGACAACGCCACGCTGCTGAGAAAATTCCCCGCCATGGGGGGCCGCATCTTCGGCGTGGATTTCGCACCGGCCGGCAATGTCATCGCGGCCGCGGCCAGCCTTGACGGCAAGGGCTCCATCAATCTTTACGCAGCCGACTACGATCCGAAGATTCCGGAGATCCTCCTGAAGGCCTACGAAAAGACGAGCGGCGGATATTCGAAGGAAGAACGCGACGCGATCGAGAAATTCACGACCGACGGCGTGAAGTTATTGCACCATCTCGACGTGCCGTCCGCGGTCTATGCGATCAGTTTCAGTCCGGACGGCAAACGGCTTGCCGCGGGCACCGGCACCGGAGTGATCCTCGGCATCAACGTGGAGACCGGCGGACTGGAGTTGGTTTTCTCCGCCGCGCCCATCACGCCCGCCAGTGAGACGTCCGCGCCGGTCGTGGTGGATCGTCCAGCCCTGGCGGCCAAAGTGACGGAGGATTTGAAACCGGAAGCCTTGCCGAAGGGGGCACACGTGGTCGCGCTCACCGCGCACCCGGAAAAGATCACGCTCGCAAATCGCAACGAGCACGCTCAGCTCATCGTCACCGCCGTATTGGCATCCGGCGATACCGTGGACGTTACGCGGCTGGCGACCTTTGAAGTGGGTGAGGCTCTGGGTTCGGTTAATTCGCGCGGGCGCTTCACGGCAAGCCGGTCCGGGCACGGTTTTTTGCTAGCGAACTTCGGCGGCAAGTCCACCCGCGTGCCCGTGGATCTGGCCGGTTTTGAACCGGCGTTCCGCGCGGACTTCATTCGCGACGTGAACCCGGTTCTCTCGAAGCTGGGCTGTAACGCCGGCACCTGCCACGGTGCAAAGGATGGGAAAAATGGGTTCAAGCTCTCGCTGCGCGGGTATGATTCGGTGTTCGATGTGCGTGCGTTTGCGGATGATCTGGCCTCGCGCCGCGTCAACCTCGCCGCGGCGGACGAAAGCCTGATGTTGTTGAAAGCGACGGGAGCCGTGCCCCACGAAGGCAGCCAGCGCACGACGATGGACAGCGAATATTACGCGATCCTGCGGCAGTGGATTGCCGACGGTGCCCGGCTGGACTTGAAAGCCTCGCGCGTGACCGGCATTGCGATCTTTCCGCGTGATCCCACCGTGCAGGAGATCGGCTCGAAACAGCAAATGCGGATCGTGGCCACCTACGCGGACGGGGCGACGCGCGACGTGACGGGCGAAGCGTTCATCGAGAGCGGTAACATGGACGTTGCGGCGGCTGATGATCGCGGGTTGATCACCACGCTGCGCCGCGGCGAAGCGCCGATCCTCGCCCGGTTCGATGGCAACTACGCCGCCACGACATTGACGGTGATGGGCGACCGCGCCGGATTTGTGTGGCAGGAACCGCCCGCCAACAACCGCATCGATGAACTAGTCGCCACGAAGTGGCAACGGTTGAAAATCCTGCCCAGCGCGCTCTGCACCGACGTTGAATTCATCCGCCGCGTAACTCTCGACCTCACCGGCCTGCCGCCCACTGCCGACCAGGTGCGCGAATTTCTCGCCAACCCGCGCGATCCGCGCAGCAAGCGCGATGCATTGATTGAGCGGCTGCTCAACAGTCCGGACTACGTCGATCACTGGGCGAGCAAATGGGCCGACCTACTCCAGGTGAACCGCAAGTTTCTCGGCGAAGAGGGCGCGCGGCTCTTCCGGGACTGGATCAAGGACCAGATCACCAGCAACCGGCCGTATGATCAGTTCGTCGCGACTATTTTGACTGCGACCGGATCAAACAAGGAACATCCCGCCGCGTCGTATTGGAAAATTCTCCGCGAACCGACGGAGGCGATGGAGAACACCACCCACCTGTTCCTCGCCACGCGGTTCAATTGCAACAAGTGTCACGATCATCCGTTCGAGCGCTGGACGCAGGATCAGTATTACAACTTGTCGCAATATTTTGCGCAGGTGGACTTGAAGAAGGACGACGCCAGCGGCGACCGCAAAGTCGGCGGCACGGCGGTCGAGGGCGCCAAGCCGTTGTTCGAAATCGTTTCGGACAAGCAGGAAGGCAGCGTCCCGCACAACCGCTCGGGCAAGCCGGTGCCGCCCCATTTCCCATTCGCAGCCAAGCCTCGCAGCGAAGGCACGAATGAAACGCGCCGCGCCGAGCTTTCGGCGTGGATCACCTCACCCGACAACCGTTACTTCGCTCTCAGCTATGTGAACCGCTTGTGGGGCTACCTCCTGGGTGTCGGCATTATCGAACCGCTGGACGACATCCGCGCCGGCAACCCGCCCGGCAACCCGGTGCTGCTCGATCACCTCACGCGCGAGTTCATCGAGAGCGGCTTTAACACGCGCCACATCGTCCGACAAATCTGTCAATCGCGCGTCTATCAACTCTCGCTCACCACGCAAAAGTGGAACGTCGACGACAAGCTCAACTATTCGCACGCCCTGCCCCGCCGGCTGCCCGCCGAAGTGCTGCTCGATGCCGTGTATGCCGCGACAGGTTCCACGCCGAACTTCCCCGGCGCAAAGCCGGGCGTGCGCGCCGCGCAGCTCGTGGATTCATCCGTCGATGTGCCCAGCGGTTTCCTTGCGAACCTCGGCCGGCCGGCCCGGGAGAGCTCGTGCGAATGCGAGCGCGGCAGCGACATCAAGCTGAGTTCCGTGATGGCGCTCCTGAGCGGACCCGCCGTCGCTGAAGCGGTGAGCGACCCTGACAATGCGCTGACCCGCCTCGTGCAGACGCAAGCGGACAACGGCAAGCTGGCCGATGAGCTATTCCTTCGCGTGCTAAACCGTCATGCGACCGACTCCGAGTTGTCCTCGGTAGCCAAGTACGCGACCGCGCTAGAGCAGGAACACGCGCGGCTCACGGGCGATTTGGCGAAAGCGGAAGAAGCGTGGGCCGTGCGCAAGCCCAAGCTGGAACAGGTTCGTGGCCGGGCGATCGCCCAAGCGGAAAAAGCCCTGACGGACTACCTCCACGAACAAGCCCCGAAACGTGCCTTCGCCCAACGGCAACGTCACGAACGCATCGCCCTCGCTGAAGGGGAGGTTGCGGAATATGAACCCGCCCTCGCCGGCGGCGCCGCCGCCTGGGAAGCCACCCTCACGACAAACCATTTCGCCGCAGCCTGGGAATTGCTCGACGTGAAAAGCGTTGAAGCCGGCGGCTCCGCACGCTTGCGCACGCTTCCGGATGGCTCGATCCTATCGGTGGCCAGCGTCGGCGAGTTGCCGAGTTACACGGTCACCGGCGAGACGGCGTTGCCGAACATCACCGGCATAAAAATCGAGGCCCTGCCCCACGCGGATCTGCCGAACTTCGGTCCCGGCCACGCGGACGGCGACTTCATGCTGAGCGAAGTCGAGCTGCAATTCGCGTCGAAGACTAACGCCGCTCAGTTTGCCACCGTCAAGATCGCGGAGGGTGCCACCGACCTGATCGTCGCGGGGCATCAATTGAGCCAGACGTGGAATGGCATCGGTGAGCAAGGCCGGAAAGAAGGCTGGAGCATTGGCAAATCTGCGATCGGCCGACCGCACTGGGCAACGTTTGCCCTGGCTAAACCGGCGGGTGACACCAACGGCAGCTTGGTCCGTGTCACAATTCAACATCGCTACGAGGCGCCGTTCGAGATCGGACGTTTTCGTATCTGGGTAACGAGGAGCGCGGTGCCGACAGCGGAGGGTTTGTCCAGCGAGATCGCGGGCCTCGTCAAAATCGCGCCGAAGCTCCGCAACGAAGCGCAACGCACACGCTTGCAGGCGCATTACCGGACACTGGACCCGGAGATGTTGAAGCGCGACTTCCGCGCCGAACTGACGCGCAAGGCATTGCCCGAGGACGACCGATTGAAGCAATTGGAACTGGAGCTTGCCCGTGCCACGAAGCCGGTGTTAACGGATCCGGTCGTGGTGCAGTTGCGGAAAGACTTTGCGCTGAGCGCCCGCCAGTTGGAGCACAAGCGCCTGACGGCAACGCAGGACCTCGCCTGGGCGCTGATCAACACTCCGTCATTTTTGTTTAATCGGTAATGGAGCAATCGCCAATGAGAACGGACAAACGACGATTCATTCAGCGACCCGACTTTTATTTAGGCCTAGCGACGATTGGCGTCCATTGGCGTTGATCTGCGGTTAATAATTCAGTAAGAAAGGTAATCCCATGATTCACATACCCGGCGGCACCTGTAGCGATCTGTGCGATAGCAACCTCAAACTGACCCGCCGTAATCTGCTGCGGTTGGGTGGTTCCACCATGCTCGGCCTGTCCCTCGGCCAGCTGCTCAACCTCAACGCCCGTGCTGGTGAAGCGGCCGCGGCCACCGGTGGCCCCGGCTGGGGCAAGGCCAAGAGCATTATCCTTGTTTATCTCCAGGGCGGCCCGAGCCATCTCGATCTCTGGGATCCCAAGGAGAACGTACCCGACAAGATTAGGAGCCCGTTCAAGTCGATCCCGACAAAGATTCCAGGCACTCATTTCACGGAACTCCTGCCGAAGCTCGCGCAGGTGAACGACAAGTTCACCATGATCCGATCGGTGAGCTACACGCCCAATGGACTGTTCAACCACACCGCCGCGATCTACCAGATCATGACCGGTTACACGACCGACAAGGTCTCTCCCTCCGGTCAGCTAGAGCCCCCAAGTCCCAAGGATTTTCCAAATTTCGGCTCGAACATTATTCGTTTGAAACCTGTGACCGAGCCGATGCTTCCGTTTGTCATGTTGCCCCGGCCGTTGCAGGAGTCGAACGTCGTCGGCAAGGGCGGCACCGGGGGTTTCCTCGGCAAGGCTTATGATCCGTACTACCTCTATCCCGAGGGCGACGACATGGACATGGCCAAGATGAATCACCTGAAGACGGACGACCTCAAGCTGCCGCAGGAAGTGTTCGCCCTGCGCCTTGATCGGCGCGCGCGATTGCGTGATGCGCTCACTCTGCAGATGCCGGAAATCGAAAAGGCGGTCGAGAGCTATAACCTCGATGAGTATTACCAACGGGCGTTGAACCTGATCATTTCGGGCAAGGCGCGGAGCGCCTTCGATCTGGAGCAGGAGGCGGACACGACACGGGATCGCTACGGCCGGAATACGTTTGGCCAGAGCTGTCTGCTCGCGCGGAGGCTCGTCGAGGCGGGCACGAAAGTCGTCGAAGTCGTCTGGCCCAAGGTTGCCAATTCGGACAACCACTCCTGGGATGTGCATATCGGACTGTATGCACGCATGAAGAACCAATCGGCACCCATGCTCGACCAGGGCTTGAGCGCGCTCTTCGAAGATCTGGATCAACGCGGATTGTTGAGTGAAACGCTGGTCGTCGCGATCGGCGAGTTCGGTCGCAGCCCGGAGAAGGGCGTGAGCACGTCCGGCAATTCCAACAGTCCGGATGGCCGCGATCACTGGCCCTATTGCTACACGTCGGTCATCGGTGGTGCCGGCATTAAGGCAGGCTACGTCCATGGGAAGTCCGACAAGACCGCGTCCAGTCCGCTGGAGGATCCCGTGCATCCGATGGAAATGCTTGCGACGATCTATCACGCATTTGGCATCCACCCAGAGACGATCGTTTACAACCACCTCAACCAGCCACGCGAGTTGGTCAAAGCCAATGCTGTGACGAAGCTGTTTGCCTGACGCGCCGGTGTATCCGCCTGAAGAATTCAGAACTGACGAGCCCTCGAATTGCGAAATAGAGTCGGTTCATGGGCGAGCGAAGTTTTCCAAAGAATGGACATGAATTGGGCCCATGAACCTGGGAGCGCCGGCATCCCTGCCGGCGGGTGTTGTCCTCTCTGCAGGCTCGCCGGCAGGATGCCAGCGCCCCCAGGGAGTCGGTTCATGGTAGAGCCAGAAGCGCACCGCCTGTCTCCCGTTGGATCGCTCTAGATGACTGCTGAGTGAATTCGCAGAAAAACGTCCACGATTGATCGTCTTGCTTCGGGCCAACGGCCCGTGATTCCTCAGCCCAGCTCAACGGGCTGGGTCATGGGGCGTTAACGGATTCAGGCGCCCCAACGGGGCGCGATGGATGCACGCACCGTGGAACACCGTGGAGTGGGGTTATCGCGGCCCTTCAGGCCGCGTGATTTGTCGGCAATAGGTACCCAGGCCGATGGCCTGGGCTGAGGAATGACGGCCCCTTGGGCCTTCCGTGCATTCGCAACCTACTTGTAAGGAGGGTGGATCGACCAAACTCGATAGGAAAACCCCCACGGAAGCCGTGCGGAAGGATGGATGGAGAGACACTACCGAACTTAACCGTCTGCGCCGTGATCCCAGGAACCTGCTCGCATTTTGTCGGTTCATCGGCGGCGAAGTTTTCCAAAGAATGGACATGGATTACGACCATGAACCTGGGAGCGCCGGCATCCTGCCGGCGGGTGTTGGTTTTCTCTGCAGGCTCGCCGGCAGGATGCCGGCGCTCCCAGGGAGTCGGTTCATGGTGGCGGCAGAGGCCGGGAGAGGGGTCACTTAGATTCCACGAGTTCAGGAATCCTGAGACTGCTTGTCATCGGTGAAGATTCACCCTAGAAATACTAAACCATGCCAGCCGGCCAATTAATGACTCTCGACCCCGCGTGTCGCTGCTTCCTAGCCGTCGCGTGCGCCGCCCTGGTTCTTTGGGGTAGCGTCCGCGGCGCATCCATACCCGCGGGCGACCGTGTGGACTTCAACCGGGACATCCGGCGTGTTCTATCGGACAATTGTTTCAAGTGCCACGGCCCGGATGCCAAAGACCGGAAGAATGGAAAAAAGGGTCTCCGGCTCGATATTCAAGAATCCGCCCTATCCGACCTCGGTGGACGCCGCGCCGTCACCCCCGGGCATCCGGAGGCGAGCGAATTGATCCGACGGATCACCCACCAAGATCCGGACGAGCGGATGCCACCGCCAGACTCGGGAAAGAAGCTGACTGGGCAGGAGATTGACCTGTTGAAAAAGTGGATCGAACAGGGCGCGGGGTATTCCAAACACTGGTCGCACATCAAGCCGACCCGCCCTGCTCTGCCCACAATTCGCGGACATGCCTGGCCCCGGAACGCGATTGACCATTTCATTCTGGCCCGCCTCGAACGTGAGAACCTTCAACCCTCACCCGAAGCGGATCGTGCGGCACTGATCCGCCGTGCCGCCTTGGACTTGACCGGCCTGCCTCCAACGTTCGATGAGGTGGATGCCTTTGTAACGGACACTCGATCGGACGCCTATGAAAAGGCGGTCGATCGCGTTTTAAGAAAGGAGGCGTACGGCGAGCACTGGGCCCGCCTATGGCTCGATCAAGCCCGTTACGCCGATTCCAGCGGATACGCGGATGATCCGGCGCGGACCATCTGGGCGTTTCGCGACTACGTGATCCGGTCCCTCAACGCGAACAAACCGTTTGACCAGTTCACAATCGAGCAATTCGCCGGCGATCTTCTGGACGATCCGTCGGATGAGCAACTGGCGGCCACCGCATTTCATCGGAACACGATGACCAACAATGAGGGTGGAACGAACGACGAAGAATACCGAACGGTCGCCATCGTGGATCGGGTGAACACCACCATGGCCGTGTGGATGGGCACGACCATGGCGTGTGCCCAATGTCACAACCACAAGTACGACCCGATCTCACAGGAGGATTATTTCCGGCTCTACGCCATTTTGAATAACACGGCCGATGCGGACCGCACGGATGAAAGTCCGGTGCTGAGCCTGTTCACGGACGCACAAAAGTCGCGGCGGAAGCAGTTGCTGCCAGATGTCGCACGGCTGGAAAAAGTGGTCCAGACTTCGACCCCAGAGCTGGTGCGGGCGCAAGGCAATTGGGAGAAAACATTGGCGGACGACTTGAAGTGGGAGCCCCTGAAGCCGTCGCTCGTAAAGTCGAAGGCAGGAGCGACGGTCAGCCAGGAAGCCGACGGGACCGTGCAAGTCGAGCGCGGCGGCAAGACCGATACTTATACCGTCGAAATGCCGGTGACCGCCGCGGACAAACTCACCGCGCTCCGTTTGGAGGTACTCCCAGACGAGAGACCGCCGTTCCGCGGAGTTGGCCATGCCGACGGTAACTTCGTCGTTTCCCGGGTTTCGGTCCGAACTACCCCGTCGGAGCCCACCGCGATTTTGGGACGATATCTGCGGCTCGATCTGCCCGGAAAAGACCGGATACTTTCACTGGCCGAAGTGCAAGTGTTCCGTGGTGCCGAGAACATCGCCCTGCAGGGTGACGCTCATCAGAGCAGCACTGCCTCCAACGGCGCGGCGAAACTTGCGATTGACGGAAACACCAACGGCAATTACGAGGTGGCAAAATCCACGACCCACACGGAAACGACCGCCGATCCGTGGTGGGAGTTGGACTTGCGATCGGTGCAGCCTGTAAGCGGGCTGAAAGTCTGGAATCGGACGGACAGCTCGAGCGAACGGATCCGCGGACTGCGCCTGACACTCTTCAACGAGAAGCGCGAGGTCGTCTGGCAGGAAGAGCTTCCGCAGATCCCTGATCCCAGTTCGGAGCTGAGTCTGAATGGTGCCAGACTGGTTCCCTTCTCGTCAGTATCCGCGAGCTTCACGCAGAAGGATTTTAATGCGGCGGACGTTCTCACCAACAGTAACCCGGAGAAGTTGGGTTGGGCGGTTGCCCCTCGGTTCGGGGAGCCCCATTCCTTGACGTTAATCCCTCGTATACCCATCGACCTCACCGCGGGTGTGACCCTGAGTGTCACCCTTGAACAGATTTCGAAGTACGAATACGCGACGCTCAGCCGCTTCCGCCTTACGAAGACTTCCGATTTGCGGGCTCCGGAGTTGGTGGGGATGCCGAGCTCTGTGCTGGCGATCCTCCGCCTGCGCGAGGCCGATCGAACCGATGCGCAACGCGCCGAACTGGCACGCCACTATCGCTCGATCGCACCGGGCTTGAAGTCAGAACGGGATCAGCTGGCGGCCGTCAAGAAGCAACTCGACGAGCTCAAACCCTATACCACGGTCCCGGTATTGCGGGAACTGGCCGGGACCGAACGCCGCAAAACGCATATCCAGATCCGCGGCAATTATCTAAATCTCGGGCAGGCCGTATCGGAGGGGTTACCGCCGGCATTTTTTCCCGGGACGGAAGGCGCACCCCCCAACCGGCTGACATTGGCAAAATGGTTGGTTGACGAAAACAACCCCCTGACCTCGCGCGTCGCGGTCAACCGATTATGGGAGGCGATCTTTGGGATCGGAATCGTTCGGACGAGCGAAGAGTTTGGAGCGCAGGGGGACTTACCCTCGCACCCGGAACTGCTCGATTGGTTGGCGACGGAACTGATTGCCAGCAAATGGGACCTCAAGCACATGCTGAAATTGATGGTCACGTCCGCGGCCTATCGCCAATCCTCCCGAGTGACCCCCGAACTCGAAGCGGCGGATTCCGACAACCGACTGCTCGCACGCGGACCCCGCTTCCGGCTCTCCGCGGAAATGATCCGCGACCAGGCGATGTTTATCAGCGGACTCCTAAGCGAAACGTTCCACGGACCACCCGTCAAGCCGCCGCAACCCAAGCTCGGACTCTCGGCGGCCTTTGGAAGCGGGACCGATTGGGAGACCAGCACTGGCGGAGATCGCTATCGACGGGCCCTCTATACGACGTGGCGCCGGTCCAATCCGTACCCATCGATGGCGACATTTGACGCTCCAAACCGCGAGGTGTGCACCGTCCGACGCGATCGTTCGAACACGCCGTTGCAAGCTCTGGTCACCCTGAATGATCCTGTCTACGTGGAGGCGTCCCAGGCCCTCGCGCGCCGCATGGATGCCGGCGGTTTCTCGCCGGAAGAAAAAGTGCGCCACGGCTTCCGCCTCTGTCTCTGCCGGATGCCGACCGATGCGGAATTGGCGGGACTTCTGGGACTTTACACCAGAAGCCTGGAGCGATATTCGAAGAATGAAGAAAACGCGAAAGCCATCGCAACCCAACCCCTCGGAGCTGCCCCTCCCGGTGCCAATCTTGCGGAACTGGCCGCATGGACCGTGGTGGGTAATGTATTGTTAAACCTTGATGAAACGTTGATGAAACGCTGACGGGAGGAGAATCGCCATGAATCTAAATCTCGAACACCTGCAACAGTTCACCCGCCGGCATTTTCTCGGCAAATCGGCTACGGGGATCGGCTCACTTGCTCTCGGCTCGCTACTTGGAGGGAATTCCGCTGCGGCTGCCGGCAAACCCGTCGATCCCCTGGCACCGCGTCAGCCTCACTTTGCGGCCCGGGCAAAGCGGGTGATCTATCTTCATCTCACCGGGTCGCCACCGCACCTTGACCTGTTCGACTACAAGCCCGAGTTGGTGAAGCGAAATGGGGAAGATTGTCCGGACGCATTTCTCAAAGGCAAACGGTTTGCCTTCACGTCGGGCACGCCGAAACTTTTGGGCACACCGCGGAAATTCACACAACATGGAGCGGGTGGCGTGTGGTTGTCCGACGCGATTCCCCGCTTGCATGAGGTTGCCGACGAATTGTGCGTGATACGGTCAATGACGACCGATCAATTCAATCATGCGCCGGCGGAGTTGCTGGTCTACACGGGCTCGCCGCGTTCCGGCCGACCCTCGTTGGGTTCCTGGGTCACCTACGGCCTGGGCACGGAAAACGCAAACCTCCCCGGATTCGTCGTTTTGATCTCCAGCGGAGTGCAGCCGAACGGCGGGAAGAACTCCTATGGCAATGGCTTCCTCCCCTCCGTTTTCCAGGGCGTTCAGTGCCGTTCAAAGGGCGATCCCGTGCTATACGCCTCCGATCCGGCGGGATTAGATCGCGGCGTCCGACGCATGAGTCTCGATACGTTGCGAGATCTCAACGAAATCCAGGAGCGCGAACTGGGCCATCCCGAGACGCTCACCCGGATCGCGCAATATGAACTCGCGTACCGCATGCAGATGTCGGTGCCCGAGGTCATGGATATCAATCGCGAGTCGCCAAAAACGATCGAGTCCTACGGCGCAAAGCCCGGAGAATCCAGCTTTGCGAATAATTGTCTGTTGGCGCGTCGCCTGATTGAGCAGGGAGTTCGATACGTGCAATTGTTCGATTGGGGCTGGGATTTTCACGGCACCGGACCGGGCGAAGATCTCCGCGGCGGACTGACTAAAAAGTGTGGGACGATGGACCGTCCGGTCGCCGCGTTGATCCAAGATCTGCGCCAACGCGGCTTACTCGACGAGACCTTGATCGTCCTCGGCGGCGAGTTCGGCCGAACACCGTTTCGCGAAGGACGCACAGCGAAGGGGGATCTACTCGGGCGCGACCATTTTCCCGACTGTTACTCAATGATGTTAGCGGGCGGTGGCATCCGGGGTGGCACGTCGTACGGGGAATCCGACGAGCTCGGCTTTAGTATCGCCCGGGACAAAGTCCACATTCACGATTTGCAGGCAACGATGTTGCATCTCCTTGGGTTCAATCATCAGCAGCTCACCTTCCGCTTCCAGGGGCGTGACTACCGGCTGACCGATGTCCACGGAGAAATTGTGAAGGGAATCCTGGCCTAGTTACCGGCAGGAGGAGCTGTCGGAAACGTCCCGGAGGGAAGGACCCTGTTTTTTCTATATTAGCAGCGTCATTTCCCGGAACGGCCGTTGCAAGATTCTGATTTTTAAAAACGGAGGGGCCTCGATGCTGGTTGATATTCATACGAACCTGATGTGGTATCCAGACCACTATTCCGAGGAATTTGTCGCGACTTCCTGGGCGGCGAAGCAAGCCAAGATGAGGCGGACGCCCGACGTCCACTGCGACGTAAACGACCAGAGCTGGAAGCACAACTTCGACTGCCACCCCGAGCAACTCCTGGCCGCCACGCGTCAATGCGATAAAGTCATCGTCTTTGCGATTCAGGCTCCGTTTACCGGGATTTTCGGCTCACAGGAAACGGTTGCTGAATTTGCCAGGGCCAATTCGGAACGCTTTGAAGGCTGGTGTTCCGTGGATCCCAACGACCCGGCCTGTGTGGAACAACTGGAACATTATGTCACGAATCTTGGACTAAAGGGATTGAAGCTCGGCCCGATTTATCAAAACTTTGATCCATCGGACCCGAAGCACTTGCCGCTCTTTAAGAAGGCGGAGAAACTCGGCATCCCCATCAATTGGCACCAAGGGACCTCCTTTGTTCGGCCTGGGCCGCTGAAGTATTCCAACCCAATCCTGCTCGAGGACATCGCAATTGCCTGCCCGGACTTGCGGATGATCATTTCCCACCTGGGGCACCCGTGGGAAACGGAATGTATCGTCCTGATTCGTAAGCACCCGAACCTATACGCCGACACCAGCGCCCTGCATTACCGCCCGCTGCGGCATTACCAAGCCTTTATTACTGCCCTCGAGTATGGCGTTGAAGGCAAATTGATCTTTGGTTCGGACTTTCCATCGGCCACACCCGAGCAAGCCATCGCCGGTCTCTGGAAGGTCAATGAGATTGTAAACGGAACAAAGTTTCCCAGGTTTCCCGAGGAAGCCATCCAGCGCATCATTTACGAAAACTGGAAACAGTTCATTTACTTCAACTGAGCTGCCTAGCGCGAATGAAACGAACGGGGCCGAGATGCACCCGCGAACAGCTCATTCCATTTCGGATCCTCGGCTGGTCTTGCGCACGTGTGCCAGACCTCAGAGCGATAGCCACTCCTCGGCCGAGATGCTTCGGGCTAGGCGGGCCTCGATCTGACGCAGTACCATGCGGAGTTGGGGCACGGAATACTCCGCGTTGGTCGGAATCGTCTGACGCCGTCCAGCGTTCACCATGAACTCGTGGGCCTTGCCGGAAAAAGGCCCCTCAAAGCGCCAACTGGCGCAGCTTGCGGATAAACTCACGTCGTTTGCAGGGATTCCAAGTGGCCATGAGTAGGCTTGTTCAAATCCATGCCGGCCAAGACGGGCAGCGTGTGACCGAGGTGAAAGCCGACCAGAATCCAGTCCTCCAGGGTCGAGCGCAGTTCCAATTCGCAGCGGCGCAAGGTCGTGCCAAAGGCGATGACGCCCTCCAGTCCTGGGATCTCGCCACCGTACGTCCCGTCCTCGAGTTTTTCGTAAATGGCCATCTCCATCGCGGCCTTTATGTAGGATGTCAGCACTAACACAAATTCAAGCTAAGGTCATCGCGTCGAAGTGTCCAACCCAGAACTCACCGAGGTCCCCTACCTGCCCGACAGGTAGCGTTTGCTGATTTTTGCAGCCACCGTGCCGATGCCGTAGTAGCCGACGGAAATCTGCCCGACGTGAGTCAGAATATCGTATGCGCGCCAACGGTTCCAGCCGAAGTCCGATTCCATCCAAAGAGCCAACAACGCATAGGCTTGTGCGATGGATCGCTCCATCGGTGCTCCGCTCACGAGGGTCATGATCTCGTCCGGCGATTCAACTCGCGGCCACGACAACTTCAATCCCTTCACTAGATTCACCGTGATGGTGGTTTCGCCAGCCATTTCCAGGCCCGTTGCGGAAAGTTCGCCATGCCCCATGGCCGCGTGCAGGTCGCCCAGATACAGCAGACCGCCCCGAACAAAAACCGGCAAATAGAGAGTGTTCCCAGGGCAGACTTCGAGGATATCGAGGTTGCCACCGTGCGGCCCAGCCGGGCCCGTGGTCGGACAGCCCCAGTCAGGCGCCGTTCCAATGCACCCGATCATTGGCTTGAATGGAATGGTGACCGTATCGCTCCAGTAGATCAGTCCGTCCTTGATTGGGCTCACGTGCGTCCCATGCGGGCAGTCTGTTCCGAGCCATTCACAAAGTTGTTTGGGGTCGGCGGTTCGGGTTGCACACTGGCCGTCGGTCGAGCGTATGTCGTGAATCGTCACGGCGAGGGCGTCGCCCGGTGCAGACTCTTCCACGTAGATCGGCCCGGTCAACGGATTGCTGTACGGCATTTTGACCTTGTCGCGCCGGTCGGCATTGGTACGAATCTGCCCCGAAAGGGCATCTTCTGAGGCCACGACCAGCGATTCACCCGATCGCACTCGGATGCGGGGTTCATGATGGCGATTCAACTCATAGTAGAGCGGCCCGATTGACAGTGTTTTCATGGGTAGGACATTTTTCCAACGAATGGACATGAATTGAGACCATGAACCGAAAAGCCCCAGCTCACCCGCCCATCGGCCACTCTCTCCCCCACTCGGAGTGGCGGAGAGGGTGAAGCAACGTTCCGGTTCATGGCGTGATCCGCGGCCAAGATGTTGTGCCGAATGGAACTCGTATCATGGATGGATTCGATATTGGGCGATCCTATAACCGCGGAGCTCCCAACGCTATCACCATCGATGGAAGAATCCACGAAGATGAAGGTGGAGAGGGTCATGGGCTGCCACTAGGCTCAGCCCAAGTCGCATGAGTAGACACGGCAAAGAGATCGTTCAATCTCTCCAACATAACAATGGCCACTGAAGAAATGTTCGATGTCGTCGATGAAAACGATCAGGTGATCAGTCAACGATCCCGCCGCGATGTGCACCGCCTCGGGCTACGACACCGGGCGGTGCATGTGCTCATTTACAATCAACGCGGAGAGCTCTTCCTTCAGCAGCGATCTCTTTGCAAGGACTGTTCGCCTGGGGTCTGGGATTCGTCCGCCTCCGGTCATCTCGACACCGGCGAAACCTATGAGGCGTGTGCTCGGCGGGAAGTTGCAGAGGAATTAGGAGTCCCCCTCCCCATCTCACCGCAGGCTCTCTTCAAATTGCCGGCAAATCTGGAGACCGGACACGAGTTCTGTTGGGTGTATCGGGCCGAGCACGAGGGGCCGTTTATTTTACAACCCAGCGAGGTCCGCGGCGGTGGCTGGTTTCTGCCCACCGCCATTGCCCAGTGGAGTCAGCAACGCCCGGAAGACTTCGCCGGTTCCTTCCTCGTGATATGGCAGCAGATTCACTCATGCTGATTTTCGATGGCTCCGGCCTCCGAATCCATGCTCAGGGCAGTCGGTGGATTTCTCCTGCAGCATTCATTCCAGCCTGAAACGGGAAGATATCTCGCCGGCTACACACGTCGACGTCCGGCGCCAGATCGGTAATCGAAAGCAGCCGGCGCCCATTTTGACCGTCCGTAATGGCTGCCGTCACGTTGGCGCAGGCCTGTCGGTACACCGCGAGTGCAATCCGGGCAGCATCTCCCAGTTCGATGCGCTGTCTCGCTCGAATCCGATCAATCAAGGCCCCGGCGGCCAGGACGTCTTCCAGGGCGGGTTGTTCCCCGGTGCCGCTGCATATCAAAAGGACCGAAGCCGGATTGTCGCGGAGCAGGCCCTCGGATTCGGCCGCCAGATTGCCCATCGAAGCAATGCGCACAGCGGCCGCCCCGGCGCATGCCCGGAGCGCCCGGGTGCCATTGGTTGTGGTACAAACAATCGTCCGCCCTTTGATTCGATCGGTGGTAAACTCCCGGGGAGAATTGCCAAAGTCGAAATCGACGCCATCGCTCTGAGATGCGCGAATGCGCAAACCCGCCCGCTCTCCCGCAAGTAGAATCTGGGGATTTTGAGCTCGCCACGCGACCGCCTCGGCGATTTCGACTACGGGAATGATGGCAAAGGCACCATTCGCCAGGGCCGTGAGCATGGTGCTGGTGGCGCGCAAGACATCAAACACGACACAGACGACTGAGCTCAGATGGCGGTCCGGTAGGGTTCGAAATTCCGTGGGTGAAAGAATGACATCGATGTACATAGAGCAATGAAACGTGTGATTCATACCCAATCGGTGGGCATCATTTTCGAAACCGGCGTGAACCACCGCGGGTTGAAGGCGGCATGAGGACGGACGGTGTTGACTGGCCGACGTTTCCCAATCGCCGTTTCAACTCTTGAACCTGATCGCGCAATAGTGCGGCTTTTTCAAATTCCAAGTTGTTCGACGCGGCAATCATCTCGCCTTCCAGTTCTCGCACCATCTCCGAAAGGTCCAACGTGCCGACGTCTTCATTCAAGGCTGCCGCCGCCGCCACCCGGCCACTGCCCGTGCTACTGAGACCTTCTTCGACGGGACGGGAGACCGAACGGGGCGTGATGTCGTGCTCCCGGTTGTACTCGATCTGCTTCTGTCGGCGGTAGTCCGACACGGCCAGGAATTTCTGGATGCTTTGCGTTCGAACATCGGCATAAAGAATGACCCGGCCGTTAATATGACGCGCGGCGCGACCCGCGGTCTGGATGAGACTGGTGGCACTTCGGAGATACCCCTCCTTGTCGGCGTCCAGGATGGCTACGAGGGACACTTCCGGCAGGTCGAGCCCCTCGCGGAGCAGGTTGATGCCAACCAACACATCGAACTCTCCCTTGCGAAGAGCCCGCAAAATTTCCACCCGTTCAATTGCGTCGATCTCGCTGTGCAGGTAGCGAACCAGAATCCCAAGGTCTCGCAGATAGTCCGTGAGCTCCTCAGCCGTGCGCTTGGTCAAGGTGGTAACCAGCACCCGTTCCCGTTGGTCGACGGCGACGCGAATTTCCTCCAGGAGATCGTCAATCTGGCCGCGCAGCGGTTTGATCGTGACAGCGGGATCGATGAGTCCCGTCGGTCGAACGATTTGTTCAATCACGTTTTGAGAGCCGGCCCATCCCATCTCCAACGGACCCGGGGTGGCACTGACGTAGAGTGCCTGACCGACGAGTGAGCGGAACTCCTCGAAATTCAGCGGTCGATTATCGAGGGCGCTCGGGAGGCGGAATCCGTGCTCGACGAGAACCGTCTTGCGAGCGGTGTCGCCGGCATGCATCCCACCGATCTGTGGCAAGGTCGCGTGGGATTCATCCACCACCAGCAGGTAATCCTCAGGGAAAAAATCGAGCAACGTGGCGGGACGCGAACCGGGAGGGCGAGCCATGATGTGCCGCGAATAATTTTCGATGCCCGTGCAGAAGCCCAATTCCTGCATATGCTCGAGGTCGTATTCCGTGCGCATTTTTACCCGTTGTGCCTCGAGCAGTTTGCCCTGCTTTTCAAACCAGGCGATCCGCTCGGTCAGTTCCTCGCGGATGGTGAGGATCGCCCGGCTGATTTTCTCCTGCGGTGTCGCAAACTGTTTGCTGGGAAAGATATTCACTGCAGCGAGGGACTCAATCGCATCGCCGGTGAACGGATCGAATCGCGTGAAGCGTTCAATCTCATCCCCGAAGAACTCAATCCGGATGGCATCTTCGGTATAGGCCGGATGGAGCTCAACCACATCCCCGCGCACTCGGAACCGGCCGCGGGTGAGGTCAAAATCGTTTCGCGAATACTGCAGATCCACCAGACGGACGAGGAGTTGCTCGCGGGTGACGGACTGCCCAATGCGCAACGGGATCACCATTGATTCGTAATCTTCCTTGCTGCCGATGCCGTAGATGCACGAAACACTGGCCACCACCAGGACGTCACGGCGCGCCAGCAGGCTGCTCATGGCCGCCAGTCGGAGCCGCTCGATGTCATCGTTCACCGCCGAATCCTTTTCGATGAACGTGTCCGTGCGCGGAATGTAGGCCTCCGGTTGGTAGAAATCGAAATAGCTGACGAAGTATTCGACGGCATTCCCTGGGAAGAAGCTTTTGAACTCGGAATAGAGCTGGGCAGCGAGCGTTTTATTGTGAGAGATCACCAACGTAGGGCGATTGACGCGGGCAATCGCATTGGCGATGGAAAAGGTCTTGCCGGAGCCGGTCACACCGAGCAGGACCTGGTGCTTTTCCTGCCGCACGAGTCCGGCAACGAGACGCTCGATAGCCGCCGGCTGATCGCCGGCGGGGGAATACGAGCTGCGCAATTCGAATCGTGCGGACACCGCATCTACTCTGGCCTAGCGCAACGCGGGGAACAATCGCCAAAGAGGTGAGTCCCGATGGCCGACCTCCAGCGGCAGGACGGAGGTCCGTCCCACATCTGAGCCATCGATGAACACGGTTCCCGGGTTGCCGTTCGACTTCGGCCGTCCCGCTTACTTCTGCGACCAGCCCCATCGGGCCGAAAACGGCCAGAAGACCATTCCCGATCGGCCGATGACCATCTGCTGGGGGAAGTCCCCCTCACCCCATGCCCGGGAGTCATAGCTATTCACGGTGTTGTCCCCAAACGTCATGTAGTGCCCGGGACGAATGGTGAACTCCCCTTCCCCTCGGAAATTATCCGTCGGTCCGGGAACGCCAAAATACTTTGCCCAAACCACTCCATTCAGATGTCCGGAATACTGGGAGTCCCGGGGCGGCTGAGCGGGGTCAAACGCATAGATCTTTTCGAACCCCGGGTCGTGGGTGTCGAGACGACGGCCATTGACGGAAATGTGACGGTCGTTGCCGATGCTAATTCGTTCCCCACCGAGTCCGACCAGGCGTTTGATGTAATGTGTGTCCGGTGTCAGGCCGGGATGATGCTCAGAGCGGAAGACGATGGTGTCTCCACGAGCCGGCTTGCGGTAGTTGTAAATGATGCGATTGACGAACAAGTGATCCCCCGTTTGCGTTCGGCACCGGATGATGGGATCGCCGGGTTTGAAGACGCGAGGCTGTTTCGACCGGCCGACCCCTTCGATCACTTCAAGCAAACCCAGGTGAATCTCGGCGTTTTCATCGGGTGCGCTCGATTGGTAGACTTGTCCATCGGTTCCCGCCCGGAATTGCAGCTTTTTAAAGAGCTGCAAAGGACCGAGTTTCACGGACGGTTTCCGGGAGAAGGAATAGGGGTCAATCGTCCCGGCGGATCGGGCGATCACCTCGTGATAGCTGTAGCCGTGAATACAATAGTCAAAGACTCGCTTTGGGAACGATGGCATCGTCCAGCCTGGAACATCCCGAAAATCGACATGCGTGATGCCATTGAACGTGGGCTGAGCGGAGCCCGTTGGAATCACCATCGGTTGGAAGAAAAACGTACGAAAAGCGATCGCCAACGATCCCGCCACGAGGATCGTGTCAATCCAATCGCGGATTCCGACGAATGGATAGGGTTTCAACCATTTATTGGCCGCGGCCTCCAGGTCTCCCATGGCGGTCTCGAGAACCGATTTTCCGCCACCGGTACGAATTGCAACGTGGAGACGGTCGAGACTGGCGGAAACTTCCGCGACGTTTTTCTCTGGGAGGATGTCGCGCTGATGATTGAGGATTTTCAGGGCCTGTTCATGCAAGCCTCTCGCCTGCCGGAGCGTGCGTGAAAAAAGAGAACGAATGAACAGCATGAGACTCAGGGTAAAACAATCACCGACACGAGGTCACTCACGATCCGATTGCGATTAATGATCAGCCGGTTTTAAGCACTTCAATGAACGCCTCTTGAGGAATGTCCACCGACCCGATGGCCTTCATACGCTTCTTACCTTCCTTTTGTTTCTCGAGGAGTTTGCGTTTGCGTGAGATGTCCCCGCCATAACACTTGGCCGTCACGTCCTTGCGCATGGCGCTGATCGTTTCGCGTGCGACAAACTTGCCGCCGACCGCCGCCTGGATCGCAATCTGGAACTGCTGGCGCGGAATGACTTCCTTGAGTTTGGAGGCGAGGAGCCGACCCCTATTTTCGGCCTTACTACGATGCACCAAGCTGGAGAAGGCATCCATCACTTCTCCATTCACCATCATGTCCAATTTCGCCATGTCGCTCGCTTCGTACCCGATCGGCTCATAATCCATCGAACCGTACCCGCGGGTGATCGATTTGATCCGGTCATGAAAATCGATGAGGATTTCATTCATCGGAATTTTGCAAGTGAGCATCACCCGGCGCGTATCGAGCGTTTCCGTAGTCTGTATGATGCCGCGTTTCTCCGAAATCAGGGCCATCATGTCGCCAATATTTGTCCCCGGGCAGATGACGAATGCTTTGACGATTGGCTCGAGGATCTCGTCGATATGGCTCACTTCCGGAAGGAAGGCCGGATTGTCGACTTCCTTCATCGTTCCATCAGTCAATTGAACTCGATACACGACGCTGGGATACGTCGCGATGATGTCCAAGTTAAACTCCCGTCGAAGTCGCTCCTGCACGATTTCCATGTGGAGCAGACCCAGGAATCCACAGCGAAATCCAAACCCGAGAGCCGCGGAACTCTCGGTTTGAAAGGTCAGAGCGGAATCATTCAGTTGCAGCTTGGCGATGCTCACCTTCAACTGCTCGTAGTCGCCGGTGTTGATCGGATAGATTCCGCTGAAGACCATCGGATGGATCTCTTTGAAACCGGGCAATACGCCTGCGGGATTCTTCGAATCCAGCACGGTGTCGCCGACTTTCACTTCGCGGGGCGACTTGATGTTGGCGGTCATGTAGCCCGTTTCACCCACCTCCAGCTTCGGACGGGTGTACGGTTTCGGATTAAAAGATCCCACCTCCTTGATTTCAACGGTTTTTCCGGAGTGCGGCATCTTGACCATCATGCCGGCGCGCAATTCACCGTTAAACACCCGGACGAGAATCACGACGCCTTTGTAGGTGTCGAAGTAGGAATCAAAAATCAACGCTTGCAGTGATCGCTCGCCGGTTGGTTTTGGCGGCGGGATCCGCGTGATGATGGCTTCGAGGATTTCTTCGATGCCGATACCCTCCTTGGCGCTCGTGAGAACCGCGTGCTCGGCGGGAATGGCAAGAATATCTTCGAGTTGCTGTTTTGCCTGCGGAATGTCGGCGTGCGGCAAATCGATCTTGTTAATGACTGGAATGATTTCCAGATTTTGCTTCATCGCTAGGTGCAGGTTCGCGACGGTCTGGGCTTCCACACCCTGGGCGGCATCGACGATCAACAGCGCCCCTTCGCAAGCACTCAGACTGCGCGAGACCTCGTAGGCGAAATCCACGTGCCCCGGAGTATCGATAAGATTTAGTTCATACTTTTCACCATTCTTGGCCGTATAGTACATGGTGACAGGATGAGCCTTGATCGTAATGCCCCTTTCTTTCTCGAGATCCATCGCGTCCAGGTGCTGCGCTTGCATGTCCCGGTCTGCGACCGTCCCCGTCCGCTGCAAGAGTCGGTCGGAGAGAGTCGTTTTTCCATGGTCAATATGCGCAATAATGCTGAAATTCCGAATATGTGCGACGTCCATCGTTTAAGAGGGTCAGCATAGTCGGGGTAGCCGACATGGGAAGAGAAAAGGTGGAGGCGACGGTCTCAGGGGTGCATCTCACGGAAAGGGTGGTTTTCTCGAGTGACAGTAAGATGAGATAAAAAATGCGCTGAGATTGCGAAGAGATTGTGGTCAGCCAGAAGGCTGGACGGAGAACTGCGCGTGTGGGAATAACTGCTGCCAGTAGCCGTTTC
>CAMDJH010000048.1 GCA_945900455.1 Akkermansia muciniphila
GCTCGATCGGCTATTGCATCACGCTGAGACCGTGATCATCGAAGGCAAGAGCTACCGGATGAAGGACCAGATCGAGAATCCCGAATAAAGAAGGCCGCACCTCGGCGGGGGCGGCGAACCCAGCGTCGCCCTCGCCCATCTCGGAAATAGCCCTCAATCACTGTGCGGTTTTCAAATCGGCACTTTCACACGGTTTTCAGACCGTCCTCCGCAGACAATCTCGTGAAATTTATCCGCTCGCTGCCCCAATCCGCTTTTCAGAATGTCCAAACTCCAGACCCAGGCCGTTGGCCTGGGCCTGGAGATTGGCCATTTTTTCGCAGGTGGCAGAGCAACGGTGCTGCCATATATCTGCCTGCGAATCCCAACGGGATTCCGACCCAAAGCCCATGGGTTGCGAGGGACGAGCTACCCTGGGAAATGATCCCCCGGGGACCCAACCCCAACGGGGTTGCGCCTCAATCCCAAACAGTGCCTTCATCGCATGAGACCTCGCGTTTGGGCAGCAACGTTCGCGACGCGTCTTGAAATGAGCGTGTAACGCCGCTCGAACCCTTGGATCCCGAAGAAACGGACGGCGGTCTTTGGTAGAGAAGGCGAGGTGAAGGTAAACCACCGCTAAGGATTGCGGCATAATTCTCCGTCCAGAGTGGGTCGCAACCCTGGGCTTTGGGGCGAAATCCCTTTGGGATTTCTCTGCGAAAAATGTCCAATCTCCAGGGGTTGTCGCAGCGCGACAATCTCTACCAAAAAATTGGGAATGCACCGTTGGATCAGGGGTATTGGACAATAATTTGATTCGATTGAAAAACAGGCCGTTTTCTTGGCATGAAATGTGTAGGAACCGATTGAGCGGGTCCGTTCTGATGCTCAGACTCGAGTCTCTGTCTTCCTTCGTTTGCTTCTGTTGTCATTCCGACAACATCGGGATGCACGGGGAAGCGGCTCACGGGCAGCTTCTTCCTTGCGCCCGGGATCCATCCCGGCGTATGATCGGGGACCCTTGAAATGCAATTTCCTATCCCTCGTTTCTGAAGGAGATCCAGGCGGTGGCCGTAACGAACCTCGGAAACGGTTCTTCGGAAACGGTTCCTCGGATTATCGAGGCGACCGTATGCGCGCCCGCAGGGTCCCGTACTATTGAACAAAATGACGCTTCAAAATGACCCGTATCAGCTCCGACCGGAAGAGATCGAACCGCCACCCCAATCGGTCCTTGCGTCCCTCAAACGCATCGGGCCTGGAATCATTCTGGCCGCATCCATCGTCGGTTCGGGCGAACTGATTGCCACGACAACGCTGGGTGCGCAGGTTGGTTACACGGCATTGTGGGTGATCGTACTCAGTTGCTTCATCAAGCCGATCGTACAGGCCGAGATCGGGCGCTACATCATTGCAAGCGGGGAAACCGGCCTGGCAAGTTTCAATCGTGTTCCCGGCCCGCGTTTCCGAATCAATTGGGTGGTGTTGGCGTGGGCGTTGATGACGTTGATGACGCTGCTGCAAGTGGGTGCGATGTTTGGCGGCGTGTCGCAGGTGATGAACCTCCTCCTTCCAGCCGTACCGGTCAAAGCCTGGGTGATGATCTTCTGGGGCATCACGCTCGCGTTGCTCCTGGGCGGCGCCTACGACCGCATCGAACGGTTGGCCATGATCAAAGTCGGCCTATTCACGATGCTGACGTTTCTAGCCGCGCTGCTGCTGCTGCGAATGCCGCAGCATTTTTCGTGGGCGCAACTGTTGGAGGGCTTCAAAATCAAGATGCCCGGTGAAGGGCTGTCTACGGCGGTTGCAGTCTTCGGCATCACCGGCGTCGGTGCCAGCGAACTGATGATGTATCCCTATTGGTGCGTCGAGAAAGGCTATGCGCGATTCGCCGGCAAGCGTGACGATTCCCCCGAATGGAATGCGCGCGCGCGCGGATGGATTCGGGTGATGCACACCGACATCGCCGCCTCGATGGTGATCTACACCATCGCCACGGTCGCGTTCTATTTGCTGGGCGCCGGAATTCTGCACAATATGGGCAAGGTACCTTCGTCCAAAGATATGATTCCCACTCTGTCCAATATCTACACGCAGACGTTGGGCGCGTGGTCGTTGTGGATTTTTTATGCGGGCGCAATCGTCACGTTATACGGGACAATCTTCGCCTCGACGGCCGCCAATTCACGGGTGTTTGCGGATATGTTCCGGCTCATCGGTGCGTTCAAAGCCGACGATTACGCCCGGCGGAAACGTTATCAAAACATCTTTGTCGTCGTGCTGACGGCGATCCCGGTGGCGTTCTTCTTATTCTTTGATTCGCCGGTGAAAATGGTCGTCGCGGGCGGATTAGCTCAGGCGATGATGTTGCCAATCATCGGCATTGGCACGCTCTACTTACGCCATCGCCATTTGCCGAAAGGGATTGCACCGTCTCTTTGGGTGACGGTCTTCCTGTGGGTTGCGACGGGTGTGATGGTTTGGATGATGGGTTATTACGTCGTTGATCAACTCACAAAAAAATGAGAAGGAAAAACCTCAGGACCCCGAGACTGCTGGGGACATCCGGTCGTGTTCCCATCGTTTGCAGATTTACCCTCCCTTATGAATGCTCGGTGGATCAACGGGTGTCCCACTTCGTGCCTTCGTGCCTTTGTGAACTTTGTGTGCGGCTCGGACGCTGAATGGGGAATTCCTCACACGAAGGACACAAACGTCGCAAAGGAGAAAGAGAGCACTCTGAAGGTGCAGAGCCCCCTCTCTCCATGAACCGGCTCCATTTCGTAATTCGAGGACGAAGAACGAGCGCGACGGACGAGGACGATTTGAAGGACCCCATTGCGGTGCTCTCGTCCTTTCTGCGGGCTCGCCGGCAGGATGCCAGCGCTACCATGGGTAGCCTGCCTCCGCGCGGGCATGGCTCATCGGCCCTCCTTGTTCTCGGACAATAGGAACGCCAGGAGGTTGAGAATCTCATCACGCTGAAGAACGTTGACGACGCCCTCCGGCATGTTCGAGGTGGTGGATTTCGTTTGGCGTACGATGTCACTCTTGAGCACGTGCTTCAGTTCATCCACGGCAGAGCCGGTTCGCAAAAAGATTTCCCGATCCGTCTCCCGCTCGATTCTTCCGGACAGCGATTCCTTCGATCGGGTCTCAATTTCAACCATGGCGTATTCGTCGCGAATCACCTTGGAAGGTTCGAGAATGGATTCCAGGATTTCGCGGGGTGTCATTCGGGCTTTGATTGCGGTCAGATCGGGGCCCACGGAACCGCCCTCCTTCCCGAAGCGATGGCATTGAGCGCAGCCGACCTTTTCAAAGGCCGTTTTCCCGGCCGCCGAGGAGCGGGCGGCATTCAGTTTTTCGACGTCCGACGATAGATCGGCAACGGTCCACGTCTGGACAAGCGTGGAATCACTCTTCATCCCGCTGATCCAGTCGCGGAAGAGTTGGACCGCTTGCTCGTCAACGCGCGTGCTGACCAACGGTGGCATTTGACCACGCCCGCGCCGACTTAGCCGATGCACCAGGACTGAGTGATCGGGATTCCCGGGTGCCGCGAGCATCGCGTTTTGGATTCCAAAGGTATCGTGCTGCGGACGCGCCGCGATGAGGTTCAGGCGGTCCTCCGCCCCGGTGAATTCCAACTGCATCTTCGCATTTCCACCGCCGGCCTCGACGTGGCACACCGAACAATTGGCATGCAGATAGGAACGCGCCCGTTTCGCGAGATCCTCCTGGGGGTCGTACGGGTTGACCAGACGCGGGCGTGTCTCCGGATCGGTCTTGGGGTTTCCCGTCAGGATTCCGAGGCGGGCCAAGTGATGGATTTGGTTCTCGGGTGTTCCGTCATAGCGATGAGTCCGATTCAGTTGAAGATCACTGATCCCCAGGACAAAATTCACCGCGCGCGAATGGCACGCAAGGCATTCTGAACGACTCGGAAAATGCCACGTTTGGCGGCGCGGTCCGGTGGGTTCCTGGATGCTGATCTCAGTGTCTTCTCCCGTTTTGGTGACCAATTCCGCATCGGTCTGCTCTGAGTTCCATCGGTAGGAGTACCCCGCCCATTCTTTGTCCTGTCGCAGCAGCAGGCGCGTCTCGATTCGCCGGCGGCCCGCCTCGTTTCCGGGGGTGGAGTCAATCGAAAGCGTCTGCACCAGAACGGAGCCATTGGCAAAGCGCCACCCGCGGTCCGCAAACTCAACGTGTTCGTCGCCGGGGATCCCCATGTAACGTTCGGCGACGGCGCCGTCCGCCCAACCCGGTGCATTGACGGAATAGCCGATGAGACCGGGTTCAGGACGGAGATTTTTCGTCGAAGCAAACAAGCCGGTTTCGCTCAGCCGTTTCGGGAATGGCACTTTAGATTCTGATTGTGGACGTGGGATCAGTCTATAAATAGCACCGCCGTGATCGACGATGAGAATGTCGTCGTTCTGATCTCTTGCAAAGGCGGCAATTTGAATCGTGGTGTCCGCGAGCTCTTCATTCCAGACCAATTTTCTGTCCCGATGTCGCGCGCCCCAGATCTTACCCGTTCCATAGTCACCATAGATATATGCTCCGTTGAGATCGGGATGTTTCATTCCGTTGTAGACAATCCCTCCGGTCAGCGAGCGAAAGTCTGCATGGGAATGTTCAATCATCGGCGGAACAATCGGCGTTGGGCCGCGACGGCGATGGGGATAAAAGGGATGGCTTCCTTCGTAGGCACTCCACCCATAGTTGTCGCCCTTCTGAACCAAGTAAGCTGTTTCCCACAGATCTTGACCGTTGTTTCCGACCCAGATATCGCCGCTGACCGGATCGATGGACATGCGCCAGGGGTTGCGAAATCCGTAAGCCCAGATTTCCGGACGCGCGTCTGGCCGACCCACAAACGGATTGTCGCCGGGTACTCGGTAAAGTCGGTCGCCTTCGGGATGATCCACATCGATGCGGATGAGTGTTGCCAGCAGATTGCTCACGTCTTGGCCGCTGTCCCAAGCATCCGAATCCGACGTGCCATCGCCGGCGGTGATATAGAGGTAATGATCTTTCCCGAAGGCCAAATCTCCGCCGTCATGACCGGCCGATCGCCATTGAAGGATGAGTTGGGCGGAATTCGTCTCACACACCGGAGAGCCTTTGGAAACCGTGTAGCGCACGATCTGGTTGGTGCGTTCGGAAGCCTCCGTCGGTCCGTTGGAAAATAGAAAGACGAAGCGGTTGGTGGCAAAACCCGGATGAAAGGTCAGCCCATAGATCAATCGATGCTCCAGTTGAAAGACGGGGGCCGACTCCCGTACGTCGGGGTGATTGGGGATCTGAACGATCCTGGACGGCTGATCCTTGCCGCCGCCTTGCAATACCAACCAAACCCGATCCGACCCGGGTTCGGGTGCGATGTAGAGGGGGGCCTTCCATTCGACGTTGGTAAACGTGCGTTCGACGGTATACTTCGAAGGAGGTTCGGGCGACCCGACGAGTCGGACGTTCTTCCAGCGGATACGTTCGGTCGTTTGGCCTTGGGCGAACCCGGGGAAGAGTCCCATCAGCACGAGGGCTATCCAGATCGACACAGGAGGATTCATCGGCGGCGAACGTCGCACGTTTGAGCGTCGACTTCAATGTTCAGGCGTCTGATGTTGGACTTGTCTGCCGTGCGGCCGAGTGTGCTAGGGTTCGGCCATGCTCCGTGTGCGCACCGGAATAGTTCTGGCCTTCGGCGTCTTTTCGATTGCTCGACTTTCCGCTGCCGTCGATTTCGCTCGGGAGATTCAGCCGCTGCTCGCGGAGAAGTGTTGGAAGTGCCACGGCCCCAGTCGTTCCGAAAATGGTCTGCGCCTCGATTCCCGCGACGAAATGTTAAAGGGGGGCGATCACGGGCCGGCCATCGTGCCGGGCACAAGCCGGGACAGTTTGCTGATTCAGGTGGTGCAGGGAACCCATCCGGAGATCGGCCACATGCCGAAGAAGGGCGACAAGCTCACGGCCTCGGGAGTGGATCTGCTGGGCCGATGGATTAATGAAGGAAGTGTCTGGCCCCAGGACCCGACAAAAAAGGAAACAAGCCTTGCAGTCCGACACTGGGCATTCCAGCCCGTCGGCAAGTTCCACCCCCTACCGTACCCGGCAGGGAATGGGATAGATTTCTGGGTGGCAGCTCGGCTTCGCGCGGAAGGCCTGGAGTTTTCTCCCGAAGCGGACAGGCCCACGTTGATCCGCCGGCTGAGCTTGGATCTTCTCGGCCTTCCCCCCTCGCCGGATGAGGTGGACGCCTATGTGGCCGATCATTCGCCAGAGGCATACGCGCGGGTGGTTGAGCGGTTATTGGCGTCGCCGCACTACGGGGAACGCTGGGCTCGCTGGTGGCTGGATGCGGCGCGCTATGCCGATTCGAATGGTTACGAGAAGGACCGCACGCGCTCGATTTGGCCGTGGCGGGATGGGGTGATCCAGGCCTTCAATGCGGATCTGCCGTTCGACCAGTTTACCCTCGAACAACTGGCGGGAGATCTCCTGCCGAATGCGACGCCCGCGCAGCGGATTGCCACGGGGTTTCTCCGAAATTCGATGTTGAATCAAGAAGGGGGTGTCGAGCCGGAGAAATTCCGGACCGATTCCATGATCGATCGGGTGGATGCCGTGGGGCGGACCTGGCTGGGCCTGACAGTGGTTTGCGCCCAATGCCATAATCACAAATATGACCCGATCTCTCAGAAGGAGTACTACCAGTTTTATTCCCTATTGAATCAGGATGACGAGCCGCACTTCGAGGTTCCATCGGCGGAGCAACGGGCGAAGCGAGACGCCATTCAGACGGCGGTCCGTGCCTTCGACGAAAAGTGGGCTGCCGGGTTGCCGGATCTCGACCATCGCCTCGAGCGATGGGAGCGCAAGGTCGCCGCAGACCGCGGTGAATGGACGGTGCTGGATCCAAAGGAATGGCATTCGCAGCCGATGAAATTCGAGAAGCAGGAAGACCTTTCGCTGCTGGGTGCAGGGGATGTGAACTCAAGCTCGGTCCTGCGTGTTTGGCTGGACACGGCGCTCACGAACATGACCGGATTTCGCCTCGAGGCGTTGAACCACAGCAATCTGCCGTTTAATGGTCCGGGACTCGAAGGCAACGGGGAGTTCCAATTGTGCGAGTTCACGGTGGAGGCCACGCCCTTGGCTGAGTTAAAGGGCCCAAATGTGGGGTCCACAAATTTCGTCGCGACCACCAACCGCATCCGTTTTACGCGTGCCCTGGCCGATGCGTGGGCCGAGAGAGGGCACATTACGAATGCGATCGACGGGATCGTGACCAATGGGGGATGGCACACCGGGTTCACCTACGGCCGTCGCAATGCCGAGCGGCGGGCGGTATTTGAGTGCGAACAGTCTTTTGGATTCCCCGGGGGAACCCGGCTCCTCGTGACCCTCTTTTCCAAGCCGAAGGATTCGAAACTCACGAATTTCCAAATTGGACGCGTGCGATTGAGTGCGACCACCCAGGCGGGGTCCCTGCGGGTCGATCCGTTGAGTGATCGCCAGCGGGCAGTCCTCGCAATCCCGGCCCGGGAACGCACGGTTGCTCAGCGCTCGGAACTGCGGCGAGTATTCCGGGAGTCTCAGCCGGAGTTTGCCGGAGTGAATTCGGAATGGGACGCACTTTGGTCCGAGTGGCCCAAGGCGGAGACCACCACCCTGGTGATGCAGCAGCGGTCCTTGCCCCGTCGAACCCGGATCCTGAAGCGCGGCGAATGGAACCGACCGACCGTCGAGGTTGCGGGCGGCACGCCAGCGATCCTTCATCCGATGCCAGCGGGAGCTCCGCCAAACCGGCTGGGCTTAGCCCAGTGGCTGATCGACCCGCAGAATCCGTTGACGCCCCGTGTCATTGTCAATCGCGTTTGGCAACAGTACTTCGGAGTCGGACTCGTCACGACTCCCGAGGATTTTGGAGTGCGCGCTTCTCCGCCGTCCCATCCGGAGTTGCTGGATTGGCTTGCCCGAGAATTCTTTGAGCCCACGGTGGAAGCGGGTGGCCTGACGCCCTGGTCCCTCAAGCGACTGCACCGATTAATCGTTACGTCACAAACCTACCGTCAGTCCTCCCGGATCCCGCCGGGGTTGATGGAGAAAGATCCTGAAAATCGGCTGCTGGCCCGTGCACCGCGTTTTAGAGTGGATGCGGAGACGATTTCGGACGTGGCGCTGAAGGCGGCGGGGTTGCTGTCGCCGAAGATTGGGGGACCGAGTGTTTTCCCTCCCTTGCCCGAGGGCGTCATGCAATTGAGCTTCGGCCCGATTCCGTGGAATATGAGCGAGGGCGATGACCGGTACCGGCGCGCGCTCTATACATTTTGGAAACGAAGTGTGCCGTATCCGATGATGGCAAGCTTCGATGCGCCGACCGCTGAACAGAGTTGCGTGCGGCGGGTCCGCTCAAACACGCCGCTGCAGGCATTGACGACGCTGAATGAACCGTCGTTGAACAACGCCGCCCGGTGGCTGGGCTGGCGGGCACTTCTCCTGGGCGGCAACGAGGATTCTCAACGTTTGAACTATATCTACCGCCACGTGTTGAGCCGCTCACCCGAGGCTCGGGAGACGAGTGCCCTGATGGGCTTGCTGGCGGCCGCGCGATCCGAGTTTGAGTTGCGCCCGAAAGACGCTGCGCAGTTTGCCTATGCGGATCCAAAGAATCCGGCTCCGTTGCCGCCGAATACGACGACCGCCCAGGTGGCATCCTGGGCTTCGGTTGCGCGTGCCGTGTTGAATTTGGATGAAGCGGTGACCCGCGAGTAATCACGGCCCAAAAAACGCCCAGTCAATCTTTCAAACACCCATGAATCTTTCTTTTGAACTTCTCGCCGAACGTCAGCGCTTTCTCACCCGCCGATGGTTCTTTCGCGATTGCGGCGTCGGGTTGGGCGGCATGGCCCTCGCGTCGCTGTTGGGAAATGCCTCCCGGGCCACGGCGGGGGCTGCGGCAATGCCGATTGCGGATGCTGCGACCCGAAATCCGCTGATGCCGCGTCATCCGCACCATGAGCCCCGGGCCAAATCCGTCATCTACCTATTCATGGCCGGTGCACCGAGCCAGTTGGAACTATTTGATCACAAGCCGTCGCTTCGAAAATACGACGGGCAGCCGGTTCCCAAAGACGTTCTCAAGGGGCAAACGTACGCCTTCATCAAGCCCGATTCAGCAATTCACGCGCCGGAGTTTGCCTTCCATCAGCACGGCCGCTGCGGTGCTTGGTTGAGTGAAGCGTTGCCGCATCTTGCCGGAGTGGTGGACGACATCGCGCTGTTGAAGGGCATGACCACCGATGCGTTCAATCATGCCCCGGGGCAGATTTTCATGAACACGGGTTCTCAGCAGTTCGGCCGGCCGAGCATGGGTGCCTGGGTCACCTACGGGCTCGGTAGTGAATCGCAGGATCTCCCCGGGTTTGTCGTGATGAATTCCGGCGGCGGCCTGAGCGGTGGTTCGGGTAATTTCGGGGCGGGGTTTCTTCCGAGTGTCTACCAGGGCGTGCCATTCCGAAAGGGAAGCGACCCGGTCCTATATCTGTCGAATCCACCCGGCATCAGCAACACGTTGCAGCGAAAGACGCTTGATGCCATCAAAGAGGTCAATGAGCAGCGGCTGGGGACGATGGGTGATCCGGAGATCGCCACGCGGATCAATTCCTTTGAGATGGCGTACCGCATGCAGTTCAGCACACCCGATCTGGTTGATATCTCCCGTGAGCCGGCGCAGGTGCTGGAAATGTACGGAGCTAAGCCAGGGGAAGCCTCGTTTGCGAACAACTGCCTGCTGGCGCGCCGTTTGGTGGAACGGGGTGTCCGTTTCGTTCAGCTTTTTCACGAGGCGTGGGATCATCACAGCGATGTCAAAGGGGGCGTGAAGACACAGGCAGGTCTCACGGACAAGGCAACGGCGGCCTTAATCCGCGATCTCAAGCAGCGCGGGCTATTGGACTCCACACTCGTTGTCTGGGGGGGCGAATTCGGCCGCACACCGCAGGTTGAGGGGAGCTCGGAACTCGGTCGCAGCCTCGGACGCGATCATCATCCACAGGCGTTCACGTACTGGCTGGCCGGGGGTGGCACCCGCCCTGGGCTGACCCTCGGAGAGACCGATGAATTTGGATTCAATGTGATCAAGGATCGGGTCCACGTGCACGACCTTCACGCCTCGATACTTCACCTGCTGGGATTCGATCATACCCGGCTGACGTTCCGTTCCCAGGGGCGCGATTACCGCCTGACGGACGTGCACGGAGAGGTTGTCGAGAAGCTGCTTAGTTGAAGCGTCGGCAAATCGCTCCCTTTCACTCGCAGGTCTCGCATCACGCGAATGCCCGGTATCGGGACCCCCCCGAATCGGTCGGGCTCCATCCTTAAGTACCCGACGTCAGTCTCGCTCGTAGGTCGCCCGTCGGAACTTTTCAAGATCGATGTCACCTCGCCTCGTGGTTTGCATTTGAGCGTTGAATTTGGCGGTGGTCGGCTCCACCCAGCGCCAACTTTCCACATGCGCATCGGCCATGGATAGAAGGCCACTCTTTCCGTGCCGGCTGGCAGGAACGTTCATCCAGAACCCGGCGTTGGGCTCATCGGCCTCCACCGCAAAATAGCCATCATCAATGCTGTTCTGCTGTTCGTCCGCGAAAACGAAGGCCCCGGATGGGCTCGGGCGAGTAATACTGGAAAATTTGATGAAATTTTGCAGCTTCGGATTGATAAACGTCACATCCGATAAACCCATGCGGCCACTCATGGCGAAGCTGCGCACTCGGAGAACGCTTGTGAGCCCCTTCTTAAAAACCACGTCCGAAGGACATCGGTAGATCTCGAGGGAGTTGTTGTACTTCCACAAGCGGCCGTTCTTGATGTCGAGTTCGTTCGTCCACCCGGGTGCCGCGGCGACGTTTCCGCCGACCCAGGCATTCGTGGAGTCGGCTCCCCAATTGTTGGGCGCGAGTCTGTCCCCGTTGTCATCCGCATACACAGTCCAGGCGACGGTCAGTTGTCTTAGATTGTTGAGACACTTTATGCCCAGGGCCTTGGATTTTGCCTTGGAGAGTGCGGGTAGCAACATCCCGGCGAGAATCGCGATAATAGCAATGACGACCAGCAGTTCAATCAGGGTGAAGGCGGGCTGACAGATCGTTCGGCGCGAAACGGTGCCTGAGGGGCAAGAGGGGCAAGAGGGGCAAGAGGGGCAAGAGGGGCAAGAGGGGTTGAGTATAACTTTCACGGCGAATGCAGTGTGGAACTAGCTTCTGGATAGCCGATCCGAAGCCACTTGCAAGTGCGATTTTAGGCGTTGGAGCCAGATTTTTCCAGACAGATTCGCAGCGATCGACGCAACGTCGGTTCTACACTTCCGGCAGCTTCCACGGGGCGCGGCGCTCACGGTCGAGCCAGGTGTTGGCCTCTTTGTCGCCGATGAAATGCCAATGCTTCGGATCCCAGCGGAGTTTGCGACGATGCCAGTAAGCCAGATTGCCGAGATGGCAGACGGTTGCGGTCCGTGCCCCGGCTTCGACTCCGGCGATGGGTTGTTGGCGCGACCGGATGCAATCGATCCAATCACGATGGTGGCCCGGTGTGCGGCGGACGTGATAATCTTTCTCGCCAATCGGCTCCTGCACGATGCTTTCCGGCTCGCTGGTCAATACGCCGCGGTCGATTTGGAGCCGTCCGAGTGTGCCTTCGAAGACGCAGCCGCCGGGGCCGCCGTGAATCATCTCGACCCCATTCGCATAGCGGTAACGGACCCCCGTCGTGGCGGTTTCGTCATCCGGTGGAATGATCTCGACGGGGCCGGAATGATCCATTCCGAGCGCCCATTGCGCGATGTCGAAATGGTGCGCGCCGCTGTCGGTCATGCCGCCGCCGGAATATTCACGATAGGCGCGCCAGTTAGGAAAATGGTTGTGGTTGCCGCGGGGGCTGAGGACGGAGTTGTAAGCGCGCCATGGGGCCTGGCCAAGCCAACGGTCCCAGTCCAGTTCCGGCTCCATCGCTTCTTCGGGCAAATCGCACCAGTGACTGGGGCCTCCGACACTCACGGTGACCGTTTTGATTTTGCCGAGCCGGCCGCTGCGAATGATTTCGACCGCGAGAGGAAATTTGCCAAAAACACCGGAGCGCTGCTGGCTGCCGGTCTGCAGGACGCGTTTATATTTTCGCACGGCCTCGATGCACACTTGCGCCTCGCGAATGGTAAGCGTGAGCGGCTTTTCGCAATAGACGTCCTTGCGCGCCTTGCAAGCCTCGATGATCGGGATCGTGTGCCAATGGTCCGGCGTGGCGATGACGACGGCGTCGATATCCTGGCGCGCGATGATCTCGTGAAAATCGTTATAGGCAGCGATGCCTTTGGAACTGCGACCATCCTTGGTGTAGCAGTCCTCAATATATTTTCTCGCATGCAATCGCCGCGTCCTATCGACATCGCACACCGCCAGGCACTGAACATCTTTGAACCCGCTCAGCGCGCGGAGGTGATAGTCGTGTGCCATCTTGCCGGTGCCGATAAAACCGACGGTAATGCGCTCGCTGGGCTGGATTGCGCCGGATGCACCCCGGACGGAACCTGGAACGATCATCGGTGCCGCCAGGAAGGTCGCGGCAGTGGCACCAACGCGTCTAAGGAAAGTTCGGCGCGTATTGAGCGGTTGAGCATTGAGTTCGGTATTCATTGAGATGGTTTGTTGGAAAGGATCGGCACTCGACGATGCGGCATGGCTTGGACCGCCGACGGCCGTTAAGTCATGATTTCGCGAATCACTCTGGCGGGTTTGTGATCGGTCAGCGTGAGTTCGTGTCCGGCGCGGCGGTAAATGAGTTTGTCATGGTCCAGTCCGAATAGGTGAAGAAGAGTGGCGTGGTAGTCGTGATGGGTGACCACATCCTTGACCGCATGGTGGCCCCATTCGTCCGTCTCGCCGAAGGTCATGCCGCCTTTGATTCCCCCGCCCGCCCGCCAGGGAATAGATCGATTGGTTGTGGTTGTTGACTCCGGTTCGCATTGAGCGGATGACGCAAATGTCGTCGACCACCTTCCCGAGGTGCGGCAAGAGCGACGAAAGCTCGATGCCCGAGTTCCCGTGCTTCTTGAAATCCCACAGCCCGGGCAGGATCTTGGCGCTGGCTTGCGCGGCATTGTCGTACTTGAGATCGCCGGGAAACTTTTTGCCTTCGTACGCTTTCAGGAGAGGCTTGTGATCGAAAAGGTCGATGTGGCTTGGCCCGCCGATCATGAGAATCGAAATCATCGCCCGTGCTCTCGGAGTATGGCGGGGCGGCTTCGGCTGCAAATCGAAAGTGCGGGTCTCCAACTCCGGCTTGGCCGGTGCGGCCAGCAGGCCGTCCTTCTTCAACAGCCAGGTCAGTGCGGTGGCGCCCAAACCGAACGTATTGGACTGGACAAAATGGCGACGTGAGCAAACGCGGTTGGATTTGGCATGCCCGTTCATATCAATCGAGAAAAAGAAAGCGGTTGGAGCTCCAGAGCCATAGACAGAGGAGTATCTCTCGCTGGGCGTCTAGATCCGTCAAGACCGATGTTGAAGGAACTAGATCTTCCACCGGTGAAATTCGAGCATCGATCGGCCGGCTGCCCTGGGTGGCGGTCCGATCCGAACGACAGCGGATGAAGGAGCCGTCATGCCTGAAAATGAAGATTGAGGTCGAGGAGCGCCGGCACGCGGTCGGTTTTAAGTTTGTAACTTATTGAACCTCAGAGTTGCCCGAAGACCATCTTTTGCAACGAGCCCTATTGCCGATAACCCGCTTGCCTATCGTTTTCAGTGCTGCATTATGGCACGCCATTGAAGCCACTGCGCATTAACCGAGTAAGACAAGGAATAGTCCCATCCGCTTTTTCGCGTATTGATCCGGCGTTTACGCTCATTGAATTACTGGTTGTCATTGCCATCATCGCGATCCTTGCAGGACTCATTTTGCCCGCCTTGAGCCGGGCCAAGGAAAAAGCCAACGGCATCAAGTGCGTCAGCAATTTGAAGCAAATCGGCATCGCTTTCTACCTCTATGCTGACGATAATGCGGACTCTTACCCAACCACGGCGGCGTTCAATGGGAGCGGCGGTTGGAAAGGGATTGGCACCTACGGTTTGTCGGAAGGCGGGGGGGTGGAAGCGAGCAATCGGCCGCTGAATGCATACGTGGGTCAGGCGGCCAACCGATCCACCAATATTTCTTCGTTCCGAGTGTTTGCGTGTCCGAGCGACAAAGGGGAGTCCATCGGAAATTATGTTACACCTCGAAACCGCACGATTTATGAAATGGATGGCAGCAGTTACCGCGAGATGTGGTCCATAACCGGTTGGCGCGTTCAAATGGTTACCGGCCCAAGGGCCAGTCAGGAGACCCCGGCTCTGGCGGCCGGCTCGCAACCTCCGATCAAGGCCAGTCGAGTGGCTGTGAGCGCGGCGAACAAGCTAATCAGTGGCGACCACAACTGGCACGGCAATCGTCTCGCCCAAGACCCGCACAACATGTGGCATAATTACCGTGGGCAACGGCGTAACAATGTCCTGTTCGGTGATAGCCATGTAGCCTATTTCCAATTTCCTCCGCAGATCCAATCGGATCCGGGTTATGCAAATGCTTACACCGATCCCGTGGATAGAATCCCGGCTCCGTATCGGCCCGACCCGGGATTTCTCTATTGGTAGTTTAATCTGGAAGCGATAAATCCCTGCTATGCAAGGATATCGCGGATGACCGTTCCGCCCGTGTCGGTCAATTGTTTGAAACGGCCGGCATGGTAGTACGTGAGCTTCGATTGGTCGAGGCCGAGGACGTGGAGTAACGTGGCATGCACATCTTTCAGACTTTGCCGCTGTTCGACAGCCTTGTTGCCTATCTCGTCCGTTGAGCCAATGAGGGTTCCCCCGGCAGTGCCGCCACCGGCGAACCACATGGTCATGGCTCCTGGGTTGTGGTCCCGGCCGGGTGTCTTTTTCTTGTGATTGCCCTCGTTTGTGTCGGGAGTGCGGCCAAATTCGCCGCCCCAGACCACCAGGGTTTCGTCCATCAATCCCCGTTGTTTGAGGTCCTTAATCAGTCCGGCAATGGGAACATCCACCCGATCGGCTGCTTTGCGATGGCCATTGAGGATGTCGTCGTGCGAATCCCATCCACCCGACCATAACTGCACGAAACGCACTCCGCGCTCCACCAAGCGGCGGGCCAGAAGACAGCGCGTTCCGAAGGCCTTGGTCTTTTCCTGATCCACTCCATAAAGTTTACGGATAGATTCCGGTTCGCCCTCGATGGAGAGCGTGCCAGGCACCTCGGTCTGCATCCGGAATGCGAGTTCGTAGCTGGCCATGCGCGCTTCGAGATCCGGATGGGTGGGATTCCCCTGGCTGTGTTCGCGGTTGATCCTCTGCAACAGATCGAGGCTGTCCCGTTGGCGCTGACGACCGATCTCCTCGGGCGGCTGCAGGTCGAGGATCGGAATCGCGCCGCTGCGGAGCTGGGTTCCCTGGTAGCATGTGGGAAGATACGCGTTGCCCCATGTGGCCGTGCCGCCGAAAGGTTGTCCGTCCCGGAGCACCACAAAGGCCGGAAGATTTTGGTTCACCGTGCCCAGTCCATAAGCCACCCAGGAGCCGATCGAGGGGCTGCCTTGAAAAGCGTTACCGGTCAGGAACTGGAACAGGGCGGCCGGGTGATTATCGCTCTCGGCATAGACCGAACGAACGAAGGCGAGGTCATCCACGCAGGTCGCCACATTCCTGAACAGTTCGCTGACCTCCCTCCCGCACTGGCCATAGCGCTGAAATTCGAACGGGGATGACGTGAAAAAACGGTCCCCGTTATTCTGATTCGATTTCAGCTTGTCGTCCCGCGTGAAAATTTTCCCACTCACTTCCTTCAGTTTGGGTTTGGGGTCGAACGTGTCCATGTGACTGGCCCCACCCTCCATCATTAGAAAGATGCAGGACTTGGCACGCGGCGGAAAATGCGGTTGCTTGGTCAGCAGCGGATTGAGGGTGCGGTTGGCCCCAAGTGCTTCGGCGGCGGCTCGATCCTGATTCAGCAGCCAGCTCAAGGCCACGGTGCCGACGCCCGAGCCAAGTTGGTAGATGAACCCACGCCGGTCGAGGAGGCTGGATTCCAGAAGGCCATTGGCACTCAAATGCCTGTGCGTTTTCATGACAGTTAACTCAAAATGTTCCCGCACCATACATCCGCGACCGGTCTCGCCGTGCTTCGGGATGGCGTGGCGATGGCATCGGTTGCGAATGGCAAGGCGAGGTTGGCATTATTCCAAATACAGAAATTCGTTGGCGTTCAAGGCCACCAGGCATAAGTCAGCCAACGCCTTCGAAGGCTCGCTATCGGCCGTTTCTGAGCCGGACTGTTTCTCGAGGAAGCGGGCACTCGCCTCCAGTTCGGACACCGTTGGCTTCCGGCAAAATGCAAAGCTAAAGACCCATTCTACCTGGCGGCGCGGCACCGGTCCGGCTTCGCGTTGTACGCGCCGGGCAAAATGCCGGCTGGTTTCGTAAGCGAAATTGCTGTTAAAAAGGGCGAAGACCTGCGGAGTGGTCACTGAAGAGCCCCGGCGGGGGCACGATGCGGACATGTCGGCCGCGTCAAAGGATTCCATCATCGGGACGATCAAGTTGCGGCGTTGAAACTGGTAGAGGCTGCGGCGCCGGCGTTGATCCTCTTCGGAAGGATCCCACTTAAACATGTCGAAATCGCGACCCATTTCCGGGGGCAACTCGTCAAAAAAGCCGGGTCCGCCAGGGTTGGTCAGCAACCGGCCGCTGACGGCCAGCATGGAATCCCGGAGGACTTCGCCCTCCAACCGGCGGAAGTGAGCACGCCACAACGACCGGTTGTCGGGGTCGATTTTGGCACACGCTTCGTGTTGAGGATGACGGGAGGATAGCTGGTAAGTTCGAGACAAGAGCAGAAGCCTGTGGAGGGGCTTGAGCCGCCAGCCGTTTTCGATCAAGCGGGTCGCCAGATAATCGAGCAACTCGGGGTGGCTCGCGCCAGAACCGTTTACCCCAAAATCATTAGCCGTCGCGACAATCCCCACTCCAAAGTGGTGCTGCCAGACGCGATTGACCAGCACGCGGGCGGTGAGCGGGTTTTTCGGGCTGGCAATCCATTGAGCGAGAACTTTGCGCCGCCCGATGGCGGCGGATTTTAGTTTGGGCTGTTCTTCGAAACATTCTGCCGACCATGCCGGTACAGCGGAGAGGAACGCCGGTGTGACGCGCTGTAACGGTGAAGTCAGACTCCCCCCCTTGAGCACACGAGTCTCCGGTACCGGCTCATCGTCCGTGGGATTGGCTACCGCACAGGCCACGGCTTTGAAGCGCGCCGGTCCTTTGAATTCCCCAACCGCCATCTTGAGCCGGTTGAATTGATCTATTTCGTCCTTGGTGAATGAGGGATCTTTCCCAAAAGCTTCATCGAATTGCTTGTCGTCCACGTCCGCGGCTGCCTTCTTGAGGACGGACGCGACCCGCGGCCTGAAGGAGGTCCGAAACTTGGACAATGTGCGCTGTCGTCGGAGCATTTCTTCCTCGGCTTTGGCGTATTGCGAGTGGAACTCACCACGTTTTTCCGCTTCGAGAAACTTGGCGGCGGGCTCAGCGCGCTTTAATGGGGCGAGAAATGCTTGCAGGCTATAATAGTCCACGATGGAAACCGGGTCGTATTTGTGATCGTGACACCGGGCACAGCCCACCGTGAGCCCCAGGAAGACGGACCCAATCGTGTCGGTGATTTCGTTGAGGTAATCCTGCCGTTTGTTTTCCGGCACCATATTGTCAGCCTCCCACGGACCGAGCCTGTAAAAGCCCGTCGCGACTATCCCTTCGCTCCCGGCGTCCATTTCGTCTCCGGCCAGTTGCTCACTGATGAAACGGTCGAATGGACGGTCCTCATTAAACACCCGGACGACATAATCCCGGTAGCGCCAGAGGGTCGGACGTTCTTCATCGATGGCAAATCCGTCGGTCTCGGCAAAGCGGACAACATCGAGCCAATGCCGCGCCCATCGCTCACCGTACTGGGGCGAATCGAGCAAGCGGTCCACGACTTTTTCAAAAGCTTGCGGAGAATTGTCGGTCAGGAAATCCTCCATCTCTTCTGGCGTGGGAGGCAGACCGGTTATATCAAACGTTGCGCGGCGGAGGAATGCTCGGCGATTGGTCAGAGGCGCCGGCTCAATGCCCTGCGCATCCTGTTTGGCGAGGATGAACGCATCGATGGGTGTCAATACCAAGCCGGCTTTTTTCGCGTCGGGAACGGCGGGATTGGCAATGGGCTTGAACGCCCAGTCGTTCTTGGCTAGCCCGCGTCCGATTTTGGAGGTTTCCGCCGGATTTTGCGCCGACAATTCGAGGAGGCCAGCGAGCAAGGCAAAGGCAATTGTCTTCCATGCCATTCGATTCGGTCGAGAACCGACACGGGTGCCGTGAGGTTTTCGCCAGAACCTGAATCGGGGTGTCGCTGTGATATAACTCATCATTGAGCAGGAAATCCGTTTATTGACGCCCCACGATTTGGGATGAAACTGATATCTCATTGGACGAAGGCCCGTCGAACCTGCGCCAGGGCCTCCTCCACCCAGAGTTGGCGAGTGTAAAAGTCCTCCGCCGGATCCGGCTTTCCACCAACCGACGATCCGCCAGGAAGCGCACGAGCCTCGCTCGGCAGTCCCAGCGCATGATCCGCAGTTTGCCCCTCAGTCATACTTACCCCCAAACTATCCTCAGTAAACGAGAGTTCAAGCTGAATCCCAAATCCGCGGATGAGGAAGGGTAGGATGGTTGGGGGCGGTTTTTTAGAATGCGGAACTCTCCGGTCAGGGTTAAAAAGGCTTAAAACGGTGACGGAAAGGCGACTTGGCGCGGCTCTTGAGCGAATTCCCCGGGGATGTATTGGATTTGGCCTGAGGATTTGGCCTGAAAATGACAAAAGGCCGCCTTCGCCCCGGTTCGGGAAGTGGCGGCCAGATTTTTGCAGTTTCTTCGCCTACTTGAAAAAGAGTGACAGGCTCATAGCATCGCTCTCATTTGAACCTGTCACTTCTTGGTCACTTCTTGCTTCCCTGTTTCCGCACCGCACTGTTCCAGCGCGCCAAGGAGTCAAGTCCGAGGGAGAAAGAACACGGAATCGGGTTGCACCCCACCCAGGGCTTGCGTTGTCTGGCGAGTTAATCTGGCAGTCCGGCCCTCGAATGCGGCGCTCCTTGCAACTTGTGTTCCGTCAGCCTGAACAGTAAAGGTTGCGCGTTCGTGTTTCATTTGCTCGGGGACGGAGGAAGTTTTTGCGCGTCAGACGGTTCTCATGCTATCAACCAATAATTTGTTTGCCGATCCATGGACGAAGTCCGCTACATCCGCGGCGCGGGAGAGTGCATGCTGCACATGACCAAGCTGTTGGGTTCGGAAGTCGGCGGAAGGTAGCGCCCGGCCAATGCCCGCCAAGCTCAATCAGTTTCAGCAAACCATGCTGAAGTGGAACGATCTGCATTCCTACAATGCCGTTCATGTGGTCCGAATTCCCGAATCGTTCGACGCTGGGCGGCTCGGCACCATCATCAACGCCACGATCGGGGGCAGTGGCCTGACGAACTTATGCCTCGACCTGAAACGGGGGATCCTTCGCTACCACGGCGGACCCATGAACTGTGAAATCAAAGTATTGGGCGCGGACGCCGATCCCGAAGCCGCCCTGTGCGCGGAAATCGAAACACAGCTGAACACGGGTTTCATGCTCGGAGAGCGCATGAACCCGTTCCGGTTTTTTGTTGCAGTAAATGCGGGTTCTTTTTTACTGGGGCTTGTCTATTTTCATCCGGTTGCGGACGCCGAGTCCATTGTGCGCATGCTGATGCCGATTGTGAACACCTATGTGGGTAAAGCGGAGCGGCGGTCGACGGGGTTGGCGGAACTCCATCCCCGCCGTCATGATCGCTTGTTCCGGCAGAATCCCGTGGTGCTCGCGCGCAAACTGGCCGCCCTTCCGTCCATGATCGGTGCCATGAGGGCGTCCAGTCGGCCCCGATGTTCGGATGCGCAGGATTTGCGCAATGAGTTCACCCGGTTCTCTCTGCGTTCCGAGGATCTGCTGGCGTTGCGGGCCGCGTCGCGCTCGCTTGGCGTCACGATCAATGATTTGTTCCTCGCGCTGCTGATGAAGGCGCTGGCTCCGTTGGATGCGCGCCGGGAGCAGGCTGCGAGACGCCGTAACATTTCCATCGGGACGATTGTCAACACCCGCGAGGATCTTGGCCTGGATGTGCCGCCGTTCTTCGGGTTGTGCCTGGGATTCTTTGTTGTAACGCACCCGGTGCCGGACGGGATGACCGTAGCGGATCTGGCACGAGACATCGGGATTCAGACACTTGGGATCAAACGTCGCCAGTTGTATCTGGGCTGGCCTTTGGAACTGGCCGCTGCGCGACTCGCGCTCAGATTTTTTTCCGCCCGAGGGCAGAAGGATTTTTACCGGAAGAGTTACCCGTTGTGGGGTGGTATCACCAACATGAACCTTAATTCGATCTGGAACGAGCTCGATGGCGGTGCTCCCCCCGACTACTTCCGCGCGGTGTCGACCGGCCCGATCACGCCTTTGGTCCTATCCATTACCACGGTTGGCAGTGGGGTGAACATTGGCGTCACCTACCGCGTGACTTCATTTCGCGCCGCCGAGATCGCGGCGGTTCGGCAACGCCTGCTGGACGGCCTTCGCCTGCTGGAGGCCGGTTTATGATTTGGACGTGGTGTTCGAGCCTTGCCATGGCCGGTGCGTTCTTCCTGACGGGTTGCGCGACCGTCGCCCGGCACGGCCCGCCGGCGGAGCGGGCTGAAGAAATGGGACGGAGCATGGCGCACAGGAGCTTGGGATTGCCCCCTGAGATTGAGAATCGCGTGCTGGCAATCGATCCGGAGCATGTCACCCGCCAGGATATCGCGGACACACTCTCGATCACTCCGGCTCCGCGGATCATCAATATCCATGGGGGCATTTACCCCGTCTATCTGGAGATGATTTCCTTCGCCGAGTTCCTCGTGGGGATGGGCTATCCGCGGGCGAGCTTGACCAATCCAGTGGATGGCTCCTACTCGTTCAGCTGTTACGAGAGCTCGACCAAGATCGCCGGGTTCATTGCCTGGCACTACGAAAGAGAGGGACTGCGTCCCGCGATCGTGGGTCACAGTCAGGGAGGATTTCAGGTTGTCAAAATCCTGCGGGCGCTGGCGGGCCTTTCGGGCGACCAGCTGGCGGTGTGGAATTCCCAGACCGGGAAAATGGAGAATCGGTACGACGTCGTCGACCCGTTGACCGGGAAGTTCCGCCCTGTGGTGGGCCTGCAGTTGCCCTTTGCGACCGCGGTGGGATCGGGCGGGTTCACGAGGTTCATGCCGAACCAATGGAGTATGTTCGGCCGGCTGAGGATGATACCCGACTCGGTCGAGGAATTCACGGGGTTCTACAAAGGCCTGGACCCATTTGGCGGAGATTTCCTCGGGTTTGGGCCTGCCAACCACAACTACCCCTCCGGCCAGGCCCGGGTACGCAACGTCAAGCTCCCACTCGCGTATGGGCACGTATCCGTTCCAAACACCCGGCACCTGCTGAAAAATCCCGCCATCGTGGAGTGGGTCAACCAGTATCAACCTCCAAACGGGGCCGCCAACACGGATCAAGCGGAGGCGGATCTGAGCCATCGATTCAATTCCTGGGAGAGCCGCCATATCTTGTGGGCTGCGGAAGTTTGGTTCAGCATCAAGAAGCACTGGGTCATTGAGCTACAGCGGGCCATCCGGGCAGAGCGCGCGCTTGCAAGATCCAGTGAGAAGCCATGATCGACGAATTCTACTGGCGCCGGGCCGTGGTGTTTGGCTCCGTCGTCCTCTACTGGGCGGGCGTATCGGTCAACGCGGCCTGGGTGCGCCAGCGTATCGGCCGGTCACCTAATTTGAAGCCGCGAGGAACAAGGGAACGGCTTCTCTGGGGCGGGTGGTTTCTGGTGATAACCGTCTGGTTGCTGCAGCCATTGGTTATCGGTAACGGGGGGGCGGTTCCGGGATTCCTGCGCCCCCTTCCGGTCCTGTTTCACCCGGTGGGTCTCATCCTGGGCGTGGTGCTGACGGTGGCAGGTTATGCCGGCACGCTTTGGTGTTACGCGGCCATGGGAGCCAGTTGGAGGATCGGGATCGACCGTCGGGAAAAGAACCCGCTTGTCGCGCACGGACCTTATTCTCTTGTGCGGCATCCAATTTACCTGTTTCAAATCGTCATGTTGTTCGGGGCGCTGCTGTTGTTGCCGGGGGTGTTGTCCGTGGTGGCACTGGCCGTTCATGTCGCTTGCGTACTCGTGAAGGCTTCGGATGAAGAGGCCTACATGTTGGCGGTGCATGGCCAGGACTATCGCAATTATTGTTCGCGATCGGGAATGTTGCTTCCGAACTTGGGCGGGAACCGGCGCGATACGCCATAACCTGTCTGTTGACTGTCGAAAACTAAGAATTCATGGGTGATTTGCTCACAGGAAAAACGGCGCTAATCAGCGGAGGCTCCCGAGGGATCGGTCGGGCCATTGCGCTCAAGCTGGGTCGGTCTGGGTGCGACGTGGCGATCCTCTACCACAACGGTCATGCGGAGGCCGACAAGGTCTGTTCGAGCCTCCGGGCGATGGGCCGACGGGCGCAGGCCATTCAGGCCGATGTCAGCGATCCGGAGACCGTCCGCGAGGCGTTCGACACCTTTCGGACGCAGTTCAAAGGCGTGGATTTTGTCGTGAGCAACGCGGCCATCGGCGTTCTCCGGCCGGCCCTGGAACTCTCGCAGAAGCACTGGCGCCGGTGCCTGGAAACCAACGCATTGGCCTTGAATTTTCTCGCGCAACAGGCAGTTCCCATCATGCCGCGGGGTGGGCGCATCCTGGCGATTTCGAGCCTCGGTGCCTCGCGGGCGATTCCCCAATACGCCTTCATTGGAGCTTCCAAGGCGGCCCTCGAATCCCTGGCCCGGAGCCTGGCTCAGGAGTTGGGGCCGCGCGGCATTGGCGTCAATGTCGTCAGCGCCGGCGTGGTGGATACGGACGCGCTGAAATATTTTCCCAATCGCGAGCAACTCCTGGCCGAATACGCCCGCCGCACACCGGCGGGTCCCACGCTGACCCCCGACGACGTGGCCAATGCGGTGTATCTTCTCTGCCTGCCCGAGGCCGCCATGATTACAGGCCACACGCTGGTCGTGGATGGCGGTTACTGCATCTCCGGATGAACACGCCTGTCTTTACCGATTCTGGTTTGACCGGCAGCGTGGCCATCGTGACCGGTGGTAGTCGCGGGATCGGACGGGCTGTCGTGGAAATACTGGCCGCCGCCGGGATGAACGTGACCTTCACTTACCGCGAGAACGCGAAGGCGGCAGCCGAAGTGGTCGCTGCGGGTCCGGCTGGAAGAATCGCTTCAGAAGCCTTGGATGTTCGCGATTCGGCGGCTTGTACTGCCTTGGTGGAGAAGGTGGCTGAGCGCGCCGGCCGCATTGATCTTCTGGTCAACAACGCCGGGATGATCCGCGACAATCCGCTGACGGCGCTGGAGGACGAGGATGTGCGCGTCGTGCTGGAGACCAACGTCAACGGGACGTTCAACATGTCTCGCGCGGTCGCGCCGTTCATGGTGTCCCAGCGTCGCGGAAAGATCATCAACATTAGCTCGGTTGCCGCCGAGAAGGGCGGCCGCGGGCAGACGAATTACGCTGCAAGCAAGGGCGCCATCAACGCTTTCACCCGCGCCCTCGCCGTCGAGTTGGCGCCTCGTAACATCACTGTCAACGCGGTTGCCCCGGGGGTCATCGAGACCGATATGTCTCACGACGTCCGCGCGCGCGCCGGCGACTTGGTCTTGTCCCGCATCCTGCTGCGCCGGATCGGAAGTCCCCGGGACGTGGCGGGCGCGGTCTGGTTTCTGGCATCGCGATTTGCCGACTACATCACAGGGGAAATCCTGCATGTGGACGGAGGATTCAAAATGGAATAGCAACAAATGAGCAACACACCCATCACGAAAGAGGAAATCATGGCCGCCTTCCCCAAGGTGGCCGAAATCATCGCCACGGCTCTCCCGTGCGAACTCGACAAAGTCAAACCGGAGACGTCACTGATTGACGATCTGGGCGCGGAGTCGGTGGATTTTCTGGATGTCGTCTTCCGCCTGGAGCGGACCTTCAAAACCAAGATTCCTCGCGGCAAAATCATTGAGGAGGCATGCGGCGATCTCCCCGTGTCGGAGTTCGACCAGGGCGGCGTGGTAACTCCGGCGGGGTTGGAGCGGCTGAAGGCGTTTCTCAGCGAAGTGCCCCCCGGGCGGTTTCCGTCGCCGCTGAAGGTGGCCGACATTCCCCGCCTGTTCACCACGGAAACATTCTGCAAGATGGTGATCCGGCAGCAGCGGGCGGCGGCGGCCCCGCCCCCGTCAGCCTGAGTGGGGCATTGAGCCGTATGGACGAGCATTTTCGGGCGTTCACGTTTGTGGATCGCATCACGTTGCTGCGGCCAGGGGCGGGCATTCATGGCCGCTATTCAATCCCGGCCGGGTTGGGTGATTTCCCTGCGTCGCTGGTTGCTGAATCGGTTGGGCAACTCGCGGCCTGGGCGGCCATGGCCGCCGTGGACTTTCGATCCCGCCCGGTTGCGGGCCTCGCCGCGAGCATCGAACTGTTCGCGCCGGCGCGGCCGGGACAGGAGTTGGACCTAGCCGTGGAATTAGATAGCGTGGATGACGACGCCGTGGCGTACGGCGGGACGGCGAGCGTCGGCGGAACAATGTACCTCCGGCTTCGAGATTGCGTTGGGCCCATGATCCCGCTCGTGGAATTCGATGATCCGCAGGTGCTGCGGGACCGGTTTGCCCTGCTGTCCGGTCCCGGCGCGACACCGGGAAGCTTTGGTGGTTTGCCCGCATTTTCGTTTCAGCGTGATGCCGGTGAGACCGGGCGATGTGCACGCGCCGTCCTCCGCGTGCCCGCATCCGCGCCGTTCTTTGCGGATCACTTTCCGCGGCGTCCCGTCTTCCCCGGGAGCCTGCTCATGCACCTGAATCTCGAACTGGCGGCTGCCTTGGTGGCAGAGGCGGCTGCGCCCAGGCACGGCGTGCATTGGAAGCTGCAAGACGTGATGGACATGAAGCTGCGCGCCTTCATCGCGCCGGGCGAAACCCTTGGACTCGAAGCCAAACTGAAGGACGAATCGGCAGATTCCGCCGTCGTGATCGTGCAAACCCGGCGAGCCGAGGCGATGGTGGGAAGTGTCCGCTTGCGTTTCGTCCCGGAGGAACGTCCATGAATTCCCGCCGGAGAGTTGCGATTACCGGGATCGGCATGGTGACGCCCCTCGGCCACGATGCGCCGACCACTTGGGCCGGCCTCCTTGCGGGACGCAGCGGGCTTGGTCGTATCCAGGGCTTCGATGCGCAGGGATTTCCCGTCCGTATTGCGGGCGAGGTCAAGGATTTCAGACCGGAAACCACCATCGGCGATCGCAGGCTGCTCAAGTACGCATCGCGACCCACCGGCTTTGCGCTGGTTGCGGCAGAGGAGGCGTTGAGGGACGCTGGCCTTCGGCCGGATGCGCTGACGGGCCATCAGTGGGGACTCAGCGTCGGCGCGGGTATGCTGGGAGTAGCGTTTGCAGACCTGGAGACGGTGCACCGCCATTGCGCCGCCGACGGCGAGTTCCACGCCGATGGCTTTTTGGACAGCCGGTTCCCGGTGGATCCCGTGGCATTCTGTCGCAGCCAGACCAATGCCGGCTTGGGATTGCTCGCGCAACATTTTGGAATCCGAGGTTACGCCACCGCTGTGCATACCGCGTGCGCCTCGGGAGGCCAGGCCCTCGGCACCGCGCTGAAGGTGATGCGCCGCGGCCATGCCAACTTCATGCTCGCCGGCGGATTCGACTCGATGATCAATCCTGTGGGGCTTTCGGGCTTCTGTTTGCTGGGGGCATTGTCCACGGATAATGACACGCCGCATCAGGCGAGCCGGCCGTTCGATAAGACGCGCAATGGATTCGTCCTGGGCGAAGGTGCCGGTTTCCTTGTCCTCGAGGAATGGGCATCGGCGCAGGCGCGCGGTGCCCGGATCTATGCCGAGCTTGCCGGTGATGGAAATTCCCTGAGCAGCTACCGCATCACGGACTCTCATCCCTCCGGCGATGGACCGATCCAAGCCATGCAACAAGCGATGCAGGACGCGGGCCTCGGTGTGGAGGACGTGGACTATGTGAACGCTCACGGCACGTCCACGCAGATGAACGACCGCAGCGAATGTGCCGCGCTCCGGGCCGTCTTCGGATCGCACATTGAGCGTGTGGCGGTCAGTTCCACGAAGAGCTGCATGGGTCATCTCATCGCCGCGGCCGGTGCGGTGGAGGCCGGTGTGTGCGCGCTCGCCATTCGCGACGGCGTCGCGCCGGTGAATGCCAACCTCGCCGAGCCGGATCCTGAGTGCGGCGTAAACCTTATACGCGGCCAGTCCCGTCCGATGCAAATTCGTGCGGCCATTTCTAACTCCCTCGGGTTCGGCGGCTCGAACAGCTGCTTGGTCCTTCGGCATCCGGACGAGACGGCTGCGCCGGCGGGTCGCGGTCGGCCTCCGTTCGCGAAAGCAACCGCATGACTTCCACACCGCGCATCATGTTTACCGGGGTGGGCGCCGTCTGCGGCGCCGGCCTGGGTGTGGACGTCATCTGGAGCGCGATTCTGGAAGGGCGATCTGCGGTGGCTCCCATCCGCCAGTGGGACTCGAGTCGCTGGCCGGCGCGGATGGCAGCGGAGGTTGCCGAGGCGAGCATCCAGACTTTGGTGGAAGACCGAAGGCTTCACAAATTCATTTCGCGAACAGACATGTTCGGTTTGTATGCCGCCCAAGGGGCGATTCAGCAGTCTGGCGTGCTGGCGTATCGGGAAAAATTGGAGGCCCCGGCCGTCACCCGGTTCAACGACCGGAGCGGGATCTTCGTCGGATCGGGCGGCGGTGTTTATAAGAACAATTACGACTTTCTTCCACTGATCACCGCGGGGGGTGGGGATCTCAAAGGCTTTGGACAGGAACTGACGAGCACGGTGAATCCGATGTGGCTGCTGCGACACCTGCCAAACAACGTGCTCTGTTACATCGGCATCCGCCATGGATTCAAGGGCACCAACGCCTGCATCACCAACCAATGTGTTAGTGGCGTCATGGCCGTGGCCGAGGCGGCGGCGGCGTTGCGCAGCGGTGAGGCCGACCGGGCCGTGGCGGCGGGCCATGACGCACCGATCGAGCCCGAGACCGTCCTGCACTATCACAAACTTGGACTACTCGCGGACGACGCTGTGCGCCCCTTTGACCGGGATCGCCGAGGGACGGTTTTCGGCGAGGGCGCGGCGGCCTTCGTCCTCGAGACGGAGGAAGCAGCCCGGAGCCGAAAGGTAGGGATCCTCGGTGAATTCCTTGGGTCGGGCTGTTCCACCGAGGGCACGGGCGTGGTCGGTGTGCGCCCGGATGGCGATGGCCTGAGTCGGGCGATCGAATTGGCGATTGCCGATGCGCAGGTGTCCCGCGAGGAAGTCGGACTGATTGTCGCGCACGGAAATGGGACGTGGGCGTCGGACGCTTCCGAGGCGAATGCGATCCGCAAGGTCTTTGGCGACCGGCCACCGCCGGTCACCGCGTTCAAGTGGGCTTATGGGCACTCCATTGCCGCGTCGGGAGCCATCGATTTGGCGATGGCCCTGCGGGCGCTACGGGAAGGCGTGGTACCAGGAATTCCCACTTTGAACTCGCTGGATTCCGCACTGGCACCACTGCCTGTTTCCCAGAAGCCGCAATCGCTGCGGGGTAGCGTGGCCGTGGTTGCCTGCCGTGGCTTCGGCGGAATGAACGCCGCCTTGGTTGTTCGCGCCGGGCCGGTTTCGCTTGCCCAATGAAGAGCAACGATTCGCCGACGACTCGCTGCGGGTTGGATACCGTGGAGATCTCCCGAGTGGAAAGACTGCTTGAGTCCACGGCGCTGGACGAACTCTGCAGCGTATTCACCGGGCGCGAACTTGAGGAGGCAGGGCAGGGGCCGGGTCGCGCGTCCAGCCTCGCGGCGCGGTTTGCCGCCAAGGAAGCCTGTTGCAAATTGTTTCCCCGCGAGACGGCTCTCGGACTTATTAAACCGTCGGATTTCGGAGTCTTCCGCGACGCCTACGGAGCGCCCTGCGTGGAAACCAGCCCCGACGCGCAGGCGGTTTGCGATCGTCATCGGGTGGCCGGCATCCGACTTACGCTCACCCACACCGGGCCAAGCGCCTCAGCGGTGGCGTGGACGGAACTGAAGCGCACGGAAGTTCCGTGGTTTGGGAAATTGATTTACCGCCTGATCCCGTTCCGGCGGAGAGTGGTGATGGACAACTTCCGGCGCGTGTTTGGTGACGTCGTGCCCGAGGAGGAAATTCGCCGCCTAGCCCAGAGTTATTGCGCGCATTTTTTGCGGTGTTTTTTGGAATTCCTCCGCATGCCCTTCATGTCGGACGAACGGCGCCGGGCCTGGGTCCGGGTCGAGAACTTGGAATCGCCAATTCGCGCCCACGCGCAGGGGAAAGGCATCCTCCTGCTGACAGGCCATTTCGGCAATTGGGAGGTCGCCACCGTCGGAGGGCTTGGGCAGTATCCAAAGTACCGCAACTTGATCCACTTCGTGCGCCGGCCACTGAGGCCGCGTTGGCTGAACGATTATATCACGCGCCGATTCCGTCGCTCCGGGTTTGGAACGTTGGCCAAGCGCGGCTCATTGGATACCATCCTCGATCTGCTGGCCGGTGGCAACATCGTCGGGTTTGTCTTTGACCAGCATGCAGGCGGGAAGGAGGGCATCGCGGTGGATTTCCTGGGCCACCCGGCTGGGACGTTCAAGAGCCTTGCCGTGCTCGCGCTGAACACCGGAGCTCCCGTCATCCCGGCCTATTGCTGGCGTGAGCCGGACGGCAGCCACGTGTTGCGCTTTGAGGAACCGTTGCCCCTGATCGAGTGCGACGATGTGGACGAGGCGATTCGGCGAAACACTCGTTCCTACAACGCGGCGCTCGAGCGGATTCTGCTCCGGCATCCGGAGCAATGGATTTGGATGCACCGGCGCTGGAAAGCCCCGCCGCGTTCCCCGGGCAGCAAACGTGCGGCGTCGGCCAAACCGGCCGTCTAACAAACGCCTCGGATTCCGTATAAATGTTTGTATATTCGCGGATGGCCACACGAGAAATCCATTTCCAAGATCGCCGGCCACCGCACGAGATTCAGTTTGTGTTGGAAAGGGAGATGATGATGTTGCTCCGGCCTGCGTTGGAGGATTCGCGACTCGCGTTTCGCGCCAGCACGAAGGTGAACGGAGTGCCCTACCGCGTACTGCTGCGCTTCGAGGCGGCGTTGCCCATGACCAACTGCTACGTCGTGCAGTTCGAGGCGGCTGCGACAGATTTGTCGCCGACTCCGCCGACCGGGCAGCGAAAGAACTTGGACGGCTGGGTCGATCTTTGGACCCGCGATTTCAAAGCTGCAGCGGCTCCACATACTGGCGAAGGTTCGGCTGATCGCTATCGCAAGCTCGTCGAGCAGGCGGAGGCGGCGGAAGCGCATCTCCAGAGCGTGCCTGCGATTCAACAGGAGATTCTCAAAGCCCTGCGCGCGGGCGCTTCCTTTTCCACGGCGCACAAGGAAGGCGGAACGAACATCTGCTTCCACCGCGATCGCTTCGTGCGAACTGACTACGGCGAGTCCGGGTTGGTGGAAGAATTTCGTGACGATGCCGGGTTTCTCGCCTTCTTGCGCAAGTTCTACGATTGGGAAACATCGCGAAACATCTCCCCGGAGAAAGTGCCGGACTACGACGCGTGGAAACTGATGTTGCGAACGGTGATACCGCAACAAAAGCCGTCCCCACGCGCAGCCGCCTCACGGATGATTCCAACGATCACGGGATACAAAGTCGCGCTCGCCTTGATCGTGATGGGGGTCGCGGCCGTGTTCGTAGTGGTTTTCGGTTCGCAGTTGTTCAAGGTCAAGACCTTCGGTCATCCCGTTGGAAACTTCGTTCGCACCAAAGACCACATCGCCGCGCTGATCATGACGGCGGAGCCCCACATTCAATTGTCGCACCGCAATCCGGGAAGGGAGTTGCAACGTTTCGATTTGCTGCTCCAACCCGTCGATGGGCAGTCGCTCAAGCGATTGATTCCGATCGCGCGCAGACTTCCGAGACTGCAATACAGGACACGCATGCTCGGCGAAGACGGTGATTTGCTCTGGTTCACGGCACATGAAATCACCGGGTTCGACTTCAAGTCGGAAAAAGTGATCACGGCGAGCGATCGGGTGCATCTCACGGAAACGGTGGTTTTCGAGTCAGCGATTGTTGAACGGAAGAATTCTTCATTTTTCCCGGGACTCTGATTTCGATTTCTGAAACGCTCCGCGGCCAATGGTGCTGCCGAGCAGAATGCAAGGGCGCGACTTTG
>CAMDJH010000049.1 GCA_945900455.1 Akkermansia muciniphila
CCCCGCCGGCGTGTTTCCGGTGGGTGTTCTCGCCGGCGGGGACGCCGGCGCTCCCAGGTTATCGGGCGCGTCGGCATCTATAAGCTGGACCACCACATTGCGAATTCCGGAATTGTCGAACGCCCGCACGCGACCGCGAACCGTGGACCCCGGAGTGAGCGTTACATTGTGCTCGGATTCTCCAGCCCCCGGTTTCTGATCGAGAAGCCAGACGCAATAATCCCCAGAGACAGAGACGACACGGAGATCGACGGATTCTGCGGACGGAACACGGCAGGCTAATGCGAACCGCCCGTTCCCGTCCGTGGTCCCCGCCGTCAATTCGTTCATCCCGGACAGAACCGTTACCACCGCATTCGTCATCAACTTCCCGGCCGGGTCGCGCACCGTTCCGGCAAACGTCCGGATGGGGCTGGCTCCGTCGAGACTTCTGGCCGAGGCAGAAACGACCCGGGCATTGCCGATCAACCGTCCGTGATGCGCCGCCGGGGTAGCATCCTTCACGACACCATTTTCGACGCTCTCGAAATTCCACAAGCCCGCCAGGCCCGGCTCTGTTCCGGCCAGGGACTTGAACATGTTCTCGCGGATTTGCTCTGGCGTACGCCGGACCTTCCAGACGCGGATCTCGTCCAACTGACCGTGGAATAGCGGCAAAGCCGCAGGAAGCCGGCTCATGCCGGTGTTGCGGCCAAGTAAATGATTCTTGCCCTTGGGAATCGTCGCAAAGCTTTCGGGCAGTTCGTTCCTCCCCACCAAGACGCCGTTGAAATACAGTGCCATCCCGCCACGTCCGGACACGGCAGCGATGTGACACCATTCCTTGAGGCGGAGGAGATCATTTACCTCGAAACCTGAAAATACTAGGGCCCCTCGGTAAATAATTTGAAAGCGAAGATTAGGCCCGTCGCCGATTTGTCCGATCACCATCTCCCTGTTGTCTTCGCCGTAGTCAAAGAGGGTGCTCGACTGGCCCATGTTTTCCCATCGGGCCCACATTTCGACGGTAGCCTCCGTCAGTTCATCGAAAATGCCGGCCGGCAGATTGACGTAACTGTCCTTGCCGTCGAGATCGAGGACGCGGTTGGGAGTGGCGATTTGCGCACAAAGCGGACCGACCGCCAGCAAGAGCAGCAGCACGGCGGACAGAAACGAGCCGTGCTGTTTTTGCTGAGGGGCGTGCACGCGGAAGATTCAGCCGGAAGGCGAGCGGCGAAGAAAGGAGCAAATTCGACACCCCGTCTCCATGCGCCTGGCGATACAGTCCAGCGTCATTACCGTCTCCTGCCTCAGGCGCTGCGCCATTGTGGCCGCACTTTCAAGGCGAGCCTGCAAAAATGCCTGCGCCCGCTGGCGATTCAATCCAGCACCGTCACCCCATATTCTTCAAATCGCCCGTCGGCTGTGACAACCAACCAGTCATTCAGCTTTGCTGTGGCAATGATGAAGCGGTCAAAAGGGTCGTCGTGGATCGGTGGCAATTTCGCCGCCGCAATGCAGACATCCAGTCCGAGGGGAAGAACGGTCAGCCCGTGGTGTTCGGCGATCTGCTCAAACCACGCTTCACCGGGATGAGGAAGCTCCAGGCTGCCCCCGGCAGCTTTGAGGCTGATTTCAAATCCGCTGATGGCAGAAACATAAACCGCAGGAGAGTTGTTGATTTCCTTGAGAGTGGCACGGCTCAATTTCTTATTGCCACTGGCCAGCCACAGCAAAGCGCAGGTGTCCAGGATCATCGAAACCTCCGCGGCCACTCCGCTTCGGTGGCTGGCTCGGTTGGGTCGGATTTGATTTTGATCTTGCCCAAGATCGGGTGCGGCTTGGTCCGGTTCACCCGTTTGTGCGGGACGAGGTCGGCCACCGGATCGCCATTGCGGCAGATGACAAAGGACTCGCTTGAACTCTCCACTGTGGCGAGCAGGCTGGAGAAGTTGGTTTTCGCCTCATGAACATTCACCATTTTCATGGCCAAAGGTTTAGTCCAGTTAGTCCATATCATCAACCCGTAAAGGGGTCAGTCCCGGCTATTGCTGAATTCACTGTTGACACCGGTCCCTCGACTGCTTAGTCGGGTCACGTAGCCCGCAAGCCGAAGGAGCGATACAAGCGGATTCTGAGAAGGTCAAGGTGGCGGAGCCTCTAAGGCGGGAGACAAAGATGATGCTGGACTGAATCGCCAAGCGCTTGGACATCGGGTGTCGTCACACGTTGAGCAACAGTTTGAAGGCGGCAGAATATTACAATCGCTGGGACTGACCCCTTTGTGGCCTGTTTTAACCACAAGTTCGTTGCCTCCCTATCGTCCGGATGCTTTAGTGCACGATACTTCCTTTGAAATTCCCATGAGCCTGAATCAATCCACTTTCGTAAGCCCGAGGCGCGGGCCGTCCGCGGCCAAGTTCCGCCCAGTGCATGGCAGCCCATCTCAGGCCTTCACCCTGATCGAACTTCTCGTCGTCATCGCCATCATCGCGATCCTTGCCGGGATGCTTCTTCCTGCGTTGTCAAAGGCGAAGGCCCGCGCCCAAGCCATCGCGTGTCTCAACAACAACCGCCAATTGGGTTTGGCCTGGCAACTCTACCTCGGGGACAATCGCGATACGGTGGTGAACAATTACGGCGTCTCACAAACCCAGGCGAGCAAGGACGCCAACAGTTGGATGAACAACGTCATGGATTGGTCGACGAATCCGGACAACACCAATTTGACGCTGATCCAGCGGAGCAAATTAACCCCGTACTGTAGTGCAGGACCTAGTTCGTACCGCTGTCCATCGGACAATAATCTCAGCGCACCCCAAATTGCAGCGCGATTTCCATTCCGGGTGCGAAGTCTTTCGATGAACGCGTTTTTTGGGAGATATTCTGACAACGATGCGGGAAATGGAAAAAACGTCTTTTATGGCACTTTCCGCCAATTCCTGAAAGTGAACGACGTCCCGTCACCGACGGAATTCTACCTCTTCCTGGATGAGCATCCGGACGCGATCAACGACGGATTCTACCTGACAGATCCCGGGTCGGGAAGTTGGGGGGATCTGCCCGCTTCCTACCACGACGGCGCCGCAACTTTTTGTTTCGCGGACGGGCACTCCGAAGTTCATAAATGGCTGGCGCGCAGTGGAGCCCGAAAGACCGTCTGGCCTGTGCAAAAGACGGTGACAGGAGGTTGTGCGGGATGCGGAACGGTCGCTGACAAGCGGGATTACGACTGGATCCGGAAACGAACAAGTGTGTTGGTTTCCACGGGATCTCCTCCGAATTGAGACGGGGCAAAGGAGGGAAAGGCCTGACTTTAGAAACGGATTTTTGTTTGGTGAGCCCAAAGCCGCGGATAAGGAAGCTGCGAACAAGAACCGCGGATGAACTCGGATTGACGCGGATAGAAAAGGCCTGAAATCTGCGTCGATCGGCGTTTATCCGCGGTTCCCACTCCCCTTTCGTCGGTGACGACGAATTCAATTCTCATGGCAATCACTGTCTTCGAGGAAATAGGGCTGCGAGCCGGTGTTCAATACAGCATCGATAACAACTGCACGCGGAAAAAGGCACCGTCGAGAGCTTTTTCTCTCATTTTCAGATTCCTATCCGCGGATCAGGGGTGAACGTGAAAATTTGACAGTCCAACGACGGAGGTTCACTTTGGAAACGTACCCTTGAGTCGCAGCCCAAGCCGATGTCTAAAATAACATGACTCTTCATCATCACCGTCGCTCCGCAGTTAATCGAGCACTTGCGGCGTTTACCCTCATTGAACTGCTCGTCGTGATTGCCATTATTGCGATTCTCGCCGGCATGCTGCTTCCGGCACTCTCGCGGTCCAAGACGAAAGCAATCACGGTTCGTTGCCTTTCCAACCTCCGACAGGTCGGCATCACCCTGTCGATGTACAACTCCGACAACCGCGACGCCTATCCCTTCTCCGGGCGCGCCTGGCCAAAGATGCCATTGGTCGACCTGCTCAAACTGCTGGACCCCTACATCAGCACCAATAACCGCGCATTCTATCTCTGCCCTGGCGACAAGCCGCCGCCGTGGAATTTCGCCTGGACCAAAGTGAATGGTTCTGGAAGTGGCATCTCCACCAACGAGCTCCTTTTCGGGAACTCGTACTACTACTACCATCAGTTCTACAATGACGACACTTTCACACCCACGCTGAAAGTTCGAAAATCCACCGATGTTAAGTCGCCATCGAAGAAAGCAGTGATGAGCTGTTTCGCGGAACCAGAAAACGGCAACCTTTTCGATCGCAACATCGCCCACGGTAAGAATGGCTGGCCCCTCGTATTTGTCGACGGGCACTCCCAGTTTGCCACGACGAATCTGATGAATAGCACGAAGCCTTACGGAGACTATAATCTGGATTGGACCATCGGAGGCCTCTCCGGCGGGGAAGATTTGAAGTAACTGAAATCCAGCGGCCGGGCAGGAAGTTAACAAATCGCGCTGGGAGTCTATTCCGTTCGATACTTCCGTTTGATGCTTCCGAAGAGCTCCTTTTCCATTGAAATTAGCGTGGCCCACAATTGCTTGCGTCTGGCTGTTTTCGCTAGGCGACTGCGCTCGAGTCGCTGCCGCGGAGCCTCATTGGTCCTTCCAAAAGATTTCCCGCCCGAAGGTCCCGGCCGGGACGAGCGCGGAGTCACCGGTGGATCGTTTTATCGAAGTCAAACTTTCGGAAAATGGTCTCCAACGGTCGACCTCCGCACCGCCAACCACCCTGCTCCGGAGACTCAGTTTTGATCTGCGCGGCATTCCGCCGTCACCCGAGGAGGTTCACTCCTTCGAGACCGATACCCGAGCGAACGCCTGGGCGCTCTGGATTGATCGATTTCTAGCATCGACCGAGTATGGGGAACGCTGGGGCCGTCATTGGTTGGACAGTGCAGGCTACGCGGACTCAAACGGCTACTTTAATGCCGACAGCGACCGACCGCTCGCTTGGAAATACCGCGACTACGTGGTGCGCTCGATCGCCGGCGACAAGCCCTTCGACCGGTTCCTGCAGGAACAGATTGCCGGCGACGAGCTCGTTGGGTTTTCCCAGGACGGGGACATTGCCCTGGAAAACGTGGAACCACTCGTCTCGACGCACTTGTTCCGCAATGTTCCGGACGGCTCCGGAGAGAGCGACGGAAATCCATTGGAAGTCAAGGTCGACCGATACTCGGTGTTGGAGGGTGCGGTCCAGCTTACGGGCTCAACGTTTCTCGGCGTCACCCTGCAATGTGCGCGATGCCATGACCATAAGTTCGAGCCGGTCTCCCAGATCGAGTACTACCAGCTGCAGGCGATCTTCAGGCCCGCGTTCGATCCGGAAGCCTGGATTAAGCCCAACGACCGTGCGATCGGAGTGGCATCCCGGGCAACCCGGGAAAGCGTGCGGCGTAAAATTCAAGAGACGGAGCGGGCACTGGCAACCGTCCGAGAAAGCCTGGGAGCATCCATCGCGCCCTTCCGTCGGCAATTGATCGAGGAACGTGTCGCCGACCTGCCCGAGGCAATCCGCAAGCAGGTGATTCAGGGAGTTGGGACCCCGGTAAAAGATCGCACCGAAGCCATCCGATCCCTTCTCAAGACACACACAAATCGGCTGGAAATTTCAGACGCCGCCCTGGCGGAACGTTTTCCCGCAGTTCGCACTCTGCAGTCCGTACTGGAAAAGGAAAAAAACCGCCTCGAACGGGAGAAACCAGCCCCTCTGGATGCCATTACGGTGCTCGCAGAGCCTGCTCGGGCCACGCCGATCCACCATTTGTTCGTGCGGGGCAATCACGCACAGGAAGGGGCTGAGGCCCCGCCCGGATTCCCTGCTTCGTTTGGGGGGGAGCCGTTTGCGGTCGCATCCGCGATCACCCGGACCCCAAACCTCAAGACCAGCGGACGTCGTCTCGCTTTCGCCCGGTGGCTGACTTCGGCGGACCATCCGACGACCGCCCGCTTGATGGTCAATCGGGTCTGGCACCATCATTTTGGCCAGGGGATCGTGACCACACTGGACAATCTGGGACGCAGCGGTGGACGCCCTTCCCACCCGGAGCTCCTCGACTGGCTGGCGGCGGATCTCCTCGAACACCAATCGCTCAAACGACTCCACCGGCTCATCCTGAACTCGGCAACTTGGCGACAATCCACCGCTTCGGACGGATCGACCGGGCCGACGTCAGATCCGTCCAATCGCCTGCTGTCGCGCTACCCCCTGCGTCGTCTCGATGCAGATTCCGTGCGCGATGCCATGCTTGCCGTGAGTGGCGAACTGGATACACATCTCGGTGGCCCGTACGTGCCGGTTACAGCGGACAACGTGGGGCAGATGCAGGTGGACGAGAAGAATCCCGGTGCCCGCCGGAGATCGCTTTATCTGCAACAGCGGCGAGGTCTCCCGGCAACTTTTGTCAGCACGTTCGACGGCCCGATATTCAACCCTGTCTGCATTCTCCGTGTACCTTCGACCGTGGCGCAACAGTCGCTGGCGTTGCTCAATTCAGATTTTGTCCGACGCCGCGCCCGAGCGTTTGGACAACGGTTGCTTGCCTCCGGCGGAGACGATGAATCGAGGATGTGCGAGGCGTTTCTCCGAGCAACCGGCCGCGCTCCAGATCACGTCGAGAGCGGGATCAGTCGTGATTTCCTCGCCTCTCAAATGCCGTTTCATGGCGGGCAGTCTCCCGACATTGCGCGGGAGCAGGTGTGGACGGATTTCTGCCAAATGCTGCTCGCCAGTAATGCGTTTCTTCATGTCGACTGATTCATGAATCCCTCTACCCAAGGCTTTGATCTCGATCGACGGGCGTTCTTACAAGCGAGTGCCGGCGGCCTGGGATGGCTTGCTCTCCAGCAACTATTGCAGGCGGAAGCCCCGGCACGTCCATCAATAGACGACCCGGGTTTGACCGGCAACCCGCTGGCTCCGCGTCCTCCACATCACGCGCCGAAGGCCAAGGCTGTCATCTGCCTTTTCCAACATGGAGGCCCCAGCCAGATGGATCTGTTTGATCCGAAGCCCGAGCTGAATCGACGGGATGGCCAGGATCATCCCGGTGAATTGGAAATTCACTTCGATAAACAGGCCGGAAAGTTGCTGCGATCCCCGTTTACGTTCCGACCCGCCGGGAGCTGCGGAATGCAACTCTCGGAACTCCTGCCCTACACGGCGTCGATTGCCGACGAACTCACGCTCGTCCGCTCGATGAAGACGGATTCCGTCGATCACGAATCGGCTCTGAGGATTATTCATAGCGGTAAGTTCCAGGCAGGACGGCCGACGCTGGGTTCATGGATTCTTTACGGACTGGGGACAGAACGGCAGGATCTACCGGCCTACGTCGTTCTTTCGGATCCCGGCGGCTTGCCTGTGGACGGCTTGCGCAACTGGACCTCGGGATGGCTGCCCGCCATCTATCAAGGCACCCAATTGCGAAGCGAAGGACCGCCGGTATTTAACCTTTCCAACCCTCCTGAGGTTTCCGCCGGAGCGCGAACCAATCAACTGGCCTTTCTGGATCGCTTCAACCAGCACCACCTAAAAAATCATCCCGGCAATACCGAATTGACCGCCCGTATCCGGAATTTCGAAATCGCGGCAAAGATGCAGTCCTCGGTTCCGGAAGTGCTCGACCTCGCGGCCGAACCCGAGCACGTCCGACGGCTGTACGGCCTGGATCATCCCGACCCATCCGCGGCCAACTACGCCAAGCGATGCCTCATGGCGCGGCGACTCGTGGAACGGGGCGTGCGGTTTGTCCAGGTTTTTCTCAGCGGGCAGCCGTGGGATACCCATGACAAGAATGCGGCGAAACTGCGCGATTTGTGCCGGATGACCGACCAATCGAGTGCCGCCCTCGTTCAAGACCTTAAGCAACGGGGAATGCTCGAAGACACCATCGTCCTGTGGACGGGCGAGTTCGGCCGCCTGCCCGTTTCGCAAGGTAAGGACGGCCGGGACCATAACCGGCACGCTTTTTCCCTCTGGCTGGCGGGTGGAGGTTTCAAGAAGGGCCATGTCCACGGGGCCACCGATGATTTCGGATATCGCTCGGTGCAAGACGTTGTCCCGGTCGCGAATTTTCACGCCACGCTCCTCGATGCGTTGGGCCTGAATCACCGTCAACTCACCCATTTCCATGAAGGGCGGGCCGACAGTCTGACGGATGCGACCGTTACCGACGCTCAGGTGGTGCGAGAGTTGTTGGCCTGAGCGCCGGCTAAGAAAAGGAGCCGTAACGAAGGACGGCTCCCTGAAATTAGTAACCGCGGGTTGATTCTTCCTCGACCACCGGGGAGCTCAACTGGTCTTCCGTGAGGACGACTTTCATTCGACTGTCACCCGTGCCGACCGCCTTGGCGGTGATCGTGTAGGTGATGACCTGCTTTGGACTCAGGTGGGGCACACTCGGGAACTTGACGGTTTTGCCGTCAATCGTTCCCCCCTGCGAGCTCATCGGGTTGAACTGAGCCGGGAACTGGGCAACGGTGTTAATATTGATCAGGTCGGCCGTACCCTGATTTGTGATGCGGATCGTGTAGGTGGTGTCGTTGCCAACCGCCACCGGATCCGGATCATCGACCACTTCGAGCAAGACGGCAGGAATACCCTTCCACAGCGTGCAGAACTCGGTCGAATCACGGAGTCCCTGCTGCGTTGTGACGCTCGCAGCGTTGCACCATTTGCCGGGCTGAGTGCTGATCAGGACGATGTCCAAATCCTTGGACTCGCCGGGCCGGAGAGTACCCAGGTTCCAGGAGGCAGCATTTCCAGTCTGAGTGCCGCCCTGTCCAACGCTCTCCATGCGAGTCGGATTCGGCGCCGTGTCAGTCACGACCACATTGTTGAGTTCGGTGTCGCCAATGTTACTCGCGGTGATTTTGTAGCTAGCCCGCTTGTTGAGGTACATCTCCGAGTCCCCCGTCTTGATCAACTTAATGCCTGGTTTGATGACGGTGGTGCAGGCATCATCCTGCACCGTGGCCGCGTTGCTGGAAGTGGCCACCGCCACGTTGCAGTGCTTGCCGCGTTCGGCGGCCTTGAGCGTTACGGTGATGATATTGCTCTGACCAGGACTGAGGTTGCCCACATTGTAAGGGATTTCCTTCACCCCGCCGAGGCCGATGGGAACCTTATCGGTCACGACGACGTTTTTCGCGACCGCGGAGCCCGTATTGCGGACGGTGATCGTATAGTTCACATCGGCACCGAATTGCGCGGTCTCCGGACCGGACTTGTCGATCACGAGAATCGGCCGGCCGACGAGGGTCTGGGCGCATGCACGCGGATCCGCCTTGATGATCGCGCAGCCGAAGAGAGTGCCTTCACGATCCGGCTTGACCGTGACCTTGAGTATCTTCGTTTCTCCAGAATCCAGGTTGCCGAGATTCCATGTCAACTGATTGCCAGAAACCACGGCGGCGGGCAGGGTGCTCACAAGTGAGGCTCCCTCGGGAACGGTGTCGGTTACGACGACATTGCCGGCACACCCATTTGCCATGGCCTTGATTTCGTAGGTGAAGGCTTCGCCGACGATCGCTTCGCGGGGCATCTCTTTGCTCAGATTCACGAGCCCGCCCACCGTAATGGAACAGGGAACCGTGGCAGCCGGTACCGCCGGCTTCGACGCCTGCACCGTAACCCAAGTGGTGGCCGTGGCGGCCGGGGCGGGAGCGGCCGAGGGAACGGCTTTGACTGGCTCTGCGGCAGCCAGCGTCGTAATGGACGGGCGCCCCCGGCTCCGAACGAAAGGCGAGCGACCCGTGTAGTAGTCGCCCCCGATTGCGTCGAAGGTTTTGCGGTCCCGGGTGCGCATTCCCCGTTCGGATGCTTGGGCGGTGAGGCCATTCGCCGCCACGAGCACGGCGAGCAGGCCTGGGATCAGACGTTGGTACGTGAATTGAGTTTTCATCAGACGATTCTAGAGAGTTGCCAAATAAAGAGATTCAGACTGCCCGGACGATCGTGCCCACAGCCGGGCGATTCATTCAATCCGGAGTATTGCCGATAGCGATCGAGGATGGTAGGAAAACACCTTCGCTGGATCGCGAACCACACCCCAGGGATCACGCCATGGCCGTGTGCCATCGAAGGCCCAACCGCTCTCAAAGGTCGCCCCACCCACTCGATTCCATTCCAACAACGCAAAATAAACCCCGAAACAGGGGAGATCTGCAAATAGGGCTTGTCTTTTTACCTCCGCTGCCAACCCTGATCAAATATTGTCATGAGTTTGGAAACCCCCGAGTCCCATCTGCAGCTGGACCTGCTGACCTGGCTGGAAGAGAACCGCAAGTTAATTGCCAGTCTGCTGGTCGCCCTTTCCGTGCTCGTCGTCGTCATGATGGTTTGGCGGTGGCGTTCTCAAAAGATCGAACTGGCAGCCAATGAAGCGCTGATCGGAGCCTATGCCCCTCCGAATCCCCCGCCGGAAGAGTTTAAAGTCAGCAGTGATACGCTTCTGAAGATCGCATCGGACCACAGCGGGACCTCGGCGGGCGAGAGAGCGCTTCTCCTGGCGGCGGGACAACTTTACGCGGAATCCAAGTATGGCCCCGCCCGCGAAAAATTTACTGCCTTTGTCCAGCAGTTCCCGGAAAGTCCGTTCGCAGCAACGGCCCACATGGGGTTGGCAGCCACTTCCGACGCGCTCGGCAAGTCAGACGAGGCATTGACTGGGTATAACAGTTTGCTGCAGCGTTTTCCGTCCGACGCCGTCGCCAATCATGCCCGGCTCGCAAAAGCCGGACTCCTGGAGTCCATGAATCGGCCGACGGAAGCACTGGCTGTATTCGATGAAATGACTAAGGCCGGGCAATTCTCGCCCATCGTCCAACAAGCCACCGTGCGCCGGCAGTTGCTGCTGCAAAAGCATCCAGAGCTCAACAAACCTGCGGTTGGGACCAATTCCGTCAATCTTTCCACCCCTTCGATCGCTCCCGCTGCTCCCGCTCCCCCTTCTGCTTCTCCTGCCGCCCCAACTCCCGCTCCAACTCCCGCTCCAACTCCCGCCCCAATTGCCGCTCCCGCTCCCGCTCCCGCTCCCGCCAAATAATCGCACGGACCGTTCCGGAGCAGCCTCTCGAATGAAAATCGCCATCATTGGCACCGGTTACGTGGGGTTGGTCACCGGCGCCTGTTTTGCGGAAGTCGGGCATTCGGTGGTTTGTGTTGACTGTGACGCCCTCAAGATTGAACAACTGCAACAGGGCCGAATCCCCATTTACGAACCCGGACTCGACGAGCTTGTAAAACGCAACGTCCAGGCGGGTCGACTCGATTTCACGACCTCCACCCGCGAAGGCGTCGAGCAGTCCGAAGTCATTTTTATCGCCGTTCCCACCCCGCCGATGCCGGATGGATCCGTGGATCTCAGCTATATCGAAGGCGTCGCGCGCGAAATCGCCGCCCACCTCGATGGGTACCGAATTGTGGTGGATAAGAGCACTGTTCCGGTCCGGACGGCCGAGAAGGTCGCCGCAACGATTAAGCGTTACGGGAAAAGTCCGATCGACGTCGATGTCGTAAGCAACCCGGAGTTCCTCCGGGAGGGATTTGCGGTTGAAGACCTGATGAAGCCGGATCGCATCGTGATCGGCGTCAGCAGCGATCGTCCGGTGGCGGCGATGAAGGCGATTTACGCCCCGTTTGACGCACCCTTGATTGTCACCGACACGAATTCTGCGGAACTGATCAAACACGCCGCCAATTCATTTCTCGCGTTAAAAATTTCCTATGCCAACGCCCTGTCCGCCGTCTGTGAAGCGGCCCACGCCGATGTCACAGCCGTGACCCAAGGGATGGGCATGGATCGCCGGATTGGTTCCCAATTTCTCAATGCCGGGCTCGGGTTTGGCGGATCGTGCTTTCCCAAGGACCTGAGCGCTTTCATTAAGATCAGTGAGCAACTCGGCTACGACTTCCGACTTCTCAAGGAAGTGCAACATATTAACGCCGACCAGATGCGCCGGTTCTTGAAGAAAATCACGAACACCCTGTGGGTGCTCAAAGAGAAGCGAATTGGTGTCTTGGGCCTCGCCTTCAAACAAAACACCGACGACATCCGCACATCGCCCGCACTGGACCTTTGCCATCAACTGCTTCGCGAAGGCGCAACCCTGCGCGTCCACGATCCCAAGGCGATGGAAAAAGCCCGGGCTGTTCTCCCGGAAGCCACCTTTGTGGCGGATGCAAATCTCGTCGCCGAGGGTTGTGACGCCCTCGTGATTGCCACCGAATGGCCCGAATTCACCCAGGTCGACTACACTCAGGCCCGGCGTATAATGAGAACGCCGATCCTGTTCGACGGCCGCAATCTCTTGGACCCGGTTGAAATGAAGCGACTCGGATTTCTCTACCACAGCGTGGGACGATAGTTCGTGCACCCACCCCTGCCATCCGGATGTGGCCGCGTGGTGATTGAAGTCAGTGCCGGGCTTATCTTTCGCGATCGCCGACTTCTGATCGCCCAACGACCTCCGGGCAGTCACCTCGCTGGTACCTGGGAATTCCCCGGAGGCAAACGCGAGCGGGGAGAATCCTGGGAAGACTGCCTCCGGCGTGAACTCCGGGAAGAGCTCGACTTCGACGCCAACGTCGTCCGCTTTTATCAGGAGGTCGTCCACGACTACGAGGAACGCCGAGTCTGCCTCCGATTCTTCCTGGTGAGAGTCCAATCAGGTGAACCGCGCCCGGTCGGCTGTGCCGCTCTGAATTGGGTGACGGCGGCGGGGTTGGCCGGCTTCAAATTTCCGCCCGCCGATGCAGTCCTGCTGCATCGCCTGCAGCAAGATCGCCAATTGTGGGCGGATTGATCCTGCAAACCGGCGTTGGAACTCAGGACGAACGCTAAGAAACGCTGATTCCAGACAGCGGGGCTGCGTTCCGGAGCTCACTCCGAACGTGAGAGCCAACAGCTTCCCTCGATCCGGGGCCGTCCGGGTCCGGGAAAGAACCCACCGAACTTAACAGTGCACGCCGTGATACCATGAACCCAAGCACCACCTCACCCGCCCTTCGAGGCACCCTCTCCCCCACTCGGAGTGGCGGAGAGGGCGAAGTAACGGTCGGTTCATGTAGGATCGTCCTCCCGGTATTTTTCGCATTCAGATTCTTCTATTTCCTGCATCCAAGCAGCCAGGCAGGTCGTTCTTCAGCTGTAACTGCTTAAACAAAACTCAACGCAAACATGAAGAACATCTTACGATCCACCGCCCTTGTGATGGTACTGGGGACGGTTTCGGCGCTGGCCTCGAGCCACCGCGAGGCACCCCTCATCACGCACACTCCGAAACTCGACTGCACCGACTTCTACATGTTCGGCAGCTATGAGCCCGGACGCTCAAATTACGTGACCTTCGTCGCGAACTACCTGCCCTTGCAGGACGGCTACGGAGGCCCGAACTATTTTCAACTCGCCGAGAATGCCGTCTACGAGATGCACGTCGACAACGATGGTGATTCCCGCGAGGACCTGACCCTGCAATTTCGCTTCCAAAACACCCTCCGGACCTTTGGTCTGGAGATCGGCCCCGCCGGTAACCGTCGAACCAATGCCGTCCCCGTTCTGGCGGTGGGACAAATCACCGCCGGCAACAACGGGGCTCTCCTGGTCGATCAGACCTACACCCTGAATCTAATCCGCGGCAACCGGCGAACAGGAACCTCGACGCCAATCCTCAATCCCAAGGATGGCACTCCGCACTTTACCAAACCCCAGGACAATGTGGGCAACAAGACGTTTCCAAACTACGAAGCCTACGCGAATCAATACATCTACGAAGTCGCACTTCCTGGAACGGACAAGAAGGGCAAAGTTTTCGTCGGCCAACGGAAAGATCCGTTCGTGGTAAACCTCGGAGAAACCTTTGATCTAATTAACATCTCGACCAGCCCGCTCGGGCCCGAGAATGCGAATACCGACAGTCTCGCTGACAAGAATGTGACGTCGTTGATCGTGGAACTTCCCAAAGGATTTCTGCTCGCCGACCCTTCCCAACCGGTCCTCGGAGCGTGGTCGACAGCGAGCACCGTACAGGGCGATGTCTACACCCAGGTTTCCCGGCTGGGGATGCCTCTCGTCAACGAGGTCGTGATTGGAGTTAAGGACAAGAACAAATTCAACGCGAGTGAGCCCAAAGATGATGTGACTAATTTCATCGACTACATCACGCATCCGACCCTGCCCGCAATTATTGAGCTCCTTTACAAGGATGCGGGGGCCATCGCGCCGACGCTCTTTCCGCGTTCCGATCTCGTTGCCGTCTTCGCCACTGGAGTCACGGGCTTGAATCAACCGACGGGGGGTGCCCCGGGAGAAATGCAACGCTTGAACACTGCGATTGCGGCAACACCCCGCAATCTTCAGAATAATCTCGGCGTGATCGCCGGCGTCAGCAAGGGCGTGCTCGATGCAAGCAAAGCGGATCTGGCCGGCTTCCCAAATGGTCGGCGACCCGGGGATGACGTGATCGATATCGCGCTGAGGGTCGTAATGGGGAAACTCCTCACGCCGGATGTAGCCCCCGCGGGCGATGCGCCGTTCACCGACGGTGCCACGGTCCGTGCCGCCGCGTTTGATGATGCCTTCCCCTATATCCGGCCGCCCATTGCCGGTTCCCCCAACAATTCAATTACCATCAGCACCGCTGCGGGGAAGACCCTCACTGGTAACTTCCAGCCCGTCCGGCCGGAATTTGATCCCGCCACGCGCGTCCTCACCGTGCCTAAGCCCGACGCAACCTCCGGCATCATCAAGATCACCTCCGACCGACCCATCGGTCTGGGTGGAGTCACGACCACCGCTGAAGCGGTTTCCATCAAGGTTCAATAAGCCTCTTCCCCAAACAACCAACAGGGGTCCGGGCCGCCGTGTGCAACCGATTGCCATGGCGGCCCATTTCGTGACAACCCTCGTTGAACGGGGTTTCCTCGCTGGCTCGGCTGCGTGAGAGCAACCCGATAGAATCTCCCCACGATGAATCCATTCCGTCCTGCTCGCGTGCGATGCCTGGTGCATTGGGACCGACTCGTGCGCGGAGGAGTCCTGCTGGGATCCATTGCCATCGCGATCGGGGGAGCTGTGGGCGCACCCTTCACTCCGAGCTCGGATCTCCAGGTCTTGGAAACGCTCCGTACGCGGCCGCTCGCACTGGCGGATCGGGAATTGCGGAAACAACGAGCGCTGCAACGGGCAAATCCAAACGACATTACCAATGCCGTCGCCTTGGCAGGCGAATTGATCGGGAGAGCTCGGGCCGAAGCCGATCCGCGATGGCTCAGCCAGGCCCAGGGTGTCCTGCTGCCTTGGTGGTCCCACGCGGCCGCGCCAAACTCCGTCCTCTTTCACCGCGCGACCATCCGCCAAAGTCTCCATGATTTTGACGGGGCACTCGTTGACCTGCAGGCGGTGCTGCAACGGGATCCGGCACACGGCGGCGCCTGGCTGGCCAAAGCCACGATTCACACCGTCCGGGCTGAATACCCCGCGGCGCGATCGGCATGTTTGCAGCTCGTCCGACTCGTCGACGACTTAACTGCGCTCGGAGCCATCGCACAGATTGGCAGCCTGACGGGCGATGGCCACCGGAGCTATCAACGGCTGCGCGACCGTTGGGAGCGGCAGGAGCCAGCGCACCCGATCGAGCCAGAGCGGGCTGTGTGGATCCTGACGCAGTTGGGTGAAATGGCCGGACGCCTGGGAATGACCGCGAAAGCCGATGCCCATTTTCGAGCGGCCCTCCAGATCGCCCCTTCGGATCCGTACCTCCTGGGTGCCTACTCGGATTTCCTGCTCGACCTAGGCAAACCTGAATCGGTCGCCGACCTCCTCCGACGATTTACTCGCATCGACGGTCTCCTGCTCCGACTGGCGGAAGCGGAGGCGCGCGCAGGTGGAACCGGCGAATCTGGCTGGGTTCAACGGGCGAAAGTCTTGCGGGATCGATTCTCGGATGCCGCGTTGCGAGGCGATGTGGTGCATCGACGGGAAGAGTCCCGCTTCCGGCTTCATTTGGAAAACAACGCCGGCGCAGCACTCGCTCTGGCGATAGAAAACTGGAAGGTGCAGCGTGAACCCGCCGACGCTCGGGTGTTTCTCGAAGCCGCCCGGGCCGCCGGAAGAATGAATGCGGCGGCTCCCGTGCTCGAATGGCGACAGTCAAATCATGTGGAAGATGTCGCCCTGGATCAGCTTGTTGCTGGAAGCTCCAAACCGTGAACGCGCGACGCCACCTGCAGATTGGAATCGGGATCTGGTTCGGAATCCTGGCTTCCCAATGCCTGCATGCCCATAAGCCCAGCGATTCCTACCTCAGCATTGAGATCAACGAACGCACGAGTGCCGCTCTCCATGGACAATGGGATATTGCCCTGCGGGATCTCGAGAACGTCCTGGGGCTGGATTCCAATGACGACGGCGCGATCACCTGGGGCGAAGTGAAAAACCGCACCAACGACATTACTGGACTCGTTCTCAGTCGACTCCGACTCGCGGCGGACGGGCGCATGCTGCGTCCTGAGGTCACGGAACATCTGATCGCTGAGCATAGTGATGGCACCTTCGCCGTTCTCCGATTTCAGGCTGCCATCGGCCAAACCTTCACGAACCTTTCGGTAGAGTACCGTCTGTTTTTTGACCACGACCCCCTGCACCGAGGGCTTTGCCGGATCTCCGAGGGCACCAATACCCAGACGGCCGTGTTCAGCCCGGAGAACCCCATTCGAGAGTTTGCGATTGGCAAACCTTCCCTCGCCCATCAGTTCTTCGATTTCGTTCGCGATGGCATCCATCACATCTGGGCTGGTTATGACCACATTCTCTTCTTGCTGGCGTTGCTCCTGCCGGCAGTGCTCGTGGGCTGCAAACAACGGACATCGACACCCACTCAGAAAGAACCCGTACCAACGAGGTCTTTCCGCAGTGCTCTGATGAGCGTAGTTAAGGTGATCACCGCCTTCACCGTCGCTCACTCCATCACCCTAAGCCTGGCAGCACTGGCAATTGTCCGCCTTCCCTCCCGCGGGGTGGAGTCCGCTATCGCCCTCAGTGTTGTCGTCGCCGCAGTCAACAATCTTCGCCCGTTTTTCCACGATCGAGCATGGGCGGTGGCATTTGGCTTTGGATTGATACACGGCTTTGGCTTCGCAAGCGTGCTCAGCGACCTTGGGCTTCCTCGGTCGGCCCTGGTCCAGGCGCTCCTGGGTTTCAATCTGGGGGTTGAAGCCGGCCAACTCACCCTGGTTCTGGCATTCTTACCATTCGCCTTCAGCCTCCGAAGAACGGCGTTTTATCGGCGCATCATCCTCCAGGGAGGGTCGATAGGCATCGCTGTTATCGCCACAGCCTGGCTGGTGGAGCGGGCATTCAACCTGGGATTCATGCCGTTCTAGCCACGGCAAAGAAAATTCAGACCCGAACCTCGGCTCCTTCGAGGAAACCCTGCAGCTGCCGCAATCGCGTCGGGTGGCGCATCTTGCGAAGTGCCTTCGCTTCAATCTGCCGAATGCGCTCGCGGGTCACTTTGAACTGCTTCCCGACCTCCTCAAGCGTGCGGCTATAGCCGTCACCCAGTCCAAATCGGAGTTCCAAAACCTTGCGCTCCCGCTCCGTCAACGAATCCAGCACATCCGTCAACTTCTCCTTCAGGAGGCTGTACGAGGTCATGTCCGACGGATTCTCCGCCGATTTGTCCTCAATGAAGTCACCAAAATTTGTGTCGTCACTGTCGCCGACCGGACTTTGCAACGAGATCGGCTGCTGGGCCATCTTGAGGACCGCCCGGACGCGGTCCACAGGCATCTGCATCTCATCGGCAATCTCCTCAGGAGTTGGCTCACGGCCGAAATCCTGAATGAGCTGCTTCTGGACCCGCATCAGCTTATTGATCGTCTCGATCATGTGCACCGGGATGCGGATGGTGCGGGCTTGGTCGGCGATGGAGCGAGTGATCGCCTGCCGGATCCACCAAGTGGCGTAGGTCGAAAACTTATACCCCCGGCGGTATTCGAACTTTTCCACCGCCTTCATGAGGCCCATGTTTCCCTCCTGTATCAAATCGAGGAAAGACAGGCCGCGATTCGTATATTTCTTGGCGATCGATATAACGAGACGCAGGTTGGCTTCAACCATCTCCGTCTTTGCCTGCAGCGCCTTCTTGTTGAAATGCTGCAACTGCTCGTACGCGAGGAGGTACTCGCGCTGGCTCATCCGGACAAACTCCTCGAGCGCCTGAATCTTCCGCTCCTCGGCATGAACGATGACCTGAGCCTGGTTCGAGCGCTTGTGCACCTCCAGATCCCGAATCGCCCGAAGACTCAGCTGGAACTTGTCGTGAATGTTGTCGGCGACAAGCGTCATTTCTTCAATGACCTTTTGCTTGTAATAGAACTTCGGAAACGCCTTTTGCAGCTTCTCGTCAATCTTCCGGTACTCGACGGTAAGCTTTTCGAGACGACCTTTCGCGTGCGATTCCTGGAGTTCGCGCCATTTTTCGTCCACCTGCGTGTCGATGGCACGAACATCTTTGACCAGTTTGCGCAACGCACGAAGATGCTCGTCGCGGCTCTCAATTTTCTTATCGACGATCACCCGGTCGAATCGTTCCTTCGGCGGCTCGGAAATCAGCTTCTCCGCAAGGGCGATGTGCTCCTTGCCAGAGAATCCGAAGCTATAAATAATCCTTTTTACCTCGTTCTCATTGTCTTCAATCCGCTTGGATATCTCAACCTCCTGCTCGCGTGTCAGCAGAGGCACCTGCCCCATCTGCTTGAGGTACATCCGGACGGGGTCATCCAGAATGTCGAGCCGCGCTTTTTCCTCCTCTTCCTCCTGTTCCGGTTGCTTGACGCGATCCACTTCCGCCTGGTCGACGATGTCAATTTCGAGATTGCGAAGCTTCGCATAAATCTCGTCCATGTCCTCCGGCGTCACCCCTTCCGGCAGGGCATCATTGATGTCGCCGTAGGTTAGATAGCCCTGCTCTTGGGAAAGACGAACCAATTCCTTGATCTTTTCCGTCAGGTCAATCCCGCTGGAACTTCGCACGGTTCCCACCGTCAATCCATCGGCAACCGCTTCGGTCTCGGGCGCAGTCGGAACCGCCAAAAGAGGCCCCGCAACAGCCGGTGCGGAACCGACCGCAGGCTTCTTTCCATCCCGACCTTTCTTTAAATCACTCGCTGCAGGCAGAGGGGCTGAAGGAGCGCTCGCGGCGGTTTTGAGCGGCTTTTCAGATGTGGAGGAGATCGTCGTTTTCGCAGGCTTTTCCCCCTTTTCACCCCGGGTTGCGACCACAGCCAAGGGTGCACTTTCCGCCGTTCGCGCCTTTTCCCCGTGGGAATGCTTCACTTCCTTGGATTCAGAACTCTGCTTAAATCTGGATGCCGACTTTCCGCCGTGCACCAACTCGCCCGCCGCTGCAGGATTTTCCGGAACCGAAGATTTCGTCGAAACCATCGCTTTTGCCGGTCCGGCGGGCTTGTTCGAAGACACCGGCTTCGCCGAGGTCCGCTCGGTGGGTCCAGGTGCGACCGGTCCATGTTCAGCCGGCCCAGGCTTGGCTAAAGAAACCTTCGGTACGGCGGCCTTCGGTACGACGACCTTCGGTACGACGACCTTCGGTACGACGACCTTCGGGGTCGCGGGCTTCGTTGGGGCCAGGATTTTCGACGACACCACCGATTTGGCGGGGGTGGCGGGTGCCGCATGGGTTAGCGGCTTCCGGGCAACCGGCATTTCGGCCGGGCTTTTATCTTTCGAGTCTTTCGAATGCGGCATAAGGAAACGAAAAAGCCGCCCGTCAAGCGGGTGGCAAATGAGCTGCCTATTATCGAGGTCGTGAGGGAAGCCGTCAAGAGAACCAGCGAAATGATCGAACAAGGGATTGTAACGCACCAAACGGCCCGTTTTACGGGAGATTGGAGAGTGGTGGCCGCTAAGTTTCTGAAGATCAATCTTCCAAAAATCTCGAAAAAGGAAATCTTGGACCGGCCACGGGTTCTCCTCGCCATGATGCCAAGATTTTTCGCATATTCCGGCAGACCCTCGTTATTTCGTGACTAAAGAATCGCCTCCCACTGTTTTCCGTCTGTCCAGCGACTCCTCGCCATCCGGTGCGGAACCCCTCGTACGAAGGATCGGCCTGTTCGATGCCACGATGGTGGTGATCGGCGGGATCGTGGGTGCGGGAATCTTCATGAACCCCGCGGTGGTGGCCAAGCAAGTTCACACCCCCGCCCTCATTCTAGGGGCTTGGCTCTTCGGGGGATTGATCGCCATGGCGGGCGCCTTCATTTACGCGGAATTGTCCTCCGTTCGCCCTCACGTCGGCGGGCAGTACGCTTATTTTCGGGAAGCCTTCCACCCACTCGTAGGGTTCTTGTACGGCTGGTGTCTCTTGCTGGTAAGCCACAGCGGGGGTATGGCGGCGGTTGCCGTCACATTCGCTCAATACTTCTGTCAACTAACCGGTTTCACCGGACCGCCGTGGCAGGTCGCTGTGGCGGCCCTGGCCCTCCTGACGGTCGTCAACTGTCTAGGCGTTCGGACGGGAACCGTCGTGCAAACCGTTCTCACGGTATTGAAGGCTGTGGCGATCGTCGCTCTGGTTACCATCGGCTGGATCTTGGTAAAGCCATTCGAAATGGCAGCCGGCGGAGGGACATCGGCGTCGCCGGCGGATTTGGGCCCCTTGCGGCAGTTTGGAGCGGCGATGGTGCCGGTTCTCTTTGCATACGGAGGGTGGCAAACGGCCTGCTTCATCGGAGGGGAAGTCAACAACCCGAAGCGTAACCTCCCGCGGGCCCTTCTTTGGGGAATTTTTGGAGTAATCACCCTCTACCTGTCGGTGAATATTGTCTGCCTCCGCGCTTTTGGGCCTGCGGGTCTCGCCGCCACCGCCACGCCTGCTTCGGACCTTATGAGAAAGGCCCTTGGGGAAACCGGAGGCCGCCTCATCGCCGCCGGGATCGTCATTTCAACCTTTGGCTTTCTCGCGCAGGGAATGCTGACCGCGCCCCGCGTCTACTACGCCATGGCACGGGATGGTATGTTTTTTGATGCCTTCGGCCGGGTGCATCCCACCACCGGCGCCCCCGTCGCCGCCATCGCCCTCCAGGGGCTGGTCGCCATGATCATCGCGGTCTCCGGGCGCTACGATCAAATCCTGAACTACGTAGTATCCGTCGACTTCATTTTCTACGGATTGACCGCCTGTTGCGTATTTCTGTTCCGCCGTGGGAACGTTGCTCCCGCCGGATTTCGCATCCCGGGCCATCCCTGGACGACCCTGTTGTTCGTCGCGAGTTGCTGGGCCGTGGTGGCAAACCTTCTCTTCGGTCACGGCCAGGACAGTCTGATCGGATTTGGGATTCTGCTTGCAGGTGTGCCCGTTTACTTTATTCGCAAGGCTTTGTCCCGTGCCCCGTCGCCGAAATGACCTTTTCCAAACGTCTCATCGAGTCGCCCTACATGTATTGGGCGAAAACGCAACAAGCGGCCCGGTTCAACCTGGGTAATAGCGGAGTGTCGCCGTATCTGCTCCGCGACCTTCCGGTGCGCCTCGAAGACCTCGAATTGAGCGGGCCCAGCTTTTATGGGTGGCCACCCCTGCAAGCCGCGTTGGCTCACCACCTCGGCGTGCCGGAGGATAGAATTGTGCACGCCGCTGGGACGTCCATGTCCAATCACCTGGCGATGGCGGTGATCCTTGATCCGGGCGATGACGTCCTGATCGAACGTCCTACCTACGAGTTGCTCATTTCGACCGCGGAGTACCTCGGTGGCCGTGTTCGTCGATTCGACCGACGGCCCGGGAACGGCTGGTTGCCGGACCCGGCAGAACTCAAACGGCAACTCCGGCCGGAAACGAGGCTGATCGTTCTCAGCAATTTGCACAATCCATCGAGCGCTCGAATTCCGGACGAACTCCTGATGGAAATCGCCAGCCTGGCGGACAGCGTCGGAGCGTCTGTGCTCGTCGACGAAGTCTACCTGGATGCCGCGTTTGCGGAGGCGCCAAAAACCGCCGCCCTACTGGCCGATAACATTCTGGTTACCTCGAGCCTCACGAAGGTCTATGGACTCACCGGACTCCGGTGTGGATGGATCATCGGAAACCCCGAAGCCGTCCGCCGCGCGTGGCGTCTCAACGATTTATTTGGAGTGATTCCCGCCCACGCTGCCGAGCGATTGACTCTCGCCGTTTTGACTAATTTCGCCCCGATCCGAGACCGCGCCCAACGACTGCTCACCGTCAATCGCGAGCTGTTAAATCAATTCCTGAAGTCGCGCAACGACCTGGAATGTCCGCCCCACACCCACGGCACCGTGGCTTTTCCCCGCTTGCGACACGGCACCGTGGAATCTCTCTGCGACCATTTGCGAAAACACCACGAGGCGACCGTCGTACCCGGCCGGTTTTTTGAAACGCCCCAGCACTTCCGAATCGGCATCGGGTGCCCGACGGAGGTCCTTGCCGAGGGCCTGAACCGACTTGGGCGGTCGCTCGACGCGATTCGAGTTACCGTCGGGGCAGACTGAATCGAACCACCGCCCCTCCGGAGGGCGCATTATCGGCCGTGATCCGCCCGCCATGTTCGGTGATGATCCGCTCGCAAATGGCAAGCCCCAAACCGGTGCCGTGAGCTTTCCCGAACGTGACAAACGGCTGGAAGACGTGAGACATCAGGTTGCGCGGAATACCGGGGCCGTTATCCGTAATCGCCGTGATAACTTCGTCGTCATCCGTCGTAAACCGGAGCGTCACTCGTCCATCCCGTTGTCCGGAAAGAGCGTCAAACGCATTTTGGAAAAGGTTGGTGAGGACCCGGAAAAGCCGGGGTGGATCGACCCTCACCGAGGATTCAGGCAGGTCGCCAGGCAGATCCAAAACGACCCCTCGACGAGAGGCCTCCTCCTGCAATTCAACCAAGAACGGTCGCAGCACTGCACCATAGCTCAACTGGGCGAGAATGACGTTGGCGGGTGTGGCACGGGTGAAGTCGAGCAACTCCTGCATCAAGGAATTCAACACCTCCACCTGTTTGTGAACCCGATCGCGCGCCGCCCGCCGGGCGGTTGGTGAAGCCCTTTCTTCGACGGCAAGATCAGCCGCCAGTCCAATTACATTCAAGGGATTTCGGAAATCGTGAACAATGGTCTTGGCGAGCCTCTCGACCAACGTGAGTCGCTCCGCACGCAATGATTCCTGAAGAAAACGACGATTAAACTCTCGCATTCTCAGGCTCGCATCCCGGACCAGGGACGCCGCGAGCATTGGGGATTTGTCGAGGAGCATGTGGACGAGGTCCGTGGAGACAAAGCTCAACACGCAGTGGGTTTTTGCCGTCGCCGAAGCGGATCGAGTGCCACCATCGAATACGGCCATTTCCCCAAAGTAATCGCCCGGTTCATTCCGCGAGAGCAGATGTTCCCGACCCGGAGAAGACTGGACGGTGATTTCTACGACGCCATCCAGCACCACAAATAGCCCATCGGCGATCGCTCCTTCGTCAAAGATCCGCTGACCCGCGGGAATCTCCCGGATTTCAGCCCATTGGCGGAGCAAGGCCTGCTCCGGCATGCCAAGTTGTCTACCAAATCGAGAATCTTCGACGGCAACCATGAAGAGCCCAATGCCGACCCCTCACCGCTTTGGAGTCGCGGTCTGCAGTCCGGGCCCGGTGCCCGGCGGCGAGGACCCAGGAGCCGACTCAAGCGGCTTTAAACCAATCTTGCCCAATATCGGGACGAAATTCTTATCCCGAGTCCCGTATTCTCGGAATCGTTCCGCGATTTGATTCTGTCGCCCATGCTCGGCGCGCAGTGTCGTAAATGTTTTTGCCTGGCCGCTGAGCTCGCGGCGGACCTGCCGGTATTGCCACAACTGGTAAACCGCGAGGCTGGTGGTGGCGATAAGCGAAGCGACGATACTAACCTGCACCAGGGAGCGGAGGGAATTGATCTCAGTTTCCAGATCACTGGTGGGGCGAGGGAAAACCGGGTTGTTCATTGAGATGATTCAACGCGGGCTCTTGCCGCGCATGGGGGTGGAAGTGGGAACGGGTGGAGGCGCGGGGGGATTGGTGACCGATGCTTTGATGCCAAGTACGATCAACAACGGGTCAATCGCCGGTTGCTTCTTCGAATATTCCAGGGCGTCACCGGCCAGAGCCTGGAGGGCCCGCTGGTTTTGGCTGATCTGCGTTGCCAGTTCGTTGATCCCGCGTGCCTGAATACCAGCCTGACGCGCTGCTTGAATCTGTTGCAGACATAGGGCTGCCACAAGCAACGCGACCAACACCTGGGCACAAACAAGCAAGAGGAGTAGGCGCGAAGGCTTCATTACTGGACGTGAACCTACGCCACGGAACCATCTTTCCAAGAATTTTGGCGCAGAAAAAAACCCCTGCCGAATAACGGCAGAGGTTTGATGTAGCTTCGAATCGAACGCGATCAGAACTTGTAGATAACGTTGAGCAGCAAGCTCACGTCGTCCCGGGAACCACCCGATCCGTAGGTTCCGCCCGATCCGCCCGTTCCACCCGAGTCGTACTCGTCCGAGAAGGAGTATCCGCCGGCGCCGCCGACATTGTAGAAGGCATCGTCGCCATTCGCCGAATGATCCCAGCGGAGCTCCGCGCGGGTGACGACATTCGCCCACAATGCGTAGTCGGCGGTAAATGTGAGACCGGTCATCTTGTCCCTGACCCCAGTGCCAGAGAAGGCACCGTAGCCGGACTGGGCGTACTCACCACGAAGATTGAGCTTCAGCTGCTCAGTAGCCTGGAAAGAGGCGTACAGGGCCGCCGCACTCGCGTAACTGCCACCATCGAGATAATCATACGCAGCACCAACAGTGAACCCTTTGATCGGCGTCGCCAGCGATCCACCAATGTAGAGGTTTAGGTCTTGGTCATTGCCGGTACCCAGGAAGCGGTCGACTCCGACCACCGCCCCACCGTACAGCGAGGAACCCGCCATCCAACCCGTGCTGTCAGGTGCTTTCAAGACAACACCCGCCATGTAGGTCTTCTTGGATTCAGCGTTGCCAGAACGAGCTACCACAGACTGATCGGTGTTTGCGACGCCCGCAGAGGCACCGATGACGTCGGTGAACTGGTAGGTCCCCAAAAGGCCAGTATGGGTCAAAGGCTCAATCGCATAGCCGAACGAGCGGCTGAAATTCGGATTGGCGTAGCTATCGTACACCTCGTACCCGATGATCGGGTCGAAACGGCCCATCTTAAAATCAATGCCGTTTCCGACCGGCGCACGCAGGGCAACATACGCCTGCTTCAAGCCGACATTGTTCATTCCTACCGTGCCACCATTGCCGGGGAGGCCACTCGCGTCGGGACCAAAGAGGGTCTCAAGCTTGTAGCCGGCCGACCACTGCCCCTCATCGAGGGACTTTTCCAGGGCGACCTTGACAACGTTCAGATTAAAGCCGTCCTGACGATCGGGCCCGGTATTGACGAAACGGTTCGCAACGCCATTCCCGTCGCCAAAGTTCCAGATCGCCGAGGTGTCCACATAGCCGCTGAGGCTGGTGGATGAGAGCAGGGTGTTGAGCGGGTGCTCGTCGGCAGTAACCGCAGACGCAAGGCTGACCACACCGGTAGCCACCAGTGCCGTCGTCCATTTATTGAACTTCATTTTCATTCCTCCTGAGTTGTGCTGTGTGTTTGATCTATCGCAATTTACCAACATCGAAACAAAAACAGTTTGTTTCGCCGCCTAAAGGGCGGATTTGCCGGGCAGGTTAGGCTGGGGGTGGAACGGTGTGCAACAGCATTTTTAAGTGAATTTTTGCAGGAAACACCTGCATTAACCCACTTTTTCCACACCAGACCGGCAAAATGGGTCGTCCTAAGAGCCCTTCCCGGGACCCGCTGGGGTGGGTAATCCAGGCTCTCGACCTTACCCAGACAGGCCCCAAAATCGGGGATCGTGAGGGTATTCCCGGGAAGCAGTCCCCAAATGCCAAACCGGGAATTCGAGGTCATCACTTTGCAAGCACGACCTCCTGGTCCCCCGCCGGATGCCCGCCGCGGACCGAATCCGCCCTTCCGGCGACCTCAGTGCTACGTTCCGCACCACTACTCTCCTTGTTGAACTTCACACTCACAATCTTGCTGACCCCCTGCTCCTGCATCGTGACCCCATACAAGATGTCGGCCATCGCGATCGTTCGTTTATTGTGCGTGATCACCACAAACTGGCTGTTCTCCAGAAATCGCTGCAATACCTTGATAAACCGGTTGATGTTCGATTCGTCTAAAGGCGCATCCAGTTCGTCCAAAACACAGAACGGACTCGGCTTTACCTGGTAGATTGAGAACAAGAGGGCCACCGCGGTCATCGTCTGCTCGCCACCCGACAACAAGGAAATGCTCTGCAACTGCTTCCCGGGCGGGCGGGCGATGATATCGATACCCGACTCGAGCACATCCCCCTCATCCACCAAACGGAGGTCGGCTTTCCCGCCACCAAACATTTCCGTAAACATCAACTGAAAGTTGGCTCGAATCTTTTCAAAGGTCTCAACGAACATCACCTTGGTCTCGACATTAATCTTGTTCAAAACCTCGGTGAGCTGCTCCTTCGCCTTCACAAGATCATCGTGCTGGGTGGTGAGAAACGTGTAGCGTTGCTCGGTTTCCTCATATTCCTCGATGGCCACAAGGTTCACCGGTCCAATCTCGTCGAGACGCTGCTGCAAGGCAGTCACCTGTTCGCCCACCGCCCCCCAATTGGTACTCAGGCCCGCCTCCTGCATTTCATCCGGCGACAAGGTCTCCACCCGGGGTTGACCTTCATCCGCCAGCGTGATCCGGATTCCCTCACCCCGGATGTCGTCCAGGTTTAATTGGTATTTTTCTTGGACCCGTTCCCGAAGGTTTTGTACCGACATTGTTTTCTGCGCGAGCTCGACCTCCAATTGGCCCCGCTCCTGCTGGGCCCGCGTCAAACGGCTGCGGTGTTCCCGAAGGGTCTCCTCCCGCTTCAACACTTGAGCTTCTTGCTCCGATTTTTCGGTCAGCCTGGCGGCAATTTGTTCGGAAACCGCTTCACGGTCATGTCGCAGGCGCTCAATCTGACCGCGGCACTCTGCTATCTCGGTCTCGAACTGCTCCTGTCTGTGGTTAAACGACCCGGATTCTGATTCCAGCCGGGCCACCAGTTGCTGCATCTCTTGGATCCGCTGTTCCAGGGGCGCTCGCTGCCGGGAATGGGAGGCCAGAAGCTGCTCCTCCGTGGCCAGGGCAACCTTAGCATCGCTCAAGGCCGAGTTCGCCGAATCGCGTGAGTGTCGCAACTGCTCCAAATCGGCCGTCATCTGGTGAACTTGGCTCACCGCCGTTTGCTCGGTCGCCTCCAGTTCCGCAATATGCGTCGCCAGCAACTCTCTCTTTTCGCTGCCGTCGCTTTCCTGTGCGCTGAGGCGAGTGTGCTCCTGGACCGCATTGTCAAACCGAGCTTGCAGCGAACGTCGGGAGTTTTGCAGAGCATTGAACTCGCCCTGGCGTGTCGCAATCGCCACCTCTTGGTGTCGCAGCTCCGTCCGGGCTTCTTCGAGGCTCGCCTGAAGTTCGGTTTGTTCACTCTGCAATGTCGCCTTCTGGCGGGTACACTCGGCAACCTGCTCCGTGAGCCGCGTCAATTGCCCCTGCAACTCCGTGATCTGGTTCTTCCGGCCCAGAATGGACGCAGGCGCCTTCCCCGAAGGATTGGCCGAGCCTCCCGTGTAGACCCCGTGCCGAGTAAGAAGGTCGCCCGCCAACGTTACGTAGTCGAATCGCCCGCGGGTTTGCTGATGCGCCACCGTCGCAATCGTAAGGTCGGCGACAATGTGGGTCTGTCCCAACAGTGCCGTCAGCAGCGGGCGGATCGCCGGATCGCAGGTCACCACGCTGAGTGCGGGCACCATCCCATCCAAGGAATCCACCCGCGCAACCGGCCCCGCTTCGAGGGAATTCTCCAAAATTAAGCCCGCCTCCACCCCCGTATCGCTTAAAGCAAGTGCGGCAATGCTGGCTCGGCCCCTTTTGTGGGCATGCAGATCCGCCAAAATCGCCGTGGCCACGCCGGGCTCCGCGGTTAACACCAATTGCAGGTGATGACCCAATGCGGTTTCGATGGCAAGCACATGCTCGGGGCCAACCCGGAGTTTGTCGGCCAGCGTCCCGAGGACGGCATCCGAACCCTTGAGCGCCGCCTGGGCACCGCTTCCAAAGCCCTCGTGGCTCGTATCGAGTTGCTCGAGGACGTTTAACCGGGACCGGGTTTCCGCCTGTTGTCGAATGAGCGGATCCATCTGCTGGCCCGCGGCATTGATCTCCTGATGCAGTTGGCGCAATCGGGCCTGCCGCTCCTCGACCGTGCCGCGACTCACTTGGACGTGCAGTCGTTCCGTCTCGACCTGCGATGAAAATTCCTCCAATCGGAGTTCGAGGCGGGTCCGCTCTTCCTCCGCCCCGAGCTTCTCGGCGTGCAGTTTCTCCAACCGGACGACATTCCCCTGTTTCTGCAGATCCAGGGCATTGATCTCATTCCGAACCCTTGCCAACTGCTGCGCCGCTCCAAAGGCCTGCGATTGCGCAAGGCGGAGAGCTTCCTGTTTTTCTGAAACATCGCGCTCGACCGCCGTCAGCACGCGGCGTTTTTCCTCCAGAAAGTCCCGGAGAGACTTAACCTGCGCCTCCCCCTCCGCAATCCGATCCTTCACAGCCACCAATTCAGTCGCCGAGATCTGATGACGCTCCTGGGAAAGAACGATATCGGCCAGCGCCCGCTCATGCTGGGCGGCCAGTTCCCGCAGACGTTCCTGGTTAAACCCGATCCGGCTATCGTTACGTTCTGACTCCGCCTTGAGTTCGAGACCATGCCGCTGGGCAACGGAAATCGTCTTCTCGAGTTCGCTCAGCGCCACCCGCAACTGCAGGATTTCATCCTCCAACCGGAGGACGCTCTCCTGACAAATGTCACCCTCGGTCTTCAGTTTTTCCGCCTGTGTGGTGCGCTCCAGAATCTCCGACTGGAGGACATCGAACTGATGCCGCGCCAGTTGCGTCTCCAGATGCTGCAGTTCCGCTTGCAGAGACTTGAACCGGCGCGCCTTGCCCGCCTGCCGCTGAAGGGATCCGATCTGCCGCTTCACTTCCTTGATCAGGTCGTCGACACGCAAGAGATTCTGATCGGTGTGCTCCAGTTTGCGCAGCGCCTCCTTCTTCTGAGACTTGAATCGCGTGATTCCCGCCGCCTCCTCGAACACCATTCGACGATCGTCCGGTTTACTGGAGAGGATCTGGGTGATGTTCCCCTGGGCCATGATACTGTAGCTCGTGCGCCCCACCCCAGTGCCCATAAACAACTGCTGGATGTCACGCAAACGACTGGGAACCCGGTTGATGAAATATTCGGATCCCCCGTCCCGAAAAACACGACGTGTCACCGTAATCTCATTGAACTCGACCGGAATCCCCGCCGCCTTCAAATGCTCCGTGTCGACGTCTCCGATCGTCAGTGACACCTCCGCCATTCCCAGCGGCTTTCGCCCATCGGTGCCGTTGAAAATAACGTCCGCCATCTCGCCACCGCGCAACGCTTTGGCCGACTGCTCACCCAATACCCACCGGATCGCATCCGAAACATTCGATTTCCCACAGCCGTTCGGGCCGACGATCGCGGTCACCCCAGGCTGGAAATTCAACGAAGTCTTGTCGGCAAACGACTTGAAACCAAGCACAGTCAGGTTCTTGAGGTACATCTTAAAAGGCGATTGAACCCAACCGGTTGTGGCTTCGCAAGCGAGAAACCACAACCTGTTGTGGTAAGTTATTCACACAAACCAACCATTCTGCCTCCAATCGCGCCAACGGTTGCCGCTGCGCATGAAAGCCAAGCCGCTGCGACACACGCCCATTAGGGCGGGCGTGTGCGGTGACCCAACGGGGTCATCTGCCCCTCCAAACACGAACCCGCGTTTGGGCGCGCATCGCATCGCTTACCTTGGAGTCGAGCAACGAAATCAACTCCACTTCTATCATTTCGACGTGCCAGCACGACAAGCGATTCGACGAGATATCGAAGAACTGCGTGATCTGAGCTATCTAAATGTCGACCATCCGTATTCAACCTATGAAAACAAAGTGAAACAGATTGATATAGTGACAGGTTTATTATCGGTTTTGGGGTTTTGGCATCGTGTGAGGAAGTCTTGCTTCCGCCAAAGGTTTTCTCCCCCAACTCGAACGACGAAGAATGCCCTCGAGTACCGGACCGGACCTCGTGAATCGGCTCTGACTCATCTTCCCCCTAATTTCCGAATTATTCTTGATGAAACCGTTGGTACCAGGGTGTTTTCTTGCTGTGTTTTGTTGTCTCTAATATTGTAACATTAATCTTGCGCCCCGCTCCCGATTCCGACATCGTCGGCTCGCTGCTCCGC
>CAMDJH010000050.1 GCA_945900455.1 Akkermansia muciniphila
CTCAAACGGGGGATCCGGATCGAAGAACTTCAGTCGGCCCTGACACAACTGCTGGTCCGCAATGTCCAGCCTCGAGGTCTTTGGGACTGGCTCCGACACCTCACCAGCTTCCTGCGGACCCGCCCAGGGTCCCGCTCAACGGAAGAGGAGATCTAACATGGCTTGGCGCGATCTCGTTCAACACAATTTCTGGTGGAAACTGACCGCCGTCATCCTCGCCGGCCTAATCTGGCTGACGGTCGACAAAGAGAAACGCGGGGGCAGTGCCTTCAAATCCGGCGAAGCCACCCGCCGGTTTGAAGGAGTCTCGGTACAACTCCTGCTCGAACCCGGAATCGCCACCACTCTTTCGGTATCCCCGAAAACCGTGAACCTCGTCGTCCGAGGGCAGTCGGGTGATCTGGAACTCCTTTCGGCCGAAGACTTCGCCGTTTACGCCAGCCTCAATAGCCGATCCGACAAGACCAACGGGCGAATTCCCCTGCGGGCCGTTGCCCCCGAAGGAATCCACGTCGACGAAATTCTCCCGTCCGAAATCTCCTTCGACCCCGGTGCCGATTTGGCGCCCAAACCGCATCCGAGCGATTGATTCCTGCGGAAATCATCCGCTGCTGTCCGCTTACTTTCCCGTGGCGGTGCCATATTCCAGTTGCGTCACGTACCACCGTCGCGGCTCACTTTCAACAATGTCGCATACGAAACGGATTTTTGGGACCGATGGAGTCCGCGGTCGAGCCAACATCGAACCCGTCACCGCCGAAACCGCACTGAAACTCGGCCGTGCTGCCGCGCATGTATTCCGCAGTCTCACCGCCGCTGCCCGGGGACGCACGCGCCATCGCATCGTCATCGGAAAGGACACACGGCTCTCCGGGTACATGCTGGAGAATGCCATTTCTTCGGGAGTTCTTTCGATGGGTGTGGACGTCATCCTAATCGGTCCCCTGCCCACCCCGGGCGTTGCCTACGTAACCCGGAGCCTGCGAGCCGATGCCGGCATCGTGATCACCGCCTCCCACAATCCCTATGATGACAATGGCATCAAATTCTTTCGCGCCGACGGTTACAAACTCGATGAAAGCATCGAACGCCAAATCGAGCATCTCGTGTTCAGCGGCGAAATCGAGTCCGTCCGGCCCACGGCGGACCTGATCGGCAAGGCCACGCGGATCGACGACGCCCTGGGACGCTACGTGGAACAGGCGAAGTCTTCGTTTCCACGGGGATGGACTCTCGAAGGCATGCGGATTGTGGCCGATTGCGGCAACGGTGCCGCCTACAAATCAACTCCAACCGTCCTCCGCGAACTCGGCGCGGAAGTGATCGCCCTCGCCGTTGAGCCCAATGGAACCAACATCAATCTCGACTCCGGCTCCATGCACCCGGCGGCTCTCTGCCAAAAAGTTCAAGAAAACGAAGCCGATCTTGGCATCGCCCACGATGGCGACGCCGACCGCGTCCTCCTGTGTGATGAAAGGGGCAACTTGGTCGATGGCGACGACATCATGGCCATCGCGGCGTTACAAATGTTGACCGAAGGATCGCTAAGAAAGAAAACCCTGGTTGCAACGGTGATGAGCAATGCCGGACTCGACGCGGCAGTGCACGCCGCCGGAGGGCGCGTGGTGCGCACGCCGGTCGGCGACAAACATGTGATCGATCACATGTTGGCCGAAGACCTCAACCTGGGAGGAGAGCAGAGTGGCCACATGATCTTTCGCGATTTCTCGAGTACCGGCGACGGTTTGGTGGCCGCGCTGCAGATTCTCAGTGCGATGAAGCAGCGGGACCAGCGGTTGTCCCGTCTGGCACAATGCTGGACGCGCTATCCACAACTGGTTCGCAATGTTCGAGTGCGGGAGAAAAGGCCCTTCGAGCAGCTGAACGACGTCCTGGAACTGGTGAAGCGAGCGGAAGCAGACGTGGCCCCGCGCGGCGGGCGCGTGTTGCTCCGTTATTCCGGCACCGAGCCCAAGGCGCGTCTGCTGATCGAAGGCCCTGATCCCGCGGTTCTGGAAGATTGGAGTCACCAGATCTGTCATTGCATCCAAAGTCAGGTCGGCGAAATGGAGGACGGCGGGAGCCCCGGCACCGGAGGAAGTCATTGACGCGAGGCCTCGCCGCAGCGATCGAATGATCCCTGCTCAATTCACCTCGACGGAGCCCGGGAAAAGATCTTATGGGAATATCGACCTCTGGAATCGAAGTACTTCTAGCGAGCAAAAGGCGAGGAGTGGCTTTTGGCAAAACCATTATGATCGGGCGGCAAAATGTATTTGTCGGCCGCAAGGAACTTCGACACCTGCTGGAAAAATTGGGGCTTGCGAGTGATGCCGCCCTGCTCCATTGCGTTTCGAAATCCGGTGAATACGCCGAACCTCTTTTTCGCGCGCTGGGTGCCACCGGGGTCGAAAGCATGGATGCATCGCCCTATGAGGGGGCAACGATCATTCATGACATGAATCTTCCCGTGCCCGATGAATTGCGGGATACCTTCGACGTCGTGTACGACGGAGGATCAACGGAGCATGTATTTAACTTCCCAATCGCGCTCGCCAATTTAATGCACCTGGCCCGAATCGGCGGACATGTGATGATGGCCATCCCGGCCAACAACATGATGGGGCACGGGATGTACCAAATCAGCCCGGAGCTTCTGTTTCGAGCGTTTTCGAAAGAGAATGGATTTCGACTCGTCCAAGTCCTCCTGTGCGAATCGCGAGCTATCAATCGGTGGTACCAAGTAATCGATCCGGAATTGATTCATGGGAGAGGGCAAGTCACCAACCGATACGGCATTGCCGCATATGTCGAAGCAATCAAGGTGGGAGCGACTCCGCTCCAACTCGCCCCGATTCAGCAAAGTGACTACTCGATTCAATGGAACATGGGCCGTGAGAATGCGGTGAAAGAACACCGCCTCGCCCGCCTTGATTTGCTAGGATCCAATGCTCTCCGGCAAAAGCTTCTCGAAGCATTTCCTGGCCTTGTTCGCGCCGCGGAACGAATCCACGCGACACACTTCAGTCGCTACAACTCCCTCCGCAATACCGAAAATTACCGGCGAATTCCCGGCCCGTGGAGCGTCGGTCTCGATGATTGAGCAACGCAACAAACCCACTCCTACCGATACTCCACAAAAATCTTACGCTGATCGAGCGTATAGCCTTCCGCCTGGGAGAGGCGGGCCAGAGCCCGGTTGTATTCGGTCAATGCCCCAATTTCGGCGGATTGCGCCGTCGTCAGGTCCCGCTGTAACTGAAGTACGAAGAAGCTCGTGCTTTTGCCGTTCTCCAATTTCTTCTGCTCCGCATCCAGAGCTGCTTCGGCATAAACTCGCCCCTGCTTGGTCGAATCGACCTTTTCAAAGGCAATCCGGGCATCCTGCATGGCATTCGCGATCTCAACCATCACTTGCTGTTCAAGCTTCTTGTGCCGCAAAAGCTGTTCCTCACCCTGTAATTTGGACTTCTGGTGCGCAGTCCGAGCGGCCCGGTTGCTCAGCGGAATGCTGAGCCGGGCACCATAATTATAGTTGGGATTCTGTCGTGACCCAATCTGGTCGTACGCCAGTGATCGCTCACGGTCGAATGCCGTTAACCCGTAACCGCCGGTCAAGTCCAGCTGCGGAAACAACTGGTTGCGGGTGAAACGAACCGTGACCTTGCTCTTCTCCAGATTGGCAATCGACTGGAGAATGTCCGGGCGGAGCGTCAAACCCCGATGCCAGCTATCCTGCTTATTCAGAAGAACCGGAGTGGCCATCAGCGCCTCGGTCGGTTCAATGCGGACCGCATCGAATTTCGCGAAATCGTCATCGATCAATTCCTTGAGCGCGTTTTCAGCCCGCTCCGATAACTGCTGCGCAGTCAGCAGATCCGACCGACTCCGCGCTACCTGCGACTCCGCCTGTTTTTCCTCGAGAGGAGCCATGGCACCCACTTCGACTCTCTTCTTGTTTTCCATCAGCGAACGTTCCGCAAGCTCGAGGGCTTTCTGCTGCACTTTCACGTTATCCCGAGTAAAAATAAAATTGTAATAGGCCAGCGTAACCTGTGTCACGGTCGAAATAATCTGTTGGCGAACCGACTGCTCGTCCTGCTTGATCGCCAACTTGCTGACCGCAATCGTGTAACGCGTCGGATCAATCCAGAAGTTCTTCAGGAGGGGCTGCGCCAAGCTGATGCCGGTGGACGGTTGGTAGGAAGTCGTCGTCTGGTCGATTTCAATAGCACGCGATTCGAAACCTTCCGTCTGGGAAAAGTCGCCAAACAAATTGTAACTCAATCCGACAGGCGTCAGGCCCCTGAGGCCCACATTGTAGTTGTCGGTTGTCGATTCGCTCGCCCGCGTGTTGGGTTGACCCGGAATGGCAATCGCGGTCGAGGACCGAAAGCTCTCCGAGGCCCTCATGTCCAAACGGGGATCCCAGTCCGCGTAAGCGGAACTTAAATCGAGCTGCCCGTACTGGGGAGAATACCGGCTGATCCGGATATCCATGTTACGGGCCAATGCGCTTCGGATGCAGTCATCCAAGGAGAGGGACTTGGTTTCCTCGGCCTGCAGTCCCCGAGCGAGAGTCAAAGACACGGACAGGACCAATGCAGGGAGAAGCTTCATGTTTGTTCAACCTTGAGCGAATCTCCATCGAGCGTCAAATCCTCGGACAAAAAATGTCGGTCAGTCAGCCAGAGGTTCACAGGCAAAGGTCCGAAGAGACGACCCTTCGAACCACTTGCCGGTTTCAGAGATTTTGTTCCGGGTCAAGATCGTGGCAACTGCCGCGTCCGATCGTAGGCTGCGATGGGCACCGGACGCAGATCCCAAATGAGCCCGGTCCACGACATCACCTTGAGGAGGTAGTAGGTGATGTCGATCTCCCACCAATAAAAACCCTGGCGGACGCACCCCATATGGCGGTGATGGTTGTTGTGCCAACCCTCGCCGAGCGTGATGAGCGACAAGAGGAAACTGTTCCGGCTGTCATCGCCCGTCTCGTAGCGTTTCCTTCCAAACACGTGAGCCATCGAATTAATGCACGAGGTCCCATGAAACAGAAGCGTCGTGCTCACGAAAAAGCCCCAAACAAGCATCTGCCCACCGGTCACTCGGAGTTCGGGAGCCCATCGATGGAGCCCCCATCCTAGCAAAACCAGTAAAACCCCCAGCAGCGTCGGCACGAGAGAGTCGAACCGATTCAGAAAAACCAACTCCGGAAACCGGGCCAGATCCTTCACTTTCGAATAGTCTGTGGGGAAATTCTTCGCACTGGTAATCCAACCGACGTGAGCCCAAAGGAACCCGTGTTGCCGGGGTGAGTGCTTATCGTATTTCTCGTCCGAATGCTGATGATGGTGGCGATGCGTGTACGCCCACCAGAGGGCTCCACGCTGCACACAGGTTGCCCCCCACAACGCGAGCAGGAACTGCCCGACCCGCGACGTGGAAAAAGTGCGGTGGGAAAAGTACCGGTGATAGAACCCGGTCACGGCAAACATGCGGGCAAAATACAGAAAAACCGCCACCCCGACCGCGGTCCAACTCCACCCAGTCCATATCACCCCGAAGCATCCAAGGTGGAGAATGACAAAAGGCAGCGTGCGAAGCCATTCGACACGATCCGGCTTCTCGTGAAGCCCCGTCAGTTCGGCGGCGCCGAAATCGGAATCGAACCACCGAACCAGCGCGATCAACAGAGACCGCGCCCGACCCATCGAAGAAACTTTGGAAGACATGCAATAAAATGATCTCGGACCGAATGAACGAACTCAGCGATAAACCGATCGACCACTCGGTCAACAGAAAACCACCCGCCGTATCAGCCAAACTTCACACCCACTATGGATCAGGATTCCCCCGTCCGCCAAGATGTCAGTTAGGGGAAATCCAACCCGCTCTTGCTCTGCCTTCCCACCATTTTGCTTCGCTGCCATCACCCCGCTGCCGCTCCCACCGAGCTCTGCACCGGGCCAAGGGCCCGTCCGCCACCGCCTCGCATTGTATTCAGCAAAACAACTGCGCCCAGAATGAGAGCGGCAAACAACGTCGGTAAACTGATCCAAAGGGACGTCAAGGGCAGCTGGAATTCGAAGATCACCTCATGCCTTCCGGCGGGGACTTCCACTCCCCGCATCAAATGGTTCGCCCGCAAGAGGCCCGCGGATTTACCGTCAACCGTGACTCGCCAACCGGGATCCCATCGATCATTCAAGAGCAGGACCCCCGGGGATGGGCTATCCACGGAAATCACCAGCCGATCGGATCGATAGCTGCTGATGGCCGCAGTTCCCGCCGTACCGTTTGTCCGCGACGTCAATCCGCTCGACGCCGGCAACACCACCGCCGTTGTTGGATCAAAAGCAGCATCTCGAATCCGGCTTAGAACCGCCGCATCGTCCGGGAGAACTTCAACGCGGGTATGGAGCATCACTCGAGGCAAAGCGCCCGAGAACTCAAACAGCGCGTACGGGCCATTGGTGGCCGCCACAACCGTAACGTCATCGTAAAATTGTTCCTGTGGAATGGATGCCTTGGGTCCAGAGGATCCCGGCTTGGCGGCAGCCCCGAAGGCCATCACTTCCCGGATGCGGCGAAGAGCCGGGTCAAATGCCTGGTTTAACTGCCCGGCCGAACCTCGCGCGGCCAAAATGTACCGAGTGTTGGTCAATTGCCACAGGCGGCCGGCGAGGGGGAGTTGCGTGGCGTTCGCCGGGCGGAAATTCTTGAAATAGGCCGCATCCAGCTCGGGTTCTCGCGGCATTTGGCTGATATCGAGAGTCTGGATGTTGAAGTACGGGAATAGCTGCTCAACCCACAGATGATGGAGCGATAGCCAGGGATCTTCGGGCGCTCCGCCAGCCAACGGCATGCCCCGATGCGGGTCGACATATCCCGAAACCCGATGTTCCCAGGGTTTCTGGCGCAATACCTCCAGCACGGGATTCGTTTGATATCGGCGCTCTCGATTGTACGTGACCACCCAGGGGGTTACGGCCCGCAACAGGTCGAGCACCAAAATTACCCCCAATAGTCCGCACAACGCCGCACCGCCCCGGCCGACAAACCACCCCGACTGCACCGTTACCAAGGCCAGAATGCTCCCGGCGAGAACGAGTACGAATAGCCAGACTTCCCGAATCGCGAAACCAGCGGTGGCCGGCACTCCATAGTACGGCAGGGTGGCCAAATAGTCGGCCAGTTGAGATTTGTAACCCGTGAATGTCATCGCTCCCGCCACACACAGCACGCTAAAGAGGCCCACTCCAAGCATCCACCGATGCTCAAAATCGGAGGCCCCTCGCCAACCTCGTCGGATCAGTTCCGCAAAACCCACCGTAATCCGCCGCCCCTCCCCGGCATACATTCGGATCATTCCCTCCAGTCCGTAGCCAAAGAGGACGAGCAGGCAAAAGTGCGTCACGTGCAGGAATTTTAATGGAATCCGGATCGTGGAAAAATACGGCAGCTGATAAACAATCTGATAAAAGGGTGCAAACCGACCAAACGCGATCAGTAGACTCAAGAGCGCCCCCCCAGCGAAAAAGGTTATCATTTTTCGTTCGACCAAGGAAAACGGCTGCCGATGGCCCGAGACCGCCGCTCGGGCGATCGCCCAGGCGGCGACTAACAAGAGGACAACTCCGGGATACTGCCCGTTCCCGTTGTGCCTAGACTGAGCCGTGCCAGTAGGCCCAACTTCCCCCCAGTAAGCCCCCCCTCCGGCCGTGTCCAACCGGTACCCCATGACGCCTGGGATTAGGAGGCGCACGACCTCCTTCTTAGGAAAACTCCAACTCGTGGCAAAGTTCCACTGGGCCGCCTTCGACTCGGTATCCTGTTTCGTGCCGACAATGCCCGTAATTTGAGTCTGGACGAGCGTCATCAAGATGTTGGCCGCCGTGACCGCCGCCACAAGGGCGACAACCGCCGTCCCACCCAGCCCAAGACACCAGGCTCTGGCCGAGAGCCCGTTCCGCGCGAGGGTCCACCCGACGGCGAAGGCAGCGACGAAAACGCTGAAGATGGCCCCATTATCAAATCCTTCCGTGACCGCCATCCCCACGAAAACCCCGGCCAACGGCCATCGAGCCCAACCGGGCCGAACCGGCGACGCCACAGTGCCGATGGCTAAGGCGGACATCGCGACGCACAGAGGCAATGTGCCAAGTCCCCAGGCGGCGAGGCTGAAGTAGTCGGAATTCAGAGAGGCCGCGAGCCCCAGCAGCACACAGGCAGGGGGACGAAAGCCCAGACACCGCCCCAGGAACCAGAAGGCAAACCCCAGAACAACCAAGGTGACCGGCGCGTAGTACCGACTAAACCCCAACGGACCCAGCAGCCAATAGAGAAGACTCGTAAAATCCGGTGGCATGTTACCCCCAGAATTTCCCACCCAATTCAGATCCGACCAAATCCGCGTAAACGCTGCCGGTGTCTGGAAGCAAATGGAAGCCGACCTGCCGAACGGGCCATCATTCGCAAACACCGAAACCTCGGGCGCGAGGATGCCCGAAAACGACAGGATCGCCGCGGTCAGCAGCAGTCCGAACAAGACCGCAAGACTTCGCCAAGTCGTCGGTGCAGAGTGAGTTTTCATTGGGTAATTTTTGAAAAAACGAATCGGATTCTACGCGCTCTCACCCCCGGGAAATCTGGAGTTCGAGCAGTTCGACAATGTGATCCGCAATCGCGAGGCATGCCGTTGCCGCGGGCGATGGAGCGTTGATGACGTGAATCGCCCGGTCATCCTGTTCGAACGAAAAATCATCCACTAGATCCCCGTCGGGCGCCACCGCCTGAGCGCGGACCCCCGCCGGCGCGGCCACCAAATGGGACTCCTGTATCGCAGGGACCAACCGCTGAAGCGCGCGGACAAACGCTTTCTTGCTAAACGATCGGTACATCTCTCTTAAACCCATTTTCCAATGTCTTGCGGCCAGCTTGCGAAAGCCCGCGTACGCGAGCGTTTCGGTTAGGTCGCCAATTCGGACGTTAAAATTCGTATAGCCTTCGCGTGCGAAAGCCAGGACAGCATTCGGTCCACATTCCACCCCTCCGTGAGTCATGCGCGTGAAATGAACCCCCAGAAAAGGGAAACTCGGATCCGGCACCGGATAGATCAGGTTCCGGCAGACAGACCGGGCTTCTTCCTTCACTTCAAAATACTCCCCCCGGAACGGTACGATCTTCACCCGTGGCGAATGCCCTGCCAATCGGGCTATCCGATCCGAGTGTAGGCCCCCACAGTTCACGAGAAAATCGACCGAAGTATCCCCATCGCTCGAAACCACCGTCAGTCCCTGGGAATTCCGCAGGACACCTTTCACGAGAGTCCCCAACCGCAACACATGTCCGCCTGCGCGCAACAACTCAACGAGGCGTTCACAAAACCCGACGTAGTCCACGATCCCCGTTTCCGAAACGTGCAGCGCCTGAATTCCAGTCACAGCCGGCTCGAGCTCTTTTAGTCGCTCAACTCCAACAACCTCGCACGCCACACCGTTGGCAACCCCACGCTGATGAATTCGCTCCAGCGCCACAAGCTCGGCGGAGTTCAGGGCGACAATCACCTTGCCGCATGTTTCGTAGGCGATGGAGTGTTCCTCGCAGAATCGTTCAAGCTGCGCCCTGCCGGATTTGCACATTCTCGCCTTGCTCGATCCGGGCTTATAATAAATCCCCGAGTGAATCACTCCAGAATTGCGCCCAGTCTGGTGCGTCGCCACCTTCAATTCTTTTTCGAATACCACGAGATGGGCATCGGGGCGCCGGAGGCTCAACTTGTATGCGACCGAGAGCCCAACAATCCCGCCGCCGACAATGGCAATTCGGGGACCCTTCATCTTGATCGTAAGCCTGACACGGGGAAGACCGTACGGAAACCTGCCGGGGAAGCACAAGCTCTCGATGGCTGAAGTGTCAACGGGTCACGGCTGCTGCCGAAACGAGGCCGTTCCGGGCACGTTCTTGAACGATTCTTCCGAAAGTACTCGGCCAAAAAAAGCCCAGTTTAACCCAAAGCCCGCGTAGGCACCGCGGCGGAATCAAAGGCAGTGTGATCGGCGTGAATGGATCAAGAACTGAATTCAAACGATTGCCATGAAAGCCCGCCCCACCCATAACCCCGGCGAAGTAACTCTCGAACTCAATCGCAGCGACGAACGGCTACTGGACGCCGCAACCCGCAGCGCTGTGAAGTCGCCGTTCATCATAAAAAAAATCCTTGTTCCGATCGACTTCTCCGACTGCTCGAAGAAGGCGCTGCAATACGCACTCCCGCTCGCGAAGGAACACCAAGCCACGATTACCCTGCTTTATGTCGTGCCGCCGGCCTACCGGGGAGACGAATACTCCACCTTCAATTACGCCCAGTTGGAGGCGAGCATGCGAGAGGGGGGCGAAAAAGACCTCGCGAGATTGGCCGCGGACGAAATGCCAGGTGGACTCCCCACAGACCGGATCGTCGCCGTCGGTTCACCCGCACGCGAAATCATTGAAACAGCCAAGGCCCTGCCGGCAGACCTCATTGTCATCGCGACCCACGGACGCACCGGGCTGAAGCATGCCTTCCTCGGCAGCGTGGCCGAGCATGTCGTTCGACGCGCGCCCTGCCCCGTGTTCGTCGTGCGCGAGCGCGAGCATGAAATCCTCAGACCGCGAACGACCTGCCATTGAACCTCCTGCCATGAATGCATCGATGGAGTACGGAACCGAAGCAACCGGTGCGGTCAATCCGGCCCCGCCCTGCGGCACCGCGTTCGGCTGCTCGCGCGATTTCCTCGAAAACCGCTTCATTTATACCGTTATCTCGCCCCGGGCTCACGGGCTGTCGGTCGGCGTAAACATGAATCCCGATAAGCGCTGCAATTTCGATTGTGCGTATTGTGAAGTGAACCGCACCGAGCGTCCCCGTGAATCACAACTGGACGTCTCCGTGATGAGGACCGAACTCGAACGGACTCTAGCCATGGTGCAGTCCGGCGACATTCGTCAGCGGCCTTGCTATCGGACGGCGCCGTCCGGTCTGCTGGAATTGCGACACGTTACCCTCAGCGGTGACGGCGAGCCGACGCTCTGTCCCAACTTCGTCGAAGCGGTCGAAGCGGTCGTCCACCTTCGCGCCCGCGGACGATTCCCTTTCTTCAAACTCGTCCTCATCACCAACGCGAGCGGCCTCGACCGTCCCGAGGTCGCCCAAGGTTTGAGCCTCTTCACCCCACGCGACGAAATGTGGGTCAAGGTCGAAGCCGGCACGCAGAACTATATGGACCGAGTCAATCGACCGGACTGCACTCTCGAAAAGATTCTGGCGAATATTCTCGCGGTCGCCCGCCACCGACCCGTCATCATTCAGAGCCTGTTCCCGTCTATCCACGGTGAGGCGACGCCCGCTTCAGAAATTGAAGACTACGTTCTGCGCCTTCGGGAACTGAAGGAGGCCGGCGCGCAAATCTCGCTCGTCCAGATTTACTCAGCGACACGCCCCACAATCCACTCCGAGTGCGGCCATTTACCGTTGCGAACTCTTTCCGCCATTGCTCAACGCGTGCGCGACGCCACCGGGTTGGTGGCGGAAGTTTTCTGAATCCCGGGTTCGTTAATGGCCAGCGGCGGCGTTTCGATTCGTTTCATTCGAGGCAAATACCGCCCCGTTCCGAATCCAATCCAGCAGTGTCATGATTTCCTCCAGCGTGAGCCCCTGCTTGCCGGCCGGCGGCATCACGTCATCGTGTTCGGCCGGAAGAAGAATGAGTCGCGCGAGATTGCTCCCCATCGGGTCGCCCGGCTTGATGGCAACGTGGTCGCTCTCGCCCGCCTTGAGGGCCAATTCCGGCTTGTCCAGACGATAGCCCCCTTTTTGTTTGTCGGGACCATGACACTTGTAACACTTGGCTTCGAGCAGGGGCTGGACTTTCTCCACGTAGTATCGCTGCCGCTCGTTGATAGGTGCGGAATTCGTGACCGATGAGGACGCGGCGTCGTTCTCGAGGAGTTCGCGGACGAACTCGGGCGCGTTCTCAACCAAATACTTTGAGCCGTGCGTCAAGTTGCCGCCGTAATGCCCCGCCACCACCACGAGCGCCAACGTGCCCAAGAGGACGCACCGATAAACGTGCATCCAGCCCCGACCCGCGGCATCGCGGTAGGCAATCCATTGCAGTACGAGCGTCGCTGCGGTAACGAGCGGCACGGCAATGCCGTAGATGCGGTGCAATTCCATCGCCTGGACATCGTACCCCCCGCCACCGGCGCGCATCAGGCCAAAGGTGGCCGAAATAACCCCCGTGAGAAGCCCTAACCACAACACGAGCACGGTCACCCGGCGCACCTCGCCGTTTGGACGAAACGCGTAATAGACTTCGAGAATCCCCGCCATCGTCAGAAATCCGATGGGGAAGTGCAACATGACCGAGTGGAACGGCGCGAGGAACGGCCGCCACTGGAAGAGCCTGGGCATGACAGCGGGCGCTGCGCCCGCCAACGCACTGCCCGCTGCGATCATCACCAGGAAAGCCAGGGTGCCGATCCGCACAGTTTCAATCGCTTTTCGTCGTCTCATTTGATGTCCCTATTAAGCCTGCGAGTCCTTCTTGCCTGCAAGCGGGTTCACCGCTCTTGTCGCGAACGACCGCATCCAAAGCGCAAGGATCCTCAACGTCATCGCCACAGACATCAGCCATTCGATCGCTCTTTGCGCCAAGGGACATTGCGATTCTTGGCAAAGATTGCCCAGTTCTTGGCATGATCTTTATCGGGGAGAGCACCCATCGAACTTAAGAGTGCGCGCCGTGATCCCATGAACCATTGAGGAAAAGAGAGTTGCGCGACTTCCAGAGCGCGATTCCGAAGCGCTCCGTGCGTCTCGGTACACAGGTCGGTGTGCTGTTCGTCGCATCGAAGGACGAGAGAGCTGCAATGGGGTCCTTCAAATCGTCCTCGTCCGTCGGGCTGGCTCTTCGTCCTCGAATTGCGAAATCGAGTTGGTGCATGGCGAGAGCCAGAAGCGCACCGCCTGTCTTCCGTTGGATCGCCCGGGGTGACTGCCGGGTGGCTTCGCACAAGAAAGTCTGCGGTCGGTCGTCTTGCTTCGGGCCAAGGGCCCGTGATTCCTCAGCCCAGCCCAACGGGCTGGGTAGCCGGCTATCAATCTATTTATGCGCCCCAACGGGGCGCGATAGAAACTAATCCCACACATCAGACCAAAGAACAAATGTACGTGATCTTCCACGCCACCGATCTGCAATGACGGACACGCGATCTTGTCGAGAGTTCCGGCGAGGTAGGGATGTAATTCGGGCTGGAGGGCAGGGGTGAGAACCCGTTCACGATTCTTCGTCCTGAACACGAGATGAATCAGAATGCGGGATAATGATTGTGGCAGGGTGGTGTGGGGTTATCGCGGCCCTACAGGCCGCTGGTCATCGCTGTCACGAAAACCCAGGCCGATGGCCTGGGCTGAGGACTGACGGCCCTTTGGGCCTGGGGAACATCGCGGCTTTGCAACATCGGGCCGTTGGCCTGGGCTGAGGAATCACGGCCCTTTGGGCCTACCGTGCATTCGCAATCTACTTGTAAGCAGCGTGGATCGACCAAACTCGATAGGAAAACCCCCACGGAAGCCGTTAGACCTCGGGGTCTGACCGCAGGACGAGCGGCAAAACGGACACTGACCAAAGGACCAAACCCGCCATCCAGCACGCCGCTCCATAGAGATAGTGGGTTCGTTGAATGCCCGGCAGAAAATCACCCGAAATCCGCGAAGTGAGTCCCGCGAGCATCAGCACGGCGGCGACGGTAAGCCACGGCTGGAATCGTTCCAGTCGTTCCCTCTCGCCGCTATGCCCAAAGACCACCCGCGTCGCGACACTCGTCGTAACCAGTGCGAATCCCCCCAACAATTCCAAATGGGCCCATGCTAAGCGCATCGGGGAAAACCACCCGGCGGCGAGCACCCCCAAGGGAATACACACGAGTCCGCAGAGGAGCTGCCAATGCACCCCGCGCCAGTGCCAACGCAATCGTTCCAACGGCATCGCGTAAAACAAATAAGCGGTAAGCACTCCGGCTCGCCCGGTCGCCGCAACACGATCCCCGCCAGCCGCCTCCACCGCAAACGTGGCGAGAATGAGCATGCCCGCAGCGCAGGCGATCCCGAACGCGCGTTTCCATTCGGGCGTTGCTACCCTGGACTCCAAAAATTCCCGCCGTCCCCCGAGACCGAAAAAACGAGGAAGGAGAAATCCCCCGGCCCCAAGGATGCATAAGAGCACGAACCCATGGTAGCTCAGCAGGCGGGCTAGCATCGTCACCCCCTCGCTCAACTCCCAACGCTGTCCGATGAGATGTAGCCCGGTACCGACCCATGCGCTGGCGAACGACAGTCCCACGAGGACAAAGCTTGGCGGCGGCAAGTCGAGCCAGGAAAAACATCGGCGGAGCAACAGCCCGACCAGCAGCGCGAGTTCGCAGAGGAAGAGTCCGTCTCCGACCAGGTTCCTACCGAGTGCATTCGCGGTGACATTGCCGACGAAGAATACGAGGAGTGTAAACGCTTCCACGGCCGAAAACGGGGCGGCTCCCACCAATCGCGGCATGGCCGTGCCCAGGAATCCAAAAATGAACCCACCGAAAAACCCCTGAACCATGAGGCGCGCGTGGCTGGGACCAGGAAAATTCTCCGTCCACCCCAACAGCATCACCGGCCACAACCCGACGCCCAGGAAGCCAGCCAGCGTGGCAGCGGGGAAAAACACCCGGAACGGCTCACGGTGAAAGTCAGCAACGGGCACCCATCGCCGATGATGCGAACAGATCATGCCGCGCCTTGTTTCCCAGAATAAGACGTTCAACGCCGAGCCAGACGAGCGAGTTTCTGCAAGTGTTCCGGTGTTCCCAACGCGATGAGTTGAGTGTCCGGCTCGACCACCGTGGCACCGCGCGGATGGCAATTCCATAGCCCATCGGCTGTCTTGCACGCCAGTACCGTGACATCGATTTGGTGTCGAGTCTGAGCGTCACCCAGCGTTTGGCCGGCCAAGGAAGAACCGACTGCGACCTGGATCTGCTCGAGCACCAGTTCCATGCCGCTGGCGTGCGACACTTCATCCAGGAAATCCGCCACATCCGGGCGGATCAGCATTGTGACGAGGCGCCGGCCGGCGATGTGATACGGGAGGATGACCCGGTTCGCGCCGGCACGCAGCAGCTTCGGCTCCGACTCTTCGACGTCGGCGCGTGCCACGATCGAAAGATTCGCGCGCAGACTGCGAGCGGTGAGCACGATGAAGACATTTTCGGCGTCGGATTTCGCGGCGGCAACGAGTCCGCGCGCACGCTCGATTCCCGCTTCCCTCAGTTTGCCCTCGTGCGCCGCGTCACCCATGATGGCGAGCGCTCCCGTTTCCTGCAGGCAGGCGACCTTTTCCGAGCTCAAATCGATGACCACAAACGGCAGGCCCTCGGACTTGAGTTCTTCGACGACGTTCCGCCCAACCCGACCGTACCCGCACACAATGACGTGGTTCGAAAGTTCAGCCATCATGCGCAGCCTCTTTTTTTGCTCCCAGTGCCGTCGCCATTCGCCGGAGAAAAGCAAGTGCGCAAGCTGCGTCAGCGCATACGCGGCCAGGATGCCGCCGCTGACGATCAGCCCCATCGTGAAGATTCGCCCGCCGGTCGAGAGCGAATGCACCTCGCTGTAGCCCACCGAGCTGAGCGTGATGACCGTCATGTAGAGCGCGTCCAAGAAGGACCAACCTTCGATCCATCGATAACCAAGCATTCCGATCGCCGGCAGCACGATCAAGCCGATGACGATGGGCGCAAAACGGTCGAAGAGGTGCTGTCTGGGCGAGCCCTTCATGCGAGTGGTAGATGTTCATGGTTCATTTGGATGCCGGTTCGCCGCGCCCCCGACGGGACGCATGCCGGGCGGCCGCATCAGGAGTCTGTCGCCTTCGTTGAATCGCATGTGGGCGATGTCTCGTGAAGCATGAATATCGCTTCCGGTGGGCGGTCGTGAATCGTCGAAACCGCTCAGCGCACCCCTCTCCGGATGAGCGTCACCAATTCCTGGATGTCCTGATTCAATCCGGCGATCTGATAGACGATTTCGCCGTTCTCGTCCAGGAGGGTAATCAGGTTGGAGTGAGCGAATTGACCGCTGACTTCACGTTTGAATTTCACACCGAGCAACGCCCCAAGCTCAAGCGTGTCGTCCGGTGTCCCGCACAGAAGTGTCCACTGAGCGGCGGCAAGTTGAGCCGCCTCGCGATAGCGATGCAATGCCTCCGGGGTGTCATGCTCGGTGTCCAGGGTCACCAAGCCGAAGCCAACTTTGGACTGCAGATCCTTCGGCAACGCAGCTTCGATGCGCTTCAAGTCATGCACGATGATGGGACACGCAACGGTGCAACGGGTAAAGAACATCGCGACGACTTGCAATCGGCCCCGCATCGCTCCCAGCGTGATGGATTGGCCCACATCGTTGGTCCAAATCGAGTCGAGCTGGTAAAGCGACTTGTCCGTAAAGGGGGCGGACGGTGCGAGGTTGGTCAGGCAGCAGGAGGGTTTGCCGGCCGACGCCGATTCGCGCGGCGGAGTTGAGCAGGATCCCGCCAGGAACCCAATGGCAACCAGGATCGCGACGGCATTGCGAGCGCGAGTCAACACCGCACGGCTTGTCCGCTCGACGTCAACAACGCAGGGGAACCCGCCCACACCCGTATCGGGGGAAGCGGGTGCCTGGGTATCGAGCCCGACCCAAGGCGAGGAATGATTCATAAGTTTTTCGCACACCTAAATCCGAGGTTGTGGACACTGTAGTCCGCTTTGAGACTGCTGCGAAAACCAAAGCGCATGAACGCCGCATAGTTCCCCACGTCTTTTGCGCCGAGCGAACCGCTGCCGCAGAAGAGCTGCCGCTCGAGTCCCGAGTCCCCACGCGCATCACCGGTGACCATTGCCGTATTGAAGTCCGCGACCCATTCCCAAATGAGGCCATGCAGGTCATGGATGCCAAAGTAGTTCGCACGCCCTGTCCCGATGGGCGGCAACCGCTCCGGTGAGGGCGATGAATGCCAAACCGCCAATAGTTTCTTGAACTCCGGGTCGTTCTCACCCTCGGGTTGACTGGGACTCGCGGCAGCGGCCAGCTCCCATTCGACGGTGGTCGGAAGGCGCTTGCCTGCCCACGCCGCGAACGCTTTCGCCGCGAACCACGAGACCCACGTCACGGGGGCATTCATCGACGCGGCCTCGCCAGGTTCCAGGTCGGCGGCCCAGTGTTTTAGATAGTTTTCGTCAGCGAACAGGCGCTTCACCTGGGATCGACGCCAGCGCGGATTGGCGCGGACAAAATCAAGAAAGCCCGCGTTCGTCACCGGATGGATGTCGAGCGCGAACGCGGCAACCGGAATTTCTCTGGCATCACTGTTGCTCCGGAAGAGGGGGCGATAAACCCCCCCAGGCACCCGCACCATGCCGGGAGGCGCGATGACCTCAAGTTCGGCCTGGAGCGGGTTGAGCAACGCAATGGCGCAGAAAAAAAGCCAAGCCCAGTGAAATGTCTTTCGGCGGACCATGAAGGCGGAGGGTTTGTCGGACAATCCGTTCCGAAGCTCACTCGAACGGGTTCGCGGGCGGCGGTGGTGCTTCGCTGCGGATGCGTCGAACTTCCGTAACACTCACGGAGTCGCCCGAGTTTCCGAAACTATTGCGCACATACGTCAGCACGTTCGCGATATCCTCGTCGGGAAGGTAGTTCAGCGGTATCATCGTCCCGTTGAATTTCTTGCCGTTCACCGTCAACTCGCCGGTCTGGCCTTGGAGCACAATTCGCACGGCGCGTTCCTTCTCCGCCATGAGAAAGTCTGACTTCGCCAGCGGTGGGATTTGACTGGGGATGCCTTGACCGTCGATTTGATGACAGACAAAACAGGTCTGCATAAACACCTGTTTGCCTTTCTCGACTTGAATCTCCTTGGTCAGACTGGCAATCCGCGGATCGGTCTTGATCGCTTCCTTCATCTGCGCCTGGAGCGATGCGACCTTTTTCTCGGATTCACTGCCCGCCGCCGCCTGACGCCCGAGATAGACGGCATCGACTTCTTTGCCGGAATAGACCAGCAGGTTTTCCGGGCCAGCGACCTTCAGCATCCCGAGCGCACCTTTGTTGAAAGCGCGAGAGAGGGAATGATCCACAATGATAAAGGTGCCGGGCACCTCCACCTTGAATTCGACGATGGCGGAACCCCCCGCCGGAACGAGAGTCGTCTGGACGTTCTTCTGCGCCACGAGCGTGCCGCCTTCCGGATAAACGCGGTCGAAGATCTCGCCGATGACGTGGAACGAAGAAAGGAGGTTTGGACCCCCATTGCCCACATAAAGACGAACGGTCTCGCCGACCTTGGCCGTGATGGCCTTGTCCCCCACCAGGGCGCCCACCGCTCCGTTGAAAACCACATACGTGGGTCGCTCATCGGTCGCCTTCTCCTGGTCGAACGTCTGCAAACCTTCCGCACCAAACTTGCCCGTGGTGTAGAAATCGCCCTGCATCACGTAGTATTCGCGGTCGACCGGCGGCAGTCCCTCCTTCGGTTCGACAAGAATCAAGCCATACATTCCATTACCGACGTGCATCGGCACCGGTGCCGTCGCGCAGTGATAAACGTACAGACCGGGGTTCAGTGCCTTGAACGAAAATTGAGAAGAATGGCCGGGCGCCGTAAATGAAGACGCGGCGCCACCGCCGGGTCCGGTCACCGCGTGGAGATCGATGTTGTGAGGCATCTTGCTCGACGGATGATTGGCGAGCGTGAATTCGACGAGGTCTCCCTCGCGAATGCGGATAAAACTACCCGGGACATCGCCGCCAAACGTCCAGAACAAGTAGTCCACGCCATCCGCCATCTTCTTCACTACCTCCCGCACTTCGATCTTCACATTAACCTTGGTCGCGTGCGTACGCTTGACTGGCGGTGGAACTTGCGGCGCCTGCGCGAGCACCGCGGTCTCCTCGCCAATAATATCCGGATCAACCCCCTTGGCCGTCGGCCCTTTGGGTTTGGTGATGTCCGTTCCGGCCGCCGTGATCTCAACCACCCCTAGCGTCAGGGCGAAAACCAGGGTCATTCCAATTGTTTGCATGTTCATTTTCATTTGTTCGCCACCCTCATGGGCCCACACGCAGCCAGCTAACCATTGGTTGCCCAAATCCAGACGGGAATTGCTGGCGACCCTTCGAAACCCAGTCGCTCGCTCGGAACCGATGCTTCAACCCTTGCGCAGATTTTGGCAAATATCGGAGCGCAGATTTCTCAGTTGAATGCAAGAGTGCGTCCGGAAGTTTATGACTGACCAAACCAAAAAGGCACCCAATCATATCGTCCACTACCTGAAGATGGCCTTCAACAAAGCCTACTGGCAGTTGGTGCCGACAGGAGTGATATGACGAAACTCTGGCATGGGTTGCCAGCAGAAGAGGTCGCCGAATTGCTCAGCGTGAATCTGTCGACCGGCCTGTCGCCGGAAGACATCCGTCGACGACAGGAGGAATTCGGTCCGAACCGCGTCACCCCGCGTCGAGGGGCGCCGGCGTGGATGAAGTTTCTCCAGCAATTCAACCAACCGCTCGTTTACATCCTCCTCGCCGCTTCCGGTGTCACCGCATTCCTCGGGGAATGGGTGGATTCCTCCGTCATCTTCGGTGTCGTTTTCACGAATGCCATCATCGGATTGCTCCAGGAAACCAAAGCGGAGAATGCCATCGAAGCACTCTCCCGCATGGTCGTCACCGAAACCACCGTGCGCCGCGATGGCCAACAACAACGGATCCGTTCCGAAGAACTCGTCCCCGGGGATGTGGTGCGACTCCAGGCCGGTGACCGAATTCCAGCTGACCTTCGCCTGTTCCAAGTGCGCGGGTTGCAGGTGGACGAATCCCCCCTCACCGGCGAATCCCTGCCAGTCCATAAACACACCAATCCCCTCGCACCGGAGACGGTCCTCGCGGATCGCAGGAACCTCGCCTTCGCAGGCACCCTCGCCACGGCCGGTCAGGGCGAGGGAATCGTCTGGGCTACGGGCGACAAGACGGAAGCGGGCCGGATCGCCACGCTGATCACCCAGGCGGCCGATTTGCAAACCCCGCTCACGCGAAAAATTGCGCAGTTTAGCCGACTGCTCCTGTGGGGAATTCTCGCGCTGGCGACCGCAACATTCGTCGTCGGAGTGGCCCGCGGCGAGAAGGCCGTCGAGATGTTCATGGCCGCCGTCGCGCTCGCCGTGGGCGCAATTCCTGAAGGGTTGCCTGCCGCCGTCACCATTGTGCTGGCCATCGGCGTCGGGCGTATGGCGAAACGGCGGGTGATCATCCGCAAACTTCCCGCCGTCGAAACCCTCGGCAGTACCACCGTCATCTGCTCCGATAAAACCGGGACGCTCACGGAGAATCAAATGACCGTCCGGGAGATTTTCGCCGGGGAACAATTATACGAAGTGACGGGTTCGGGTTATGAGCCCCAGGGCGACATTCAGATCGAAGGCACCCGGGTGGATGTCGCCGGCCATCCAGCGCTGAGTGAGTGCCTCCTCGCCGGGTTGCTCTGCAACGACTCTCAAATCACCCGTGACCCAACCGGGCACCTCAAAGTGCAGGGGGACCCGACCGAGGCCGCGTTGCTCGTCGCCGCCGAGAAAGGCGGTTTGCTTCACGCCGACAGTCGTCGCGAGTCGCCCCGCGTGGACATGATTCCCTTCGAGTCCGAGCACATGTTCCGCGCCACACTCCACGACTCGGCTGCGGCCCGGGTCATCTACAAAGTCGGCGCTGCCGAGCGACTCGTGGATCGTTGCACCACCGCGCTCAACGATCGTGGCGAGCCCGTGCCACTCGATTCCTTGTCCATCCATCGTGCCGTCGAGCAGATGGCCACCCGCGGTCTGCGGGTGCTCGCATTCGCCCGCCGCCACGTCGACGCCAATCACGCCCGACTCGAACACCGGCATGTCGCCGCCGGACTGACATTCCTCGGCTTGCAGGGGATGATCGACCCGCCACGTCCCGAAGTGATCAATGCCGTGTGCCGATGTCAGCACGCTGGCATTTCTGTCAAGATGATAACCGGCGATCACCTTGCCACTGCACGCGTTATTGCGAGTCAAATTGGACTAAACGGTCCCCGGGTGCGCGACCACCTCGTCGCTCTATCCGGGAGGGAATTGGAAAGACTTTCCGATGTGGAATTGCCGGAGATTGCCGAACGCACGTCGGTTTTCGCGCGAGTCGCCCCAGAACAAAAGCTGCGCGTCGTCCGGGCCTTGCAGGCACGCGGCCACGTCGTTGCAATGACCGGCGACGGGGTCAACGACGCGCCCGCACTCAAGCAGGCGGACATCGGCGTGGCCATGGGTATCAACGGCACCGATGTGGCCAAGGGCGCGGCGGCCATGGTGCTCCTGGATGACAATTTTGCGAGCATCGAAGCCGCCGTGGAGGAGGGCAGAGGTGTCTTCGACAACATCACCAAGTTTATCGTCTGGATCCTGCCGACGAACCTGGGCGAGGCGTTGCTTCTTATCACGGCGATGGTTTTGGGTCTCCCGCTACCCGCGCTCCCGCTGCAATTGCTCTGGATCAATCTTACCGACACGCTGCTTGGGCTGCCGTTAACCTTCGAAGCGAAGGAAGGGAATGTGATGCGCCGCCCACCGCGCCGTCCGCAGCAGCCGTTGCTCACCTTTCCGCTCCTGATGCGCACAGGGCTGGTCTCGCTTCTCATGGTAGCGGGCGCGCTTTGGTTGTTCACGCGGGAGTTGAAGGCCGATGGGGGAACTCTCGTCTCGGCACGCACCGCCGCGGTCAACCTGATCGTGCTCGTCGAGGCCGCCTACCTGTTCAACTGCCGCTCCTTGAATCACTCGCTCCTGGCCATCGGCCCGTTCACGAATCTCTGGGCCAACGTCGGCGCTCTGGCCATGGTCATGGCCCAATTGCTCTTCACCTACGCTCCCACCATGAACAAACTGTTCCACACCGCACCCATCGGGGCGGAATCGTGGCTGTACATCGCCGCCGTGGCTGCCGCCGTGTTTGTCGCCGTGGAGTTTGAAAAGTGGATTCGCTTCGGTCGGGGCCAAGGCGAGCACGCCATACCCGAGTAATTCCCGCGCCGCGAAATCCGGGTTGCGCGGTCCATACCCCACCTTCGGCAGAACAAAATTTGACCAGTTCTTCCCAAATCGTGGCAAGCGGACCCAGCGAGCTCTCGACAGGATCTCTCCACGAATGAAACGAATCATCGATACCAGCGAAGTTCTCGGCACCGTCGAGGCGGCGGGGGAAACTTGCGAGCTGTGTGCCACGGCGGATGCTTGCTTTGATGAAGCGGCGGGACGTCTCGTGACCCGACTGAATGCATTTCTGCGGCCGACCGGCCTACTCGTGAAAGAGCGGCACTTTCGCGCGGACTGGTTGCCGAAGGATGAGACGGTCAGCGAATCGGCCTCGCCGGAGGAATGTCACGATTTCGCAAACGACATTTTTCATCGCTGGGTTCGCAAGGTGCGGGAGGCCGCACCGCATTTGCATCCCCTTTGACTTTCCCTCCGCGCTAAATATATACTGTCAACAATTCAAAACAAAACGTTATGCTCCCAAAATATACAGTCGAATACACGGTGAAGTTCCGGCGGCACGTGCAGTCCAATCACTTCTCCACCGACGATCCGATCACGTGCGAAGAGTTTGTCCAGGAGTTGTTGGAGCGAGGCTACTCCATCCAGGCCGTCAAACACGAAGGGGTGGATCTGCCCAAGCGCGAATTCGATCGCATCATCAAGACGGCAGCGGGGATGTTGGCTTCAAAACACATTTGCGCGTCGCTTGGCATCAAGGGCGAAGAGGAAAAGTTTCGATTCGGATTCACCGCCTGAGCCGATTTTGATTCCCGATGACACTCGAACGATACATCCGCCTTTTCGCGGGCTTATTTATTCTGTTGAGTCTCTTGCTCGCGCGCTTTCACAGCCCGAACTGGCTTTGGTTCACTGTTTTTGTCGGGTTCAACCTCTTCCAATCCTCGCTCACGTGCTTCTGCCCGTTGGAGATAATCTTGCAGAAACTGGGCGTGGGCGGGACGCCGCCAAGTAGCCGTTCCTAGTCTTGCCGCACCGTGCCGGGTGTCGACGGCGTGCGCGCCTTCGACACCGTGCTCGTAGCCAATATCACTCCGAGCCGATGAGATCGCCTGTTCAAAAGGCCTCGTGCCGCTTCGTGGCCTCCCTCTCGATGGCATTCGCCGCCACGCTCTTTTTTTCCGCGTGCGGCGCGAAACCGGAGTCTTCACCGGGCAAGTCCTCGAGCCTTCCCTCCATGAAGGTGCGTGTGCAATCCGTTGAGAGCTCGCCGCAGACTGTTATCGAGGAAGTCCTCGGCACGGTCCGGGCCAAACGGCACGCGACACTCGAAGCGAAACTGAGCGGGCGCATCGCGTCGTTGCCAGTCGTTTTGGGGCAGCGAATCAAAGCCGGCGAACGGGTCGTGCGTCTCGATGCCGCCGAAATTGCCGCCCGTCTTGATCAAGCCGAAACGTCGCTCCAACAAGCCGAGCGCGACTGGAAACGGGTCGCATCGCTCTTCGAACAACAAGCCATCCCTCGGGCCGAATATGATGCCGCGGAGGCGCGCCATCGTGGCGCCCTGGGTGGCGCCGCGGAGGCAAAGGCGATGATGAGTTATGTCGATATTTCCGCGCCATTTGACGGTGTGGTGACCCGAAAGTGGGCCGAGGTTGGCGACCTCGCCCTGCCGGGAAAGCCTTTGATTTCCATCGAGGATCCGTCGGCACTGCAACTGGAAGCCGATGTACCGCAGGCGATCCTTTCCCAGGTTCAACACGGTGCGCGTCTCACCGCCCGTGTGGATGGCGTGACCCGCGAGTTGACGGGCACAGTGAGTGAAATCGCCCCCTCCGCCGACGCCACCAGTCGCACCTTTCGAGTCCAAATCGATTTGCCGGATCAGCCGGGCTTGAGTTCCGGTCAATTCGGACGGCTGCGTGTGCCGGTCGGAACCACCCATTCGGTGCGAGTGCCCGCGGCCGCGGTCGTGCACCGCGGGCAGTTGGAAATTGTTTTCGTGGTCGTGAATCAGCACGCGCAATTTCATCTCGTGACAACGGGCAAACACGTTGGAGATGCCGTGGAGATACTTTCCGGACTGGACGCGGGGGACATCGTGGTGGTTGACGGCATGACGGCCTTGTCGGATGGACAATCCGTGGAGGCGAAGTGAAGACCGTTGTCCAAAGCTTGCGGGCCGACATCGGATTGGCGGGCCGCATCGCCCAAGCCTTCATCGACTCGAAGCTCACGCCGCTCGTGGTCCTCACGTCCGTGCTGCTGGGAGCGGCGGCGATCTGGATGCTTCCGCGCGAGGAAGAGCCCCAAATCAAGGTCCCCATGATCGATGTGCTGGTGGCCCTGCCGGGTTTCAGTGCCAAGGAAGTCGAGGAGCGCGCCACGCGGCCGATGGAGAAATTGCTCTGGGAAATTCCCGGCGTTGAGTACATCTACTCGACCTCACGCCCCGGCGAGAGCTTGGCGATTGTGCGCTTTAAAGTGGGCGAGGATGTTGAAAAGAGCCTGGTGAAGCTCAACCAGAAACTGCAATCCAACTTCGATCGCATACCGCACGGGGTGACTCAACCTCTCATCAAGCTGAAGTCCATTGATGACGTGCCCATCTTGGCCCTGACATTTCATAGTGCCCACTATGACCACCTCGCACTGCGGCGGTTCGTGGCGCAAGCAGACGACGCCCTGAAACAAGTCCCGTTGGTCGCCGAAACCACGATCATCGGCGGCGCGCGAAGACAATTGCGCGTGCTGCTGGATCCGCTCCGCCTCGCTTCACGCAATCTCAGCGCGACAGAAATCGTCCCCATGGTCACTCAAGCCAATCGGCAAACCCTCGCCGGTGGATTGACTCGAAACAATCAGGAGACGCTCGTTGAAACCGGAGGATTTCTAACCACCGCGCAGGACGTGCGCAACGTGGTCGTCGGCGTGTTTGATAGTAAGCCGGTCTATCTGCGCGACGTGGCGGAAATCAAGGATGGCGCCGCCGAGTCGTTGCAATACGTGTTCTTCGGGTCCGGCATGGCAAAGTCCGCGACCGCCCAGGAACAGCCCGCGGTAACGCTCAGCATTGCCAAGCGCCCAGGTGCCAATGCCATCTCGGTCGCCCACGACGTCTTGCGGAAATTGGATACCCTGAGGGGTCGCGTCCTCCCGAACGACGTGGAAATCTCCATCACGCGCAATTACGGCGAAACGGCAGCGGAGAAATCGAACGAACTCCTCCTCCACATGGGCATCGCGGTCTTCGGCGTTTCTCTCCTGATCCTGCTGACGCTGGGCTGGCGTGAATCGGGAATTGTGGCCCTTGCGATTCCATCAACTCTCGCTCTGACCCTGCTGGTTTTCTATCTCTACGGCTACACGCTCAACCGCATTACCCTGTTCGCGCTGATTTTCTCCATCGGAATCCTGGTGGACGACGCAATCGTGGTGGTCGAGAACATCGTGCGGCATTTACACCTGCCGCAAAACAAGGGCCGCAACGCGTCGGTTATCGCAGTAGAAGCCGTGAATGAAGTTGGTAACCCAACCATTCTCGCGACGTTTGCGGTCATCGCCGCGGTTTTGCCCATGGGCTTCGTGGGTGGACTCATGGGACCTTACATGCGGCCCATCCCCGTCGGGGCGGGCGCGGCGATGCTTTTCTCGCTGGCGATCGCCTTCATCGTGACACCGTGGGCGTCGATCCGCATCCTGCGCTGGGGCCAAAAATATTCATCCCAGACTCCGGGCGCGGTTCAAGGAGCGGAGATTGTCACCCCGGACAGCGAATCTCACTCCCGGTTTGAACACGAGGAAGATTTTTTTACCCGTCTCTATCGCCGCGTCATGGGGCCGATGATCGCAGACCGGAAATGGCGCTATCTATTTCTCGCGAGTATCGTCGGCCTGCTGCTCGGTGCGATGGCGTTCATGGGCATCGGCTGGGTGAAAGTCAAGATGCTGCCGTTCGACAACAAGTCGGAGTTTCAAATCATACTGAATATGCCGGAAGGCAGCGCGCTCGAACGGACCGCCCAGTGCGCCCGGGAGATCGCCGCCGCCGTGCGCGTCGAACCGGAGGTAACGGACTATGGGATTTACGCGGGAGTCTCAGCACCCTTCAATTTCAATGGCTTGGTGCGCCACTACTTCATGCGACGGGGCCCCAACATCGCCGACCTGCAAATCAACCTTCTCGCAAAGGGCGAGCGCAAGGCCCAGAGTCACGCTATCGCCAAGCGGATTCGTCCCCGCGTCACCGAAATCGCGTCGCGATACGGAGCGCGCGTCGCCGTGGCCGAAGTGCCGCCCGGCCCTCCGGTACTGCAAACCCTCGTGGCGGAGGTCTACGGTCCGACCGAGGAGAGCCGCCTGGCATTGGCCAACCAGGTGATCGCCGTGTTCAAGAACACGCCCGGCGTGGTGGACACGGATTGGTATATGGAAGCGGATCAGCCAAAAGCCCGCTTCGTGATTGATCGAGAAAAAGCCGCACTGAGTGGGGTCAGCACGGCAACGATTTCTGAAACATTACGGATCACCGTGGGGGGACTGCCCGTCGACTTGCTCCATGTCCCACGCGACAAGGAAGACGTGGAAATCGTTCTCCAACTTTCGCGCGACAGCCGCACCACTCCCGATGAATTGCTCGCCTTGCGCGTCCGCTCCGCAACCGATCCGTCCGCTCCACTCGTGCCGCTTCGAGAACTCGTCAATGTTGAAAAAACTACCGCCGACAAGAGCATCTACCACAAGAACCTGATCCCCGTGACGTACGTCATCGGCGACGTGGCTGGTGTCGTGGAGAGTCCCGTTTACGCAATCCTGCAAATGAACAAGGCGCTTCGCACCCTCGATACGCGCGAGTTCGGCGGCTCGGGCGCAAGGCTCGAAATCTATAATGCCGCCCAACCCTTCACCGACAATGTTCCGTCGATGAAATGGGACGGCGAATGGCATATCACTCTCGAAGTGTTTCGTGATCTCGGTACCGCGTTCGCCGCCGTCCTGGTGCTGATCTTCATCCTCATGGTCGGCTGGTTTCGTTCCTTCCTCACTCCGCTAATTGTGATGGCCGCGATTCCGTTTTCACTGGTCGGCATCCTGCCCGCGCACGGAGTGATGGGCGCGTTCTTCTCCGCCACGTCGATGATTGGCTTCATGGCCGGCGCCGGCATTGTCGTCCGAAACTCCATCATCCTCGTGGACTTCATCGAGCAACGCCTGCAGGAAGGCATGCCCCTAGCCGATGCCGTGGTGGATGCGGGCGCCGTTCGCTTCCGCCCGATGCTGCTCACCGCGATGGCCGTCGTCGTGGGAGCGGGTGTCATCCTCGCCGACCCCATCTTTCAGGGACTCGCCATTGCCTTGATGGCTGGCGAGATCGCTTCACTCCTCATTAGCCGCATGGCCGTGCCGGTGCTCTACTTCATGGCCCATGCGCCGAATCCAACTCCAAAGGCACCTTCCGCGCCGGCCGTTTCTCCCCCCGAGTCCATACCCTCGAGTCCATTGTAGATTCACCCGCCCCCCCCGAAACACTCGGGCATTTGATTCAAGTCAAGGAATGGTCCTGGGGAGCCGGTTGTTTTGACCGAAGTCAAAGTACCGCGATCTCGCCGGTGCCAGTGTGCCCACAAGAAAGAACTTCTTGTGATGACGATCAACCCACCCATCCGACCCCGTTTCGAAACGGACAAATCCGGCGGAGTTGCGCCGGCGCCGCGATCTGCCGCGGCATGCGACGAGCAGCATTCACCGTCGCTCTGGGTTGACTATTCGCTGACCCGTCGGGCGCTCAGCCTGGCCATTGGGAGTTTGCTGCTCGCGGGCTGTTTTTCCCTGCTGCTGATCGTCGGCCGGATGCCGGTTTTCTCGACGTGGGTAAGTGATCCATTATTCTTTAAGCGCTGCTTGGTACTACACGTCGATCTGGCCCTAATCGTCTGGTTCTTCTCGTTTGCGGCGGCGCTCTATTCGTTATTGCCCGGAGAACAGTCCAGCCACGCGATGTATCGAGCCGGCTTTGCCATTGCCTTCGCCGGGGTGCTGACGATGGTGGCCGGAACCCTGATTCCGCGGACCGCGCCGGTACTCGCCAACTACGTGCCGATCATCGATAATCCGGTGTACGTTGCGGGAGTGTCGTTGTTCTTCGGCGGACTGCTTTTGTGCTTCCTGAATGAGCGTTTGTTCGTCCGTCCGCCGGAGGTTGCTCAAACGATTCCCCGTTCGGCTTGGGATCCATTTCGAGTCACACCGGATGTCGCGACCGCATTGAAGACCACGGCGCTGGCCTACGTCGTGGCCATGACCACCTTTCTGGTTTCCTGGGCGGCGACACCCCGCGAACTGGAAGCCAAAGTTTACTACGAGCTCGTGTTCTGGGGCGGCGGGCATGTCCTTCAGGTGGCGAACGTGGCCGCAATGCTTGCGGTGTGGCTTTTGTTGCTCTCGTCACTCCTGCAGTCTGCGACCCTGTCGGCCCGGACGGCACGGGTGCTGTTTGCGATCCTACTCGCACCCCATCTGATTGGACCTCTGCTCACGCTAAACGGAACGGTTGCACCAACCTACCGTCTCGGATTCACCCGGCTCATGCAATTTGGCATCGCCCCCGTGGTGGTCATCATCCTTGCGATTTGCCTCCAACGCCTCCGGAAAGCGTGGCGTGATGGGGTCATCGGGAAACCACAGTTGCAGGATCCCCGTCTGGTCGGGTTTGCCGCGAGCGCGGCGCTCACGATTACGGGCTTCCTGATGGGATCGGTCATCCGGAATTCCAACACGATGATTCCAGCGCACTATCATGCCTCGATTGGCGCGGTCACGGTCGCATTCATGGCTATCACCTACCGCCTTCTCGAACCGCTCGGCTTCACCCTGCCGGGGACGCGTCTGCCCCGGTTGATTCCGTGGCAGATCTGCCTCTTCGGTTTTGGCCAGGTAATTTTTGCCGTCGGTTTTGCACTGGGCGGCATGCACGGCCTGAGCCGCAAGGCGTACGGGGTCGAACAGCACCTCCGGTCGGCGGGCGAATTGATCGGTCTGGGCGTGATGGGCGTGGGCGGATTGATCGCTGTGGGCGGAGGGTTGCTATTTCTCGTGCTGATGGTGTCGGCGGCACAGTCGCGAATTTCCGCGGGCATTCCCCAACTTGAACTGAAATCCATGGCAAGGAGCAATGTATGAACGATCCAGATAATAAGCACCCGATACAGAAGTTGATGGACAACGCCTGGCTGCTACTGGCGCTGGGAATATTGATCCCGTTTCTATCGTACACCGTGTGGGGCTGGATCGAAATCCTTCTGGTCAAACCGGCGGCTCTTCCGTGAATGCCAACCTGAGGACCCTTTATGAGTCAACCCTCCCGCAGTAGCATCGAATGTCCCGCGCCGGACTGGTTCAAAGCGCCCACCGGCAACGAGCGCATCTGGATCGGCCTAGCACTCTGTTGGTGCATGGTCATGTCCCTGATGATGCCCTACTGGCACTTCAAGGGAAAACAGAACAGCTCCGGGGAATCCTATTCGGTGAAACCCGCCGACTTCACCCGGCGCACGGAGAGATTCATCCTGGCCAATACGGGCACCGAGTCGCTGCTCGAAGAAGGCCTCGCCCCGATCGTCCCCGCGCCGCCCGGCGACGTCTATTTGATCGCCAAACAATACTTATGGTTTCCCATCCTCAAGCTGCGCGCCGGCGCAGTCTATCGGCTCCATATCTCGTCCGTCGATTTTCAGCACGGCTTTTCTTTGCAGCCCATGAACATGGGGTGCATCTCACGGAAACGGTGGTTTTCGAGTCAGCGATTGTTGAACGGAAGAATTCTTCATTTTTCCCGGGACTCTGATTTCGATTTCTGAAACGCTCCGCGGCCAATGGTGCTGCCGAGCAGAATGCAAGGGCGCGACTTTGG
>CAMDJH010000051.1 GCA_945900455.1 Akkermansia muciniphila
CGGTATTGTAGAGGAAAAGCAGTATGGCGTAATCGCGAAAGCCTTGCCCCGCCTGCTGATCGGGTGCCCCCAGCAGTGCCTTCATCTCGTCTTTCTCCAGATAGCTCCTGGGGCCAGGCGCATGCTTCTTAAAGTGAACGGTTTTTATCCGGCGACTCCATACCAAGAAAAAGTGACAAGTTCAATATTGTTAACATTCAGCCCACGCTTTGGTACGGGTTAAATTGAAACTTGTTGGAGAGAGGCTTTATGAGAATGGCGCGGATCAAAATCGAATGCTTCCAAATAACTACCTAGGCAGTCTGTTGTTTTTCAACGAGTTCGAACCCGAGCTCGGTAGCCTCGCGTTGTACTCGGCGTAACCGGGCTTGAGCCGCGTTCCGTTCATAGATCGTAACGTCCAGCGGCACATAGTTCTCTTGATATTTCAGCAGGTAATAGACGACACAGACCAGTTTAGGCGCCGTGGCGGTGATCGCTTTGGGCGCTCCCAAGTGCGCCTTCTTGCGCCGATAGAAACGCCCGTATGGTCAAAAAACTCATGCGGCCTCTCGGTAGTAGAATTTCAGGAGGCCTCCCAGGCGTTCGCGAGTCTGGAGATCCCCTGCCATTTCACCGATCCGATCCTCGGGCGCTGGAAACAGGATCACGTTGCCCTTGCCTTGGTGATTTCGTTCCGCGTGGAAGTGATTCACGTAATACGTGATCAGCCCGGCGGAGGTCCAAACTTCGGCGGTGAAGAAATCCACGGCAGCCAAAACCTCGGTGTGGGTACGTTTGAATTCCCGCCAGCCGGAGTCAGGCTTTGGGCTATAGGCCGGAGGTTGCAGGCTGCAGCCCTTCGCTCCAGCCTCCAGCCTCTTGCCTCTAGCCTGATTCCCCACCTGACTACTAGAACGTGATAACCGACTGATCTTGAACACGATCAGTACTCACCATCGCGTCTCAATCTTGCCAAAAACACCTCCATCAGCCTCCATTTTCCCCTCTTTCGGCCTCAACCCCTTGCGCTGATTGAGGTTGGGGCTATTGCGGTGGGTACGGGTCGAACGATTGAAGTCGAGAGCCGACGCTACGCGGTCTTCAATTGTGACGGCGCATTTCATGTTATTGATGACTCGTGTCCACACCGGGGCGGGCCCTTGGGGGCGGGATATATTGAAGGGTGCGAGGTGTACTGTCCGATCCACGGCTGGGCGTTCGATGTGCGAACGGGGGTGTGCAAGAGCAATCCGGGTCGACCGGTACGGGCCTACTCAACCCAGGTGCGGGACGGTACGTTGTGGATCGAGCGGTAGGTTCAAGTCCAATACGCGGTTATTAGAGTTATCATTCATCTCAACATTGCCCATGCATTCCCACTCAAATGCACGCTCGCGAAGGCCGGTCTCCGACGCCCACGACGTCCGTAAACGACCGCCATCGAGAGGCTCAACCTGGCTCGCGAGACCATGGCTCGTTGGGGTGTTAATCCTGGCGTGGCTGGAATGCCCTGCCGCCGCAGCCGTTTCAGATTGGGTGACACCGATCAACTCGTTCTATTCATTCAGAATTATCGCGCAAAGCACAGACTCCCGTTACGCCGGCGGCTTTGAGCGACAGCCTTCGATCAACGAATCGGGGCAGGTTGCTTTTGTCGGACGAACGGCCGCAGCATCATCGACGGAATCGCTGACATGATCGACGACGCCAGCACGTTTGCATTGCCCTTCGTACGGAACTACTCCCAATTCCTCCAGTTGAACAATGCCGGACACGTCGCGGCGCAGGACATCGGATCCGCGGGAGGCAATTTCAAGACGTTCGTCCGCCTGTGGCACCTGGACGGAACCTTCGTCAAAGTTGCCGAGGCCGGCACTGAATTGCAGACGAAGATCGTGACCGTGAACTTGTTCGATTCCATTCCCGTGCTTGGACAGATCGACTTCTTTAATCTTCAACTCGTGACCTTCGTGACCCGGCCGCTCCCCCTGGATGTGGTCGGTCTGCCAAGCCTCAATAACCGGGGGGCTGTTGCCTTCATGGCAACGGGCGGAACGGCAAACAACCTGATGACCCGGCTGATGTACACAGCCGATGGCGAGACAATCGCTCTCCAGGAACTGCCCGGCAGCGCGCTCCAGATCCGATCTTCGATTTCGGACGATGGCAAGGTCGTCGCCCGCGCTGGCACGACTGCAATGGTCCCCATCTTGCTTTATCAAAAGAGCCATCCCCCCGTCATGGTGGCCGGCGATACCGCAGGCTTCCGTGCTGCCGGGGCGGCTCCCAGTATCTCGGACGACGGCCGAATCATCGCCTTTCACGGCGACTTGACCGCCGCAGGGGCAGGGCATTGGACGACGGCGAACCAGGGTGTCGTGCCAATCCCGCTGAGCGCAGGTCCCGGCGTATTCGCGTTCGTTTTCGTGGGTGATCGACAGTACCTGGTCCGGATTGCGGGCGAGAACCCGAACGGCGGCGGGGCCATGGCGCCGGGCGTACGCCGACTTCCCGGGGACGCGAACGTCACGGGACCGGATCTTAACTTGGACGACGAGGCCGACTGGAACATCGCCGCGATTGACCCTGACTCTCGAATCAGTGTCTCATCTATTCGGGTCTTCGCGAACCCCGAAAAGGGGGGGGGTATGCCACCATTGTCTATTCGGGCACAGACTCCGTGGACGGCGGTACGGCGGCAATCTTCAGCAGTCGGCTAAACCTCATCCAATTCAATGAACTCGGGACGGCGCAGACCGTGGTGGGTGTGGAGGGGCCCATACGGGTCGCACGCGCAGGAGCGGGCGACCGGGGTGATCTGGTGACCGGCTTTGGAAGGCTCCGAGGTCTGGCCGTCGCCGACGCAGTCAATACCAACGGAATCATCGCCTTTTGGGCCGCCACGGACGGCGGGGTCCAGGCCATTCTGAAGGCGTCACGAAACCGGATGAGCATGCTCCCGCCGACCGCCGCCAACCTAAGTCCCGCGGTAAAGAAGACTCGTGCGGCGTTTGCGGCGAAGGTCAATGCCCGGGACCGGTTTGATCCCGACTCCCCGCTGGTGGAGTATGTAATGCCAGGAGTACCCGGCAATAGCAGGAGAAAGGCGACGAATCAGCTCATCCTGCATGCCCCCGTGGGGAACAAGGTGAACAGCCTCATCGCACTCGCAGACAAGAGCGAGAAGAGCATCCACTACCTCGTGACGCGCGACGGCCAGGTCATCCAGGTCTTGCAGGAAAAGGACGTGGCCAACCACGCTGCCAATGCCGGGCATTTCGCCGGCGTGGAACAAACCAATGCAAACCCCTATAGCATTGGCATCGAACTCGTCGACGACTTCGAGCCCAAGAACGATCGACCGGATGGCAAGCCCGGGACCGGCCACCGGCTCAACGCCAATTGGTTCACGCCCATCCAGGAAGCCAAGGCCGCCTTGCTGGTCCGGGATATCTGCCGCCGAAACGGAATTCCCATGAGCCTACCCGAACCACTCCCGGCGGAATTCTACAGCGGCGGAGACCGACGCGCCTGGCAGAAGTTCAAGAGCGGCATCACAGGAACCATCGATCCCGAATTCACGGCGGGCTCCGGCAATCCGAAATTGAATCCCGACAAGGCAACGATGGTCCCAGGGACCAACGTCACGATCGCCGTGACCGCCAACGATATCGACCCCGATGACAAACCCCTGACCGTCGTATGGTCAAAAAACTCATGCGGCCTCTCGGTAGTAGAATTTCAGGAGGCCGCCGAGGCGCTCGCGAGTCTGGATGTCCCCTGCCCTTTCACCGATCCGATCCGCGGGCGCGGGAAACAGGATCACGTTGCCCTTGCCTGGGTGATTTCGCTCCGCGTGGAAATGATTCACGTAATCTTCAAGGAAGTGGCGGAGAGAGCTTTCTCCGAAAAGAATCATTTCCGACAGGAGCTCGGTCTTTACGGATCGAATCGAATTCTCCGTCACCAGATACTCGTTGCGCAGGAGGAGTTCCTGATCCACCGAACCGGAGAGGGTCGCCAGCATTCGTTTCCAATTCATCGCAGAGACTTAACCGAGCCATTCGCCTGAGAGCAATCTTCTGATCGCCCTGCAAATCATTGAATATTGGCAGGTTCGAGTTTTTTGACCTCACGAGATCGCGTCTGAAAATCTCAATTCTCGGGGAGAGAATCGATCAGTGGGCATTCGGGCGGGGATTCTCAGTGAGAAGGGAATTTGGCGAGTGCGGAACTCGCTGAGACAGAGCGCGGATCAGGGCGTCATCGATCCAAAATCCGAGGTCGCCATTCCCGTTTTTATTCCCATTTTGGGCTTTTACGGAACATTTATCTTTTGTAATCGACTTAACATTAAAATGTTAAGTGTTATTGGTAGCGCGTACGGGAATCGAACCCGTCTTTCAGCCTTGAGAGGGCCGTGTCCTAACCGATAGACGAACACGCCATTGATGTCCCCGATCTAGTCAACGGAAGGGCCCGTTGTCAAATATAGAAAAAAGGCCGCCTCACTCACGTGAAGCGGCCTCTGAAGATTCTTGCAATTACTTGCGGCGGCGGAGAACCAAAGCCGCAGCACCCAGAACGCCAAGAGCGATCGTGGAGGGCTCAGGAATCACATTCGTTCCGCTGGTCGTGCCCGAGGTCGTGCCCGAGGTCGTGCCCGAGGTCGGCCCAGTCACAGATGTCTTCGACAACTTGAAGGATTCGAATCCGTCGAGCTTCGGGGTGAACACCAAGTTACCACCAGCATCGGTACCACCGAGCGGCTTGGAGGTCCAATTTTTGGACGTGCCATTCTCGGTGGCGGTAGCGAAGGTAGCACCACCATCCCAGGCCTGTACAATAAGTCCAAGCGTGTTGCCGGGCGCCACTCCATCAATCGTGGTAGCACCCGTCAGCCGGAATCGACCGCTAGCGCTGATAGCAGCAACACCACCAATGGTGGCGCCAACGCCGGAGGGCTTGGTCGCATCGAAACGGTAAACCTGCGCGGAACCGGACAGCAAATCAGCGCCATCCGCATGCTGGATTTTGATGACACTACCGACTAGGCTATCCACCTGGAGTGCGCCCTGGCCAAACGCGGAAGCCACAGAGGCCAGCGTGAGGGAAACGATAATTACTTTGTTCATGTTTTATTCCTGTCTGATTTTTTTAGTTGACGTTGAAAACACGGTTCCAAACCCTGTTCGCATCCGCGGCAGAATTGACGAAGAAACCCTGGCCGACTTTGATGAGATCGTCGGGACTATCTAGCCCAACTCCCGCCTCAAAGGTATTCAAGACATACCCACCCGGATTGACATAGGTATAGATAACATCACCGTTCACGAGCGGAAGACCAAGGTCTTTCGCCTTGGTGTCAACCGGAACGACCGAGCTAACCAAGGTGAACGCTTTCTTGACGAGAGTCGGAGCGAAGGAACTTTCTCCGTTGATTCCCTTGACATCACCAGCAAACGTAAAGCTCTGAGCTCCGTTCGGACTAAGCACGAAGCAGGCCTCGCCGGGCTTCAGGGTCGCCGCGGGATCATCCCACGTGGTCACAGCACCGATTGTCTCAGCGGTGTTTAGTTCGTAGCCGGCAGCCCCGTACTTGTAGAGTACGGTTCCGTTCAAGGCCGACGGAATAAGGTCGGCAACCTTGTTGCCCTTACCGTTATCCAGCTGGTTGGCGATGATGGTGAAGAGACCCTTGGGGGCCGTCACCGTGATGTAACCGACAATGTTCGCGGAAAATACGTCAGCTGCAAAAGCAGTGCCGGAGATCGCGAGAACGATAGCGGAAAGATACGCTTTGGTGCTCATAAGTTGTTTAGTTTGTTTCCGTGTGTGCGGTTGTTTTGCCACAGGACCCAGTGAGGGTCAACGTTTTTTTGCAATTTGTTTTATCCATCTTCGACACACTTCAAATCAGACCCTTCCACGGATATGTGGAGATGGCAAGACTTCTGATCGTTCGTCAAACGTGTTTGGCGATCAATTGTCATACAACCTATTTCAGGAGAGATTGTTACGCGATTCGATTCCGAAGCCTCTTTCGATTCTCGTAACAATGATACGCCTTCTAGGGTCTTATGAATTGCATGTGCAAAAAATCGCATTCTTCGGGACGTGGCCGTCAAAACTCGCATGGCTTTACGCTCATCGAATTGCTGGTTGTGATCGGAATCATCAGTATTTTGATGTCGATGCTGATGCCGGCCCTGGGTCGGGCCAAAAGCGCTGCGCAAAAGATCTCATGCATGAGCAATGAACGGCAGCTCGGCATGGCCGTGCGGCTTTATGTCGATGATAACCAAGGGCGCTTTATTCCGCGGGTGCAGACGAATCGTTGGCCGAGTGTCCTTTTTCCTCTGCTTTTTCCCGGTTCCAAGTCGACAAACATCGCAATCTTCCGTTGCCCGAGCGATCCGCGGGGATCGACTCCCGGTGCCAGCCTTGGTACCGTGGAAACCCATCCAGCGGAATTCGCGAGGCGCAGCTATCTGATCAACGGCTGGAATGATTACTTTCAGAAGATCGTGCCGCCGGAACAGTGGACCGGGTTTCGATCCACCGGATCCAATCTCCTGAGCATCCGCGATTCGGACATTGCCGAGCCGTCGGCGACGTGTCTCTTCGGCGAGAAGGACGATTTTTCATTCCATTTTCACATGGACTTCGACCAATTCGACGATATCGCTCAATTGCGCCAAAACCGCCATGGAAACGCGCTGCGGACGGGCCGTGGTGGCGGTTCAAACTACGCGATGATTGATGGCAGCATGCAGTATTTCCGGTTTGGACAGACCCTTTCCCCGATCAATCTCTGGGCGGTGACACCCGAAACGAGGAATAATCCCGTCATCAGTGAATGACCCCCACCTCCGAAACGCGGGCAAGATCGAGAACGGGTCTCCATCTCGGTCGATCCATTCCAATTCATCATGACTTTTCAGAAGCGATATCAACTCCCAGCAGCCTCGGCGCCAGACATCTCCCGGCGAAGGAAACTGCTATGGCTGTTTCTTGGATTGATTCCGCTGTACGTGTTTTTTTTCACGGACTGGCTGAGTCCGACCCCGATTGGAATCATCCCATCGGTACGGGCAACACGCATTATCACACAATCCAGGAGCGCCGGCCTGGCTTCGACAGCCACCAACGGAGTATGTCCGGTGGTATTCTCCCTGGATGCCCGTTACCGTTTGAGCTCTGTGCTCGTGACTGAGGAAACGGCGAAGGGCAGACGGATACTGTGGCACTTAAAGGGGGGGTGGGTGCGTTCGTTTCCATCGAAGTTTATCGTTTATGGAATGTCGGTTCCGTGGATGAAACCTGCGCCCGGCCGCAGTGGCCCGGAGCCCTTGCAGGCGGGGGTCAAATACCGGCTACAGTTACGGGCTGGGCGGCGAACCGGGGAGGTCACGTTTTCCACCCGAGATCTTCCCTAGCAACAAAATCCGCCAAACCCGACCCTGTATGCCGTGATCCCAAAGATCTACAGGGCATTGAGCCGGTACATCGGCGGCAACATTTTCCAAAAAATGGACATGAATTGGGACCATGAACAAGTAGCCGGCCCGTGCATCCCGAATTTGTGAGAAGTTTTGCAGCCTGAAATCTTGTGGAGCGGACCTCTGGTCTGCCGGTTGATACCTTGTCCGCAGGCGTCAAGAGACAGCCAGAGGCCTCCCACACAGACGCCGCTCACAACATCGGGATGCTCCGGTAGCCGGCGGGCTCGGACATTCTCCCCAAATCCGCGGATAAAGGAGAGGAGAACCGCGGATGAACACGGATTGACGCCGATAGAAAGGGCATGGAATCTGCGTCTATCGGCGTTTATCCGTGGTTCTCATTCCTCAATAGTTGGTGGCGACAAATTCAATTCTCAAGGCAAGCACCGTCTACGCGGAAATAGCGCTGCGTGCCCGTGTTGGGAAGTGCCCCGAACGCGGTCTTGGACTGGAGTGGTATGCGCGCGGTGCATTCGTGTTCGATACAGCATATATAACATATGCAAGCGAAAAAGGCACCGTAGAGAGCTTTTTCTCTCATCTTCAGATTCCTATCCGCGAATCAGGGTTCCCGGTTGACCTTAGGCGTCCTGCCCTTGAGAGTGCACCGTCGAGTTCCGATCCGGATCGAGAAGCCTGTGCACCGAAGGAATCAGCCAACCAGCCAGCGTATTGCCCATTTAGGGCGTCGTGGGACCGCCTCGGCTTGCGCATGGTTCTTCATTTGTCTGGCGTGTTTAGCGCCCGCCGCCCGCGCCGCGGAAGCGCCGAAAAAGGTTCCACCAAAGATTAGTTTTGAAGAGCAAGTGCTGCCCATCTTCAAGGCCCATTGCGTCAAATGTCATGCCGGGGCCGAGCCGAAAAAAGGGCTTCGCTTAACCACACGTCGCGAAATCCTGCGCGGTGGGAAATCGGGGCCCGCGGTTCGAATCGCGGCGGCCGAATCGAGTCTGCTTTGGGAGAAACTGGTGTCGAATGAGATGCCCAAGGACGGTCCGCCGCTGACGGCGGACGAGAAAGGAATCATCCGCTCATGGATCAATGAGGGCGCCACTGCGGCCGATTCCCAGGATGACGACGTAGGCGAGATCGTGGATAAATCCGGTGGCGTGACCCGCGACCACTGGTCGTTTCATCCCCCCGTTCGGCCGCCTCAACCGGCGGTTAAGGCGAGGGGCCACGTGCGAAACGCGATCGACACGTTTGTCCTCTCGGCGCTGGAATCAAAGGGGCTGAATCTCTCGAGCGAGGCGAGTCGCGAGGTGTTGCTGCGCCGGGTGTCGTTCGACTTGATCGGCCTGCCGCCGTCGCCCGAAGAAGTACGGCAGTTTCGGGCTGATCGGGATGAACGCGCTTACGAGCGGCTGGTCGACCGGTTGCTGGCCAGCCCGCATTACGGGGAACGCTGGGGTCGGCACTGGCTTGATTTGGCGGGGTATGCCGACTCGGCCGGCGTGCTCGCGGAAGACCGCCCGCTGCCGTCCGCCTTTCGCTATCGCGATTATGTGATTCATGCCTTCAACAGCGACAAGCCCTATGACCGGTTTCTGCAGGAGCAGTTGGCGGGCGACGAACTCTCCGACTATTGGAACGTTTACGAAAAGCTCGATCGGTTGCCGGACGGGGTGATTGAGGCCGTCACGGCCACGGGCTATCTGCGCTGTGCGGCGGATTCGAGCCGGCCCGACTTCTCGACGATCAAGAACGCCGATGCGCAGTACTATTACCCGACGATCAACGACACGCTTCAGATTGTGGCTTCGTCGACCCTGGGACTGACCTTGCAGTGTGCCCGTTGCCATAACCACAAGTTCGATCCGATTCCGCAGGTCGAGTATTACCGTATGCAGGGGATCTTTACCGCTGCACTCCGTCCGAAGCAGTGGATTCCGCAGATGGAGCGTCGGGTGCTGGTCGCTTCGGCTTCCCAAAAGAAGACGGCGGACGTGCACAACGGCAAGCTTGATTCCGAGATTGCGAAGCTCAAACAGGAACTGGCCGATCTGCGAGCTCAATTCAAGCAGAAGCTTTTTGACGATCGATTGGTCGGCCTGCCGGAGTCGATTCGCGCAGACGTGAAGCAGGCGATCGTCAAGGCCGCGGAGGGGCGCACGGTGGTGGAGAAGTACTTGGCCGAAAAATTCCAACCACTCCTGCAGCCGGACGACACGACGCTTGATAAGGTTCTGCCCGAATCCTATGCGGACTATGGGCCGGCGGTGGAGCGGCGGAACGCCGACGTTACCGCCCAGGATCGGGAGCGGATGCAGTTCGACGAATTACGCGCGCTCTACGACTTGCCGGGACCCGTGACGACACCCCTTTTGCGTCGTGGCGATCCGTTGACTCCGGGGCAGCCCGTTCCGCCGGGCGTCTTGTCCTTGGTCGCAACGCCGGTTGCCTTTCAGTGGAAGGCACCGGCCGCGGACGCCAAGACATCCGGACGGCGACTGGCGTTCGCGCGGTGGCTGACTCAGCCCGATCACCCGCTGACCGCGCGTGTCATGGTCAATCGCATTTGGTTGCATCATTTTGGCGAGGGCATAGTTGCCACTCCCGAGGATTTCGGTGCTCTCGGGTCACTTCCCAGCCATCCGCAACTGCTCGATTGGCTGGCGCGCGAATTTGTGGAAAGTGGCTGGAGCATCAAGCACATCCATCGGCTGATCCTCACGTCGACTGCCTATCGTCAGAGCTCCGCGTTCGATTTAGCCCTGCATGCCCAGGCAAGCCAGATTGATCCAGACAACCGGTGGCTATGGCGGCAACGGCTACGGCGTGTCGACGCGGAGCCATTGCGAGATGCCATGTTGACCGCGGCGGGCCTGCTCGACCGGCAATTCTTCGGCAGCGCGATTCCTGTGGGGCGACGTCCGGACGGCGAAGTGACGGTGGCGGATAGCCAGAACGATCGCCGGCGATCCATTTACCTGCAGCTCATGCGGAGCAATCCGCTGACGCTTTTGCACGCCCATGATCAGCCGGTGATGGAAATCAACTGTACGCGGCGCAATCGTTCGACCGTATCGACGCAGGCGCTGACCTTGCTTAACAGCGACGCGACGGTCGCATACGCCCAGGAATTGGCGGTGCGCGTTTTGCGAGAAGCACCCGATGCACCGGTTGGTTTCGCTATTTTGATTGCCCTCGCGCGTGACGCAACCGCCGAGGAACTGGCGGTTTTCACGGATTTGGCGGCCAAGCAGGAAGCTCGCTATGCTGCGGGGGGCAAACCGCCGGATCTGGCGCGCCGGGGTGCGATGGCCGACGTCTGTCACATGCTGTTGGCGGCGAATGAGTTTGTTTACATTGATTGAGCGGTGAGATCAGGATGGGGGAGATCGAAATGAACGAGCAATTCGAGTTCGGCAATCGGCGTTTTTCGCGACGCGACGGGTTCGCTCGCCTGGGTGGTGGCTTGGGCGGGGTTGCCCTGGCGCTGCTGGGCGGTGGGGGTCGGGCCGCTACGGCCGCGACGGCCGCTGCCGGGCACAGCCTGCTTCCTAAGGTGCCTCATCACGGGCCGAAGGCCCGGGCGGTGATTCAGTTGTTCATGCACGGTGGCCCCAGCCATATGGATTTGCTCGATCCCAAGCCGGAGTTGTCGCGCTTCAATGGCCAGCCGCCGCCGAGGGAAGTGGCGGACGACGAGAATCTGACGACCTACTTGCTGGGCAGTCCGTTCAAGTTTTCCCGGCATGGTCAGAGCGGTCTGGAGTTCTCGGAGATCTTGCCTGGAATCGCGCAACACGCCGACGACATCGCCGTCATTCGTTCGATGTTTACCGAACATCGCAATCACGAGCAGGCAATCTGGATGGCCAATACGGGACTCACCGTTTCGGGCCGGCCGAATATCGGATCTTGGGTGGCGTTCGGATTGGGGGCGGAAAATCAAAATTTGCCCGCCTATGTCGCCTTGCCGGAGCCCGGCAGACTTCCGGTTGACGGTGCTCGAAACTGGTCAAGCGGATGGTTGCCACCGCTCTATCAAGGCACCCCGATTCGCTCGGAGGGAATGCCGGTGCTGCACTTGCAGCCGAAGACCGCGCGGTCGTCCGAGATCGATCAGGGCCGCCTGGACATCCTGCGCCAGTTGAACCGACAGCATCGGCAGACTCATCCCGGTGAACTGGAATTGGATGCGCGGATCGCCAGCTTTGAACTCGCCGCGCGGATGCAGCTCAGTGCCACGGATGCGCTGGACATCACTCAGGAAAGTGAGGCGACCCAGCGCCTGTACGGCTTGGATCGGGACAAGACACGCGCCTACGGAAAGCGTTGCTTGATGGCCCGTCGATTGGTGGAACGGGGTGTCCGCTTCGTTCAGATTTTCATGGCGGGCCAACCCTGGGACACGCATTCGAACAATGCATCCGGTGTTCGTAGCTGTTGCGAGCAGACCGATTTTCCGGTCGCCGGACTCCTGGCCGACCTCAAGCAGCGCGGAATGCTCGACTCGACGCTCATTCAATGGGGAGGCGAATTCGGCCGGACGCCAACGGCCCAACTGCAGAATGGGAAGAAGGCGGATGGTAACGAAGGCCGCGATCATCACCCTTACGGGTTCAGCATCTGGCTGGCTGGCGGTGGTGTTCGCGGTGGGCAAGTCTATGGAGCGACCGATGATTTCGGTTACCGGGCGGTTATCAACCGGACACAAACCGCGGATCTACACGCCACGGTTCTGCACCTGTTGGGGCTCGATCACGAGTCGCTTACCTTCGCCCACAACAGTCGCGATGAACGTCTGACGGATGTCTACAAGGCACGGGTCATTCGAGACATACTTAGCTGAACACCCATCCCGAGACGGGGCGACGCGAACGTCGGATAAAGGCACCGATCGGGGCGTGGTAATCCACTGACGAGATGAACTCATCTGGATCCGATGATCCTTCGAGGGCGAAATGGCGTCTTGGCCACCAGGGGCGCGATCCGATGTATTACGAAGAATGGATCGATGGCGCGTGGCACCGCCTCGGCATTGATGGCGAGATGCTCACCGGCCGTGCGCACCACGTGATCTATTTTGCATCGCCGGAGCACTGGCAAAACTACCCCGAATGGGCGCGGCATCGGCGCGACGAGATCATCGATCGGATCAAGAGCGAATTCCGGGAGCCCGACTACGAGTATTCCAGCGGTGGAACTGCGGGCGCCGCCGTCGGGAAAAAAGTACCGTCTCCAGTCACGGCGTCGTCAGCAACCCCTCAACAGCGCCGCGCCTTGCTGCTGGCGGTCGTGTTGGTCCTTGGGATCGCGGTCGGGATGGCTTGGCTCGTGGGCAACGGCTTACGGAAGGGAGAGACGTATTTGCCCGGCAAACGCGCCTCGCAGCAGCGCTCCGTACTCCGATCGCAGGAACCGGCGCTGTTCTGGGGCTCCATTGGGATCTACTCCGCCATCGGTCTTGGGGCGCTCGGGTTGGCAGTGTGGGGTATCCGGCAGAAGGTATAAGAATGCAGCGAGGATCAGCCAAACACCTCAGCTCATTAACTTAATCAGGAACGTCGCACCCATTACGATCGCTGGCAGAATGGCGACGATGGCCGAGGTGCCGGGGCGCTGATGCGTCACCATCCAAATTGCCACGCCGAGGCACAGGACTGACCCGAGCGTGCAACCGAGCATAATCATTTTTAACCGGTGAATGCTTTCGGCGGTCGCATTGGCTCCGGCCGCGAGGCAAAAAACGAGCATAACCAACGTCGCTATGACGGTGCCGAGCATCGAGGCAATGGCGGTGATCGTGAGCAGCAGATTCATATTACGGCGCGACGAGCTCGAATCCGATTGATGACAGCGTCGGCTGAAGGGTCACCGCCCCCTGCGTCATTCCGGTGAACGCCGTAAAATTCCCGGTCTGTCCGGCAAACTTCATTATGGCGAATCGCTGGCCCGGCGCGTAATTCAATCCTCCGCCTGGGAACGCTGCCAACGTCCCGGACAGGGACGCGCTCCCCGTAATTTCAATCACGTCAAACTGGCCAGCGTTGACTCCGTGCAGATCAACATCGATCCGACCGTTCGACGTTTGCGTGTAATTTCCATCGATAACAATACGCCCGACGGCATTCGGTCGGTCGGGCTGAACGAACCCTCCATTCACCAGCGAATTGTGCAATGTCCCGACGCCTCGGAGAATGCCGCCTTCTCCGAGTGTCACCGGACCCGCGAGCAGTTGGCCTGAATCGTCGAGGACGATTTCTCCATCCTTTCCGACTTCGATCCCACCCGGAGACAAACGGACCTGACCGGTGGAGGTGAACGTGGTCACCGTGCCGGCGAGAGAGACGAGTTTAGGAATGTCCACTATGCCGCCGCTGCTGGCGGCGACGGCTCCGGGCGAGCCCGATGCCGGACCGTCGAGGCGAGTGAGCGCCGGCAGGTTGACCCAACTGTTGGATCCATCGGCAGAAATCACGATCCGGCCGGCGGGTGACACGGACAGCGTCGCTACGTCGAGGCGGCTGCCGGAGGCGGCGCGAAGACTCAAGCTGGCAGGGAAGATTCCCGAGAAAGGTCCATTGAGCTTCTGGAGGGCTGGTAGGTTCGCCCGGCTTCGGCTTTCCACCGTGATGCCACCGGGTCCGGAAACTTCCAGAAGCGCGGGGAGCGCGACGACGGCATCCGCTTTCGCAATGAAAGTCGCATTGACGAAGGACTTGAAGTTGTACTCTCGAAGACCCCCTTCGACGCGGAGCTCGGTATCGATAATTTGGGCCAACTTAGGAGCGAACCACTCGGCTTCGGCACCCACGACGAAGGCCCGGACTTGGGAAACGGAAATCAATTCCGGCGCTTCGAGGCGGCCGCCAGCCTGCAACGAAACCAAACTGGTGCGAATTTGGACTCCGTTCAAAATCTCCAGCCGCGGCAGGAAAACGACGCCCGATTCGGACGCCCGGATGTCCACGAACTGCTCCAGAGTGGGCCCCATCGAGTCGAGGTTGATGATGCCTCCCGTCGCCAGGATCGCGAGGACAGCCCCGTTGCCCGGGCCGGCGCCGGGATGTTGGAGTCGGGGCGCAGAGATTCGGGATCCCGGGCGCGCATCCAAGCGTACCGTTGCGGTCAGAACTGGCTGGGTCCATTGCGACAGATCAAACTCGCCTTCCGTCGGGTCAATGACAAATCGTCCACCATCGCCAGCAACGAAACTCCCGCCGCCGCGGGTCAATCCCGGCATCGCGACCAATGCGCCATGGGTGACCTGGAGCTTCGTGTCGCCCGAGGTGGTCACGGCTCCCTCGATAAGCGACTGATGGAGGCCGGTGATCGTCAGATTGCCGCCGCTGAGATCGAGATTTTCACGACAGATCAATGATTTGATCTGAACAAAATTGGCGGTGGCTCCGAGGGAGATGGTCACCGAAGCACCCGGAAGGTCCGCCAGCACGATGTCATCCGGACCCGGAACGCGATTTGGGTTCCAATTTGCAGGATTTTCCCATGCACCATCTTGTTGTGCGATCCAGCGGATGGTTGGCGCTGCCTGTTCAATCTGGATCCTCCGGACGAGTGGATTCACCGGCGGTGGCCCGCCGGGCGACGTCAGCATCCTCGAACTCAATTCGAGATCGAGGGGTCCCGCTGGAAGGAACCCAAGGGCTTCCAATTCGAGTATTCTGCCGCCCGGTAGCAATCGAACGGCGCCCGGATGCGCGATGAAATCGTCACCGGTTCCGGAAACGCCGTCCGGACCCGGCGATTTTAGCGAAATCTCCGAGGCCGTCACCCGAGTGGCATCCAGTTCAATCGCGAAGTGGATTGTCCATCGACGCACGACGGACTGGGTCGAACCGAGCGCAGGACTTTCGCCCACGATGAGCGGTTGGGTGGTCGGCGGCAGAATCGTCATGGACTTCGTCACGCTGGATCCGGAGTTTGTACCAAATCCGTAGGCGACGGCTCTCAATTGCTCGGTGCGACTCGACGTAACAAAGGGGACCGGCCACGAGAGCTCAAAGGGCCAGCAGTTCGCGGTGGCCATAACCGCTCCGTCGGCAACGAGCTCCACGCGAGAAACCCTGCGAGTGGCGGTAAATTCGGGGATGAGTCGGAGCGTCCGCCCGGACTCGATGGTAGATGGCGGATTCAGCGTCAACGCCACTTCCAGTCCATTGTCGTCATCTGGATTCGCGAAGCGAAATACGCCCAACCCAGCCGTACCCGATGCGATCAGCGCAAATCCCCGGTACTCGGTGATGGCGCGTCCTTCACCGCCGGTCGGAACGGTTGACAGAAAGGCGGCGGTGTCGGTCGGCCGCGAGGAATCGTAAGTGGTGAACGCGGGTGTCAGATTGCCCCCGAAGCTGGTGAGCGTGAGAAGGGTGTTGTCGGCGGCTGCGCGAATCGCGTGTGTGGTGGATTGATTCACCAGCGGTTTTCCGATGACTCGCGGCAATGCCGGGATTGATAGATCGGCGACAAAGTAACCCAGTTGGTATCCCACGTAGGCGAGCGTACCGCTGACGCTCAAGGAGCGACGCGGCGATGAGTTGAACGTCGGAAAAGTCTGGAAGGATAGCGGAAGTACACCCGTCAGGGGCACGCTGGGTTGCGTCAGGTCTCGGACTTCGAGCGTTCCTTCAGTGAGGCAGACAAGATAGTTTCCTGAAAACGCCAATCCATCGACGGGCGCGGACACCGGGATCTTCTGAACGAGCGCGCCCTTGGACAGATCGATCATTCCGATATTTGGACCGATGCCGGCGTACGCGTACCCGTCTCTCGCCGCAATGACTCGCACCGGATCCGTTGTTGCGATGACCTGGCGACGCACCGGAGTCGAGGGATTCGACAGGTCGACGATCACGATGCCGTTGGTGTCGTCGGCGATCGCGCACAGGGTCCCTTCCCCTGCCACGCTCCAGGCAAAGCCATCTGTGTCGAGCCGCCCGAGGAGGACCGGTGCCGTCACGTTTGAAATGGAGAGTACGCTGAGCCCGGCCGGGCCGTCGGCCACGAGGGCGAGCGAGCCCTGCGTTGCAATGCCGCGGGCATCCCCTGGCGTATCAAGGGAAGCGATGCGGAGCAGGCTTCCGGCACTGACGTTTTGCGCGGACAATGGGTCGGTACCACTCGTCAGCTCAGTGATGTCATTGATGCCATCGTCATCGGTGTCTACTTTGTTGGGATTTGTGCCGGCGATCGATTCCGCGTAGTCGGGCAGGTCATCTTTGTCGGAGTCTTTGGAGTTGTCGGCGTCTGGGACCGACCCCGGGATGGGTGTTGGCACGGTGAACGGGGTTCCTGGCACAGGGCCGACGTACTGACAGGCCGCGTTTAATTTTTGGGTGATTTCGTAGATGCGAACGGAGTAGGTCACACCGTTCATCGCGACCGGGAGGGGAAGAACGCCGTCCTCGCCGATCCGGCCTCTGAAAACGGAGCCGTCGGAACCAGTCACGTCGACGAGGCCCCCGATGAACGCACCCGAACGCCAGACGTCCTGAGAGAGTTTATCCAGTGCCGGGCCGATGCTGGCCTCGGCGAGGTTCACGAAGACCAATCGATTACTCCATTCCGTTTGGAAAGCGATGGCTTCCTTCAGGAGCTTTTCGGACAGGGCGAGATACCCGGGTGGCGGTGCCGCGAGCCGACCGGGCCGCGATTCCAGAGGAACGGCGTCGGTTGCATTCGCCGGGATCGGAAATCCGAGGAGCACGGAAATCCCGTCGAGTGCGAGGCACAATCCATCGAGAGCACCTTGTCCGGTCACGATCAGCTCGGTGACACCCGAAATCCAACTCAGCGTGTTCATCAGGCTGGCGAATGCCACGCAATCGGGATCCGTCGACCGGCAGTCGAGCGCGCAGGCGAGGGCTGCACCGCTGTTTGCCAGTCCGAGGATGCAGTTGACGGCGTCAATGGCGACGGATGCCGGGTTTCCACCGTTGGCGACATCCAGGATGCCTTGGGCGATTTCCTTTTGTCCGCGGACCGAATCGATGATGGGTTTGGCGAGAGCGACGATATTCGTCTTGGCCTGCTGGCCAGCGGTGTACATGTCGACGGCCGCCTTCACCATCGTTCCGGCACCCTCGATAATCTCGACGGCTCCGCCCAATTCCTTGGCAGAACGCGACAAGTTGACCGCGCATTTCGTAATCTCGACGCACAAGTCCCAGACCTGTGGGTAAGCATCCTCCCCCGGACACGGTGTCTCGTCTTCAGGAGGCGCCGGGGGCGGATTCGGAGGCGGTCCGGGCGGCGATCCGGGGCTGGTCGAATGCCAGCCGGGTTGGCGGATGCCCACACCGGGATCGGACACGAGAAACTGCCCGTCAATGGAGACCGTGACGGTTCCCTGCATCTCCCATCGTCCGGTATCGTGGTTAAAGCTCCAGAGGGCGGATTTTTCGCCGGGGAGCAGTTTCTTCCCGGACATTGGGTCCGGCAAATTGGGGAACTGGACTGGGACCGGCTGATCAAAATTGGACGCGCCATCCGTTTGAACGGTGATGACCAGAGGAAACCGCTGGCCGCCCATGAGAGGCTCGGGAAGGCGATCCGGCGGCACAGGCGCGATACCCACCCGGCCGCCAGGGTTCCCGTTGTCGCTGAAAAGTGAATTGGGCGGAACCGTGATCGAGACGCCTGCCAGCGACGGATTCCCCTGCAAAACCTCTTGAGGAAATCCAATCGTGGTTGGCTGCAGGCTCGAAACGGCTTTCAAAGTCCCTTTGCGAATCAGCGGCAGGAAGATCTCGCCGGTCGGAGTCGCAAGGTTATTGCGGGTGCCAGCCAGGGCGGTCCACGCCTTCCCGATATAGGGATAGAAATCGCCATCGGGATAGGTGCTGCGCACGGAAGTTCGGCCGTCTACGTGGACGAAGAAACGACCGGCCGGGCAAGGCGCCAGCGTAAAGCGGCCGCGGGAATCGGTCGTGGCACGCAACGTTTCCTCCGCCCCGTCCACGGTAATTGTCACACCCGCCAAGGGGACATTCGTTCCGTTCCGCTTCTCCGAATCGTAGACGACGCCGGCGATACCCGTTGCCGGATCCTCCGCAATTCCCAGAGTTTGGAATGTCAGCGTGCGAACACCGCCGGGCTTTCCATCATCATTCGCATCGAGGTCGGTCCCGCCCTGGACCTTGAGGCCATCACCCGTCAGGCGAATCGCGATCACCTCACTGGCGGGAAGGTTTTCGAAGGGGAAGAACAGGGTGATCGTTTTTCGATCGTTGGAGACTTGGATCCGCGAAAGCAACGTCCGACCACTGGCCTTCGCCGAGAGTTTTGCGGCCGTTACCTGGACCCCGGCTTCAAGAGGTTTGCTCAATCGGAAGATGGCTTCGCGGGTGACCGCCACCCCATATTCGCCCTCGGCCGGAGATGACTCGAGGACAACGCCCGGATTGGCCTGGGTTGGATTCGTCTTCCGTACGGCCTCCTCGCGATTTCGAATTCCATCCCCGTCCGGATCCAGCGCCGCATCGGACGGATCGAGAGGATTCAGGGTCGGGGAGTAGGTGACCTCGAAAAGATCGTCCATGCCGTCCCGATCCTGGTCGCCCGGAAGGAGCACGTGGTACCGGTGGACACGATAGAACGTTGCCTTGTTGCCGGGAGAAAAGGGGCGGAGGAACGAATCGCGATCGGGCAGAGGACGATGAACCTCGACCGGCACGTCAATGCGCGAAACAGCATCCCCTTCAACGAGGACGTGATAGAAATTGGTGTTGGCACTGGACTCGATGCGGACGCCCTGAGCCGTCGAGGAGATATCGAGTAAATCGAAAGCGTGAACCAGTGGGGTCAGAAGGAACGCCGCGAGCGTGAGGAGTACGACTGTTGGGAGCCGTCGGGTGGCGATACTGGCTCGAAGCCCGTTGGACGGAAATCCAGCCCTTCGAAAAAGCCAAACTGAAGGAGAAAAGCTTCGCGCCATGGTGATATACTGAATCAGAGACCGTGATTCGTATTCAAGCAGACAGTTGGCGCAGTTCTTCACTTCACCGTCCCAGCGATGGGTTTTGAAAGAAGATCGGGCTGTTAAAGGTTTTTGAACTCATCTTCGGTCAACCCCGACTGTTTGAGGATGCTGCGAAAAGTGCCCGCCGGAACATCACCCGTGTGCATCGCCACGTAGGTTTGGCGGCCATCGGCATGGCGGAGAATGACGTGCGAACCGGACTGGCGGCGGATTTGGAAACCGGCACGTTGCAGCCGCGCCAGAACGTCACGCGCCTTGTAGGGCATGGTCAGGGATTTCGATATTGGAAAAGAAACACTCGGACGGGGGCGGGGCTGGTTCGCCGTTGGCCTTTTTTTCTGCAAGCCAGAGCTGGAGCAAATCGCGGGCAGCCTCGCGGGCACCCTCGATACCGAGGCCGTGCGTGGTCAGAGCCAGCGCCGGAACATGCGCGTGATAAAAGCCCGATGGAAAATCGCCGTCGGTGATTTTTTCAAACAAGACACCGTAGTTCATAATGCTTGCAAGGAGGTTAATGAGGGACGCACAAAGGGCAATGCTGGACTCCTGAAGGTCGGACTGATCGAATTAACAACCCTCGAAAGCACCCGTGCCGGCCAGCGTCATGTCGGACTGCCCATTGGGGCGGTGGCGATTCGGACGTGGCCGGGCGCACCTACGGACCCGGCGACCCAGCACAGCGGCGCGCGCTGGATAATGGCCGTGAGCTGGTTTCCCTACCAAAAGAAGACCTTCGTCACCCCTGCATTTCCGGGCTATATCTCAGACCACAGTACCTTTAGCCGGGCTGGCGCGGAAGTGCTCGCCGCCATCACGGGTTCGCCATTCTTTCCAGGCGGAATTGGCACTTTCACGGCGCCCGCTGGAAAATTCCTGACCTTCGAATACGGCCCCAGCCAGACTGTGCAACTTCAATGGGGAACTTACTTTGACGCTGCGGACCAGGCGGGTCTCTCGCGTTTGTGGGGCGGGATCCACGTCTCCGCGGACGATCTTACCGGACGCCGCGTCGGCGCACAGTGTGGTCTGGGCGCCTGGGCGCAGGCTCGACAATACTTCGACGGCTCGGTCATGAACCATCCGGTATCGCTCACGATTCGTCCTTCGTCCGACGAACTTTGCGAGATTCGTTACACCACTCTGCGCGGTTTTTATTATAAACTCCAATCGTCAGCAAGTTTGGACGAACCGTTCGCAGACGACCCGTCGGGTGTAATGCAAGCGACGGACACTTGGATTTCCCAATTTGACAGTGGGGGAGCTCGGGGAAAGTTTTACCGCGTCAGCAAAACCCTGGAGCGGTGATCGACACAGCAGGAACGGTCCTTCAATCAGAGATCGAGCGCGGAATGAACCCTCGGGGAAAGCCGGAATTCGCTTTGACAGTTATAGAAGTCTGGACATTTTCCTGTCCATATGAAGGCGATGACCTACACCGCTGCGCGAGAGGGTTTGGCGTCCGCAATGGATCAAGTCTGCCGCGATCGCGCCCCACGTGTGATCACGCGGAATCGCGACCAGGCGGTTGTGATGATGTCGCTTGATGACTACTTGCCGACATCACACCCGCTGCCAGGCTTTGTCCTTAATCCTTGGCCAGCGTTCTTTATGGGATCGTATGGCAAAAGGATGAGTCAGGCATTCCGACACGCTGACTTCAGGAAACCATTGGAGACCCTCCGAATTTCTGAGGAAGAAGGCGTTTACGCCCGACGGGTCAATTCCCACCAATCGGTACCCCTTTGCAAGGGCCAGCTTCTGAAACGCTGCCAACGAAGCACCCGCGTATTCGGGACCGTCGGGACCAAACTCCGCCGCAAAATCGGCGCGGTAGGGAACCGTCACAGCGTCTTCGGCCTTCCAGAGATTGTTGTATTCGAGGACCACCACCCGCGGCTGGATCACGGCAATCGCATTCCAGATCCAATAATCGACGCCATCCAGGTCCAAGGAGAGAAGATCGACTTCACCTCGGATTCCATTTTCTTCGATTAACGTGTTTGCATTCTCGGCGGTGATCCAAGCCCGTACCAAACGCGGCGGGCACGTGCGGACTCCAGCCACGCGTGAATAGAACTTCCGCCCCACGGCCAATTTCCGCTCATCTCCGTCAAATAACAGGGCGCTCCAACCGTGGTTGACCACGAGGTTGGCGGAATTGCATTCGATCCCGGACTCGACGCACATCTCGACGGCGATCCGGCTGCGGGCGCCGAGCACGGCGAAGAGCATCAGCAGGATGCCGTCTTCACCGTTCTGCGAAAGCTGTTGAAACGCGGCGTCTTGAAAGGATGGCAGGGGCAGCCCAGCCCGGACTCGCTCCTGATATGCCATCGAGAGGAGACGTTGCTGAGCCTGGATGAGCCCGCCATGGAAATATTGGCTCACGGCCGCTCGTTCCGTCGGTGGAATGATACCCAGACACGTGTGGAAGGCCTTCCGAAGGCCGAGTTTTAAAGTGGATTTCAAAGCAGTGGTTGGATCAGCGGCCCGTCGATTGCGACGGTTGAAGCGTAAAAAGGTGCACACAAACGGGCTCTAAGACAAAAATCTTCGCGAGTTTTAGAATCACCCACATTCCTCGAGCAAACGGGCCTGGGCTCCTTCGGAGGTCTCGAGATTGCGCATTTCGTCCCTCCGGGACAACCGTGAAAATATGGCCAATTTCTCGCGAGGCCGAAGGCATCCCTCCCTTCGTGGCCTTGGTGTGAGGCAATTCTGAGGCTAATGGCAATTTGCGAGCGGCAAGCGGCAGGACGCGCCCGTCGATGACGGCCCATCTCTCGCGTGTATGAGCCAATCGGAGACTGCCCGCCGATTTTTCTCGCGACTGGCTTCAGGATTTCTACCTTTACAGCCGACATCATCATCATGGCCAAATCAAATATCTACCGCTTTTGCACCGGCCCCTGGAATTGGAGTGCTGGACAGGACCCCTATGGACCGCCAACCCGGACGGAGATTTCCTTCGACCGAAAGCTTGCCGAGCTCAAAAAGATCGGCTTCGAGGCGATGATGTTCCATGACGACGATGCGGTGCCGGACATCGATGGTAAGAGCGGGGCGCAGGTGCTGAAGGAGGCGAAGGAATTGAAGAAGCGCCTGGATGGCGAGGGCATCACCGCCGAGATGGTTGCGCCGCGGCTGTGGTTTCACCCGAACACGGTCGATGGCGGGTATACTTCAAATGACCCCAAGAACCGGCAGTATGCGATTGACCGGTCTCGGCGATCGATTGACATCGCAAACGTCCTTGGGACCGATCTCCTGGTGCTTTGGCTCGCGCGGGAAGGAACCTATATTCGCGAGTCGAAGAGCGGCCGGCGTAGTGTGGATCTCTTGGTGGCGGCCTTGGATGCGATGCTTGGGCACGACAAGAAAATCCGGCTTTCCATTGAACCTAAGCCGAATGAGCCGATGGACGTCGCATATGTGCCGACGATTGGCCATGCACTGGCGGTGGCGCAGTTGACCCGCGATCCGAAGCGGGTGGGGTGCCTGATCGAGTCAGCGCATGCGATCCTGGCGGGGTTGGATCCGGCGGACGAGATCGACTTCGCGATGGCGTTTGGGAAGCTTTGGTCATTGCATTTGAATGATCAGAACGGGTTGAAGTTTGATCAGGATAAGCCTTTCGGGAGCAGCAATCTGCGGGTGGCGTTTAATCAGGTTCGAGCGTTAGAGCGAAATGGATATGGGCAGAAAGGCGAATATGTGTGCTTCGACGTGCATCCGTTTCGGACCACGCAGCCGGAGCAGTGGAGCGCCCACTTGTCCAATTCACGCGATACCTTCCTCCGGCTGCTAGAGAAGTCGCGCAGTTACCCGGAAAAGCAGGCGGAACGACTGATCGCCGACCGCAACTATCAGGACCTCGACCAGTTGGTGATCGAGCACTTGCTTGGCGGCAAGTAGCCGGAAGCCGCCGGAGAGCGCGGGACGGAAAGAGGGCGACCGGGGGGGTCCCGGAGGATCGGCAGGGGTTCAATGCCGCCGGCCCGTGCGCTCTTTGACCCAATCCCAGTCCGTCGTGGGTTTTGCCGGGAAAATGCCACCCGCTCCCCCCTTGATATTCGGGCGAATGGTGCCTTCGGGATCCGTGACGACCCAGTGTTTGGATTCCACGTGGCCATCCAGGAAGCTGAATATCCCGGAGCCGTTGTGGTACGAGGCCGGCAGATTGCCCCATTTTGGCTCCTCATCGAGGCGGTTCATGAAGAACCCGTCGTTGATGGTGTCCGGATGTTCGTCGAGAAATGCGAAAACCCCCGAGGGGTTGGGGACATCGGCTTCCTTGAAGAACTGAATGTAGGAGGGATTGAACCGGTTGGTCAGTTCGCCCGGGTCGCCGACCAGTGAATTAAGGGCATAGCTTCGGATCCTCGGTCCGTTGTCGGCTCGGGACCGATCCGCGGGACACTTAAACACGCCGGGTGTTTTTCCGAGGTAGGCGGCGAATTTTGCAGCGGTGAGCAGAATTAGGTTGGTGTTCCCAGGGCTGTCATTCCAATCGATAATGTTGTTGGCCCAGGTGTTTGATTCCGCACGGGTCTGACCGACTCCATGGTTGTTGACATACCGGTCGGCGTGATCGTCCGTGTAAAGCTGCAGGGCGGTTTGCAGTTGCTTGCAATTCGCCGCGCAACTGATGCCGAGGGCCTTGCCCTTCGCCCGGCTCAGCGCCGGAAGAAGCATCCCAGCCAAAATGGCGATAATGGCGATCACCACGAGTAATTCGATCAGAGTGAAGGCCGCCCTGACCGGTCGGACGGTGACCGGATGTACAAGGTTCGGCGGGAAATAACGCATTTGAAGAGGGTAGGAGTCGAGGTGTGCCTACCGCAAGCGCGCTGTCCGACCCCATCGAGGATGTGCGACAAAAATCTGAGTCAGTTCTTGAATGCTGAACTCCATCGGTCCACTTCGCATCCGACTCGTTTTCTCTCGAATCCTTTGCCGCAGCTTTATCAGGCTCTTCTTTCTTGGGACCTTGATTCGTTTGCCCGGAGTAAGGCCTGAGAGTTGAGGAGAATTGGTGAGCAAAACTCCTTTTGCCCGCGCAGGAAGCCGAACTGGCTGATTGCAATATGGACTTTACAATCAGCCATATGCCCGGAAAATACTGGCGATGATTGAACGGCGCCTTCTTTCCGTCGCCCGCAATAGCCTGCGTGGCTTCCCGGTCGTGGCCTTGACCGGGCCACGGCAATCGGGGAAGACGACGCTGGCGCGCATTCTCGGCGGTAAGCGGCCCTACGCGAGTTTGGAGGACCCGGATACCCGAGAGTATTCCACGAACGACCCGCGTGGCTTTCTCTCGCAATTTCCCGATGGGGCGGTGTTGGACGAGATCCAGCGGTGCCCGTCGCTTTTTTCCTATTTGCAAGGCGTGGTGGATACGGACGGGCGGATGGGTCGGTTCATCCTCACGGGGTCGCAGCAATTCGGACTGGTGGAAGCCATTACCCAATCGCTGGCCGGCCGGGTGTCACTCCTACACCTGCTCCCCTTTTCCCTGCCTGAGCTGCAAGCCGCGGACCGCGCCCCGGCGACACTGGATTCGCTGCTGAGCGGCGGGCTTTTCCCACCGGTGCATGATCGCCCGGTGGAGCCGGCGGAGTGGCTGAAGAACTACGTGGCGACCTACCTGGAGCGCGACGTGCGGCAGACGCTGAAGGTGCAGGATTTGGCGGCGTTCCAGCGGTTCATCCAGCTCTGCGCGGGACGCGTGGGACAGCTCATTAATTTCACCGGTCTGGCCTCGGACGCGGGCATCTCGCGCCCGACGGCAGAGGCGTGGCTCTCGGTGTTGCAGGCAAGTTTTCTGGTGTTTCTCGTGCGTCCACATTTTGGGAACCTCTCGAAGCGAGTCATCAAGACGCCGAAGCTCTATTTTTGTGACCCCGGCCTAGCGGCGTGGCTGGTGGGCATCCGCGAGCCGGGCCACCTTGCTATGCACCCGCTGCGGGGCGGGTTATTCGAGAATTGGGTCGTCTCGGAGCTGGCCAAGGAGCAGGCGAACCGTGGCGAGAATCCGGCGGTGCATTTCTGGCGCGATAAGGAGGGGCACGAAGTCGATGCGGTAGTGGAAAGCGGCACGACCTGGAACGCCATCGAGATCAAGGCGGGCCGCACAGTAGCGACGGATTTTTTCGACGGACTGGATTTTTGGCGGCGGCAGTCGCCGGACACGATTATCCGCCCATGGCTCGTTTATGGCGGCGACACGGCGCAGACGCGCGAGCGCGGGACCGTGGTGCCGTGGGCCGGAATCGGGAAACTGTTGGAGGCGCTATGATGCCACGAACCATCAACGAACGGTGACAGGTTCAGCACGCATTCACGCAACGACTGCCTTCGAAAACCAATTGCCGGTGGCAGGAGAAACCGGTATGCCAAGTCCATGCATGGACGCTCTCTCCGAGGGGTCATTGCCATCTTGGCGATGGGGGTGCTGGGGATTTGTCCGGGAACGGCATCGAGTCGCGGAACACAAGTCGAGCCGAACTCAGGATTGGTTTCATTTCGGCGGGACGTCATGGCTGTGCTGGCCAAGGGCGGATGCAGCAGTGGGGCGTGTCATGGGAATCGCAATGGAAAGGGCGGCTTTCGGCTGTCACTCCGGGGGGAGGATCCGGACCGAGATTATACAACCTTGGTGAGCGAGCTCGCGGGCCGCCGGATTGACCGGGAGGACGCCGGCCAAAGCCTTCTCCTGTTAAAACCGACGGGACAAGTGCCGCATGAAGGGGGCGTGCGATTCGAAAGTTCATCGTGGGAGTACCGGGCATTGCGTGATTGGATCGCGGGAGGTATGATCCAGGACCAGGCAACCGCCGCACCGCTGGAGCGCTTGGAAGTTCAGCCACGCGAACAGTTTGTGCGGGCACCAGAGGACACGGTTGTGCTGACCGTTGTGGCACATTTTCGAGACGGCACCCGCCGGGACGTGACGCCCATGGCGGTATATGAACCGGCCCATCCGATTGTGAGCATCTCAGCGCTGGGACGGGTTCAGGCGAAGCGGGCCGGGGAAACGACCGTTCTCGTCCGATACCTCGACCAGCAGGCACCGGCCACCTTGGCATTCCTGCCGGAACGGGAGAAATTCACATCGAACCGGCCTTTCCCGCTCAACTCCGTGGATGTGCCGATTTTTAGTAAACTCGAATCGTTGCGCCTCAATCCAGCGGTTCTCTGCAGCGATTCCGTTTTCGTTCGGCGTGCGTTCCTGGACCTGCTGGGTGTCATTCCGACCGGGGCGGAGGCAAGGGCATTTGTGGAGCACGAAAATTGTGCGAAGCGGGCCCGGCTTGTGGAGCGGTTGATGGAGCGGCCTGAGTTTGCGGATTTCTGGGCGCTCAAGTGGGCGGATCTTTTCCGGCTCGAAGAGCGGGCACTCGATCGGAAGGGAGCCCAGCTATTCCGCGAGTGGTTGGCGGCCCGTGTGGCGGATCATACGCCATTGGATGTGTTCGTGCGGGAGTTGATGACGGCCCGTGGCAGCACCTATGCCGTTCCCCCTGCGAACTGGTTCCGGGCCCATCGCACGCCGATTGAACGGTCGGAGGCGGTAGCTCAGGTGTTTCTGGGAACCCGGTTGCAGTGCGCCCAGTGTCACAATCATCCGTATGAACGCTGGACCCAGAATGACTACCACGACTGGACGGCGGCGTTTGCGCGGGTGGACTATAAAGTCCTTGAAAACCAGCGCCGGGACGACAACGACAAACACGAGTTCATTGGCGAGCAGTTGATCTATGTTAGGCCGGACGGTGTGCATAAAAACCCGCGAACTGCCCGGAATGCGGAACCTCGTTTGCTCGGTCGGCAGGATCCTCTTCAGGTGAGTGCGGACGAACCCGCCACGGCGGATCCCCTTCGGGAACTGGCCACGTGGCTGACTTCTCCGGAAAATCCACTCTTCGCCCGAGCCCAGGCCAATCGTATCTGGTATCACCTGATGGGGCGCGGCCTGGTGGATCCGGTGGATGATTTTCGGTCCACCAACCCCGCATCCCACCCGGCTTTGTTGGAACAGCTCGCGACGGAACTTGTGCAGTCCGGGTTCGATTTACGTCACGTTGTGCGGAGGATCATGGCATCGCATACCTATCAGATGGCGGCACAACCGGCCTGCATCGGGGAGGAGGATGTCCTAAATTACTCCCATTCCACGCCTCGCCGTCTGGGGGCTGAGCAATTGCTCGACAGTCTTTCACAGGCGGCGGGGGTTTCACTGGAGATCGCCGGCCTGCCGGTCGGGACCCGCGCAGCCCAGTTGCCCGGAGTTCTGGCTGAATCCGGGCGCGGGCGATCCTCCGGGAGTTCCGATACGGATCGATTTTTGCTAAGCTTCGGGAAACCGCCGCGTTTAATGACAAGTGAATGCGAGCGATCGTGCGAGCCGGCGATGAATCAGGTTTTTCAGCTGATCAGCGGGCCGATGATGGAACATTTTGTCTCGGCTCCAGGAAATTGCCTGGGCGCTGAGAGCCTGACGGGTCATCCGCCAGGTCAACGTCTCGACGACCTGTATTGGGCGACATTGAGCCGTGCTCCAACTCCGCGGGAGTCCGTGCGGCTGCTGGATCATGTGTCGGGCACTCCAGCGCGACCGAAGTGGGAGGACATTTTATGGGGCTTGCTGAATGCCAAGGAATTCGTGCTCCGCGAGTAGATTGGGGTAGGCTCGCCGACATGACGTTTCATTCCGTCTTTTTTGTCTGCCTCACATGGGTGCTTGGCTGGGCGCAAATGTGTCGCGCGGCAAGTCTGCAGAACCCGAAGGCGCCCGCCCCTCAGCCGCCTCCCAATATCGTCGTCATCATGACCGATGATCAGGGTTATGGGGAAATGAGTTGTCATGGGAATCCGATCCTGCGCACGCCCAACATCGATCGGCTCCATGCGGGCAGCGTCCGGTTTACAGACTTTCATGTTAGCCCGACCTGCGCTCCCACGCGCGCGGCGCTTCTGACCAGCCGGCATGAATTCCGATCGGGCGTTTCGCACACTATTTTCGAGCGAGAGCGGCTCAATCTCTCGGCCCAAACCTTGCCGCAGACGTTGCAATCTGCCGGCTACGCCACCGGCATCTTCGGAAAATGGCACTTGGGAGATGAAGAAGCCTATCAACCCCGGCGACGCGGTTTCGACGAAGTATTCATTCACGGCGGGGGCGGCATCGGACAGACCTATCCCGGCAGTTGCGGTGATGCGCCGGGGAACACGTACCGTGATCCGGTACTGCGACATAATGGAAAGTTCGTGCGCACCCAGGGTTACTGCACGGACGTCTTTGTCGATCAGGCCCTGCGGTGGATGGACGTGCGACGGGGGACCGACCGTCCATTCTTCGCCTATCTAACACCCAATGCGCCGCACGGGCCATTAATCAGCCCAGGTCCGGAATGGGAGGTCCCCTTTCTCGGCCGTGGACTCTCCACCAACGTGGTCCGTTACTACGCAATGATCGCGCATTTCGACGCGGCCTTGGGCCGGCTGCTGGATCGATTGCAGGAATGGAAACTGGAAACGAACACACTGGTAATCTTCATGACCGACAACGGTCATTCGCTGCCGAATATCTTCAACGCCGGGATGCGGGGCATGAAGGGCACCGCCTATCAGGGTGGCACACGAGTGCCGTCGTTCTGGCGTTGGCCGGGTACTCTGCCGGCAGGCGTGGACGTTTCCCGTCTCACCGGGCATCTGGATGTCTTTCCCACCCTCGCGGAATTGGCTGGCGCGAAAGTGCCCCCGAGCGTGAGCGGGCTTTGGGAAGGGCGCAGCCTCGTGCCTCTGCTCAAGAACGCAGATGCTCCCTGGCCCGACCGCGCCTGGTTTGTCCACTTGGGCCGTTGGGAATCCGGTGCCGCCGCAGCCCATAAGTTCAAGATGTGTGCGGTTCGCAATGCACGATTCCGCTTGGTCAACAATGAGGAGCTCTACGATATTTCGATGGATCCCGGCGAGGAGCGGAACGTACTCGACCAACATCCGGAGGTGGTTGCGAAACTGCGTGCGGCGTACGAGCAGTGGTGGGTGGATATCTTGCCGGCAGCCTTGGCCAGCGAATGGACCCGAGGGCCGGAAATCAACCCGTTCAAACAGCGGTATTGGGAACAAGAGGGCGGAGCGCCGGACGTGACGCTGCGGCAAAGCATGAATCCCGATCTGAAATTTAACCCGAGCCGGCCGCCTTTTTGAAGAGAGTATCCAGTGCCCTCTCCCCCTGGGAGTGGGCACTGGATATTGGCCACTGGCTCGCCTGCGTGAGCTTGGCATCATCGTCCTATTGGGAAGATTCGTTTTTTTATCGTTGGCCGAAGAGTGTGGCGCGGCGCCCGCGTGTTTCACCTCAGGGGTGTCGGCTGTTCCAATTCTACAAATGGAATGTCCCGGTCGGGACATTGTATCCGTCCATGGAGCCAGCGCGAAGCAGCTAGCGGTCAGGGTTTCGATTCGCTGGGGCTCGACCGTCCGGCGTACTCACCAAAATGAACTGCTGCCCTGATCGGCGGATAGGAATGTAAAATTTGAAGAAAAAGCTCTCTGG
>CAMDJH010000052.1 GCA_945900455.1 Akkermansia muciniphila
TACTGGCCGGTATGGGCTCCCGGGCGTGACCAAGTTGTGTTCTGGGCTGGCGCTGCATTGACCGTTCAGAACATTGATGGCAGCAAGCGCACAGACCTGACGGCCAATGCAAACGTGACGGCCACCCAGGCGGACGGCCGGCCAGGTTGGACTCCGGATGGCAAATGGGCCATTGCCGCCACCACGATCAATGGCACCAACGGTCTTTGGGCCTTTGCGATTGAGGGAAGCCCAACGATTTTACGACTGCCGACATCGCCGGGCGCTGACATCACGTGGGTTGGCAACGTGTTGAACGCCCAGCACGTGGCAGATTGGTTCAAGGTTTCAATCACTTCCAAAGTCAGCACTCCTTCCGTCATTCCGAACACCCCCGCAACAATAACCATTACCATCTCCAATCTTGGCCCCGGGGTTGTAAGAGGATTGCGTCTCACAAACCAGATTCCAGCCGAGGTCAAACTTGTCGCCTCAACGCTGTCCACGGGGACGTTGAGTACGGATGGCACGTTCACCGTGGCAACTTTTGGCGAGCTGAAGGCGGGGGCGTCTGTCACCGAAACCCTCCAGCTTAGTTCCTTGATCGATGGTGCACACGCTGTCGCGCTCACTGCGGTAGCGACGAATGTTGGCTCGGCGCCGGTTATTGCCGCCGGAAGTGGCCGGTTCTTCGTGGGACAGCCCCAGGCTCAGTACTTGGAAGGCGTGATCTATGGCCGGCATACCGCAGAGGGCGACGGGATCTGGTACGCCCCATCCGACGGGGGATCTGAAATAAAGATAACAGAAGGGGGGCGGCCACGCCTGTCGCCGGATGGAACCGGATTGGCTTTTGTTCGGGGCGATGTCGTGGGAAGTCGCGCGAATCTCTGGTGGCGCGATTTGGGGACCGGCGAGGAGAAAATGGTATTCCAGAGCGGCGATTATCTGGTGGGGTTAACCTGGTCGAGGGACAACGAATGGATTATATTCGACTACTCCTGCGGAATCTATGCAAGAACCCGAACGGGGGAGGACCCTGGTCTGTCCATCGGGGGCAGTTGTTATTACGACGGGCCCTCGGTTCAGTACATTGACGGGCGGATCGCGTTTCACAGCTCGGGTGGACTCTATCTCGCTGATCGCGAATACAAAAACATTCGCCAGATTCCCAATAGCCACGCAGGAGATTACTGGCCCGCTTGGTCGCCGGATGGCAGCTGGATCGTCTTCACGAGCGCAGCGGATTTGTGGATAATCCGCCCCGATGGAACGGGACGATCGCAGTTGACGCAGATTGCGGGCGCGACGGACGGGTTCGGTAGCCCGGCCGCGTGGACACCGACGGGAAAGCGAATCATTGCTGCCGGAAAAGTCGGGGGAAATCTGGGACTTTACTCCATTCTAGCATCGGGAACGAATACACCGGTGCTGTTGCGGAACCTGCCCTCCGATTCACAGGTGACAGATGTGGGAGCCGTCGTTGGAGAGTTGCTTGAAGGCATCAAACTTCAAATTGATCTCCAGTGGACGCCTGCTGGCAATCCGAGCCGGATTCTTGTTTCCGGTCCTGCCAACACACCCTATGTCATCGAAGCAACCACCGACTATATCAATTGGGTGCACGTATTCACCAATCCTCCGGCGACGACTGGATCGTACCCAGCGGATTTTAATACATTCCGGTATCGGTTCTTTCGCGGTATTTCGCCGTCTCGTTAGGGGTTTCGGCTAGCTTCTAATAAGACTTTAGTGGGAGGGTTTCCTAGCGGGCTACCCCGTCACTACCGCGCCGATTGAGTACGGCCCAAGGGCAGGGTCAGCTGATCCGGCTCGCTCAGGCGACGCGCGTCGTACCCCAGCTCCCGCAATGTCTCGGCGAAATCCGCGGCAAATCCATGCAGCGTATATACACGACGCGGATTCACCTGGCGTACAAATGCGAGCAGGTCCGGAAAGTCCGCGTGATCGCTCAACGGAAATGCCATGTCCGCCCGATATTGAAACCGGCAGGATGGATCAATCGCCCACCCCGTGATCACAGCCTTCCGGACCGTTCCCACGGCTTCCTGCAAGCGTGTCACCGCGGCACCCGGCGGGGCGATCACGACGTGACCCCTGGCGGCGCCGGGCTCCCACACCGCATAGGTTGGGATCGGATGTCCCACTGCTGCATATACCGAAGTCATGCTTGCCGCCGCCTCGTGCAACATCACGGGAAGTTCCGCTTGACTCAAAGCGCAGAGGATTTCCTGACTCTTGCCCAACGAATATCCCAGGAGGAACGGCACTTCATTGGCAGACAACGTTTTTCGACAAAAGTCGACGAGCCCTGCAATCACGTCAATCGTCGGTGGGAAAACGTACTGGGGCCGGCCAAACGTCGTCTAATCGCGGAGCGTCAAAAAGCGAATGCTTATCATTAGTTCATCGTCGGCGTCATCGACCAGCTCCAACAGGCCGACATCACCAAGGTCGGCCTCGCGACCGGCGTGGCGAAGTGAGGCCGGAAGCGTGGGTGTTGGATCGCTGATCAGGCTGAGGCCCAAGCGGACCGGCGGGCTGGGCCCAGCGCCGGCAACAACAACGCCGCCAAAATTGCGAGGATGGCGATGACCACGAGCATTCGATGAGGGTGAAACCGTTCACGGCAGGGCCGTGGCGTGCTCGGTGAGCCATTGCACATCCCGCTTCTGCCCATTGGTGGGCACACCCCGCAAGCCGGCGATAGCCCCAACTTCGGTTCTCACGAGCCATCTTGAGGATCAGTTCCTCGATGGAGTTATCCGTATCGGGACGACCAGCGGGTGAGCGGTTTCTGGACCCGTCGAACTTCTTGGCGACAAGCCTGCGGTGCCAGCCAAGAATGGTTTCAGGTCGAACACTCTGCGCAACTGCGTATTCCGACGCTTAATGCCGACTGCCGGATTATGCCGCGTCAGGCTCAGACTTTTGGATTTTGCTGAGAAAATCGACACTCCGGCGATTACGTACGCGGCATAATCCGGCAGTCGGCAATAATAGCTTCTACGAGATGCGAACATGGGTTCACGCGGTTTGGCCCAAATCCTCCAACAGCAGCTTCGAGCTGATGCGAGCGGACTCGAAAATAACCGGCAGGCCGCTGCCCGGATGCGTGCCGCCGCCCACCAGATACATCCCGTCGAATTCCTCGAAGCGATTTTGCGGACGCAGGTGCAGCATTTGCGCAAAGCTATGCGCCAGGTTGAAGGTCGCGCCACGATACACGTCCACCTTGCTCTCCCAATCCGCCGGCGTCACCACGCGCTCAAAGCGGATGCGCTTTTCGATGTCCGTGATACCCAGTTTTTCGAGCTGGCGCAGGGCTACGCCGCGGTACCGGGCGCGCTCCTTGGCCCAGTCGACGTTTGGGTGTTGATGCGTCACCGGCAGCAATACGTAAAGCGAACTGTGGCCCGGCGGCGCCATCGTCGCGTCCGTCCGGACCGGATTCTCCACGTAAAACGACGGATCTTCCGACAACACATGCTGTCGCTCAATCTCGTCGAGGTTGCGGCGATAATCTTTCGCGACGTAAATGTTGTGGTGCGCCAGTTGATCAAACCGTCCATCCACGCCGAGATACAACATGAACGTCGAGCAGGAAAAACTCTTCTTCGCGACCTTCGCGTTGCTCCAGCGGCGGCGCAGGTTGTTCGGAACGAGCTTCGTGATGGCGTTGGCGAAATCGGCGTTCACCACCACGGCATCGGCGCTCTGTTCGCCCTGCGCCGTCTGCACACCCACGGCGCGGCGGCCTTTGAAGAGGATTTCCTCGACGGCGGTGTTGAGCTGGATCTTCACGCCGAGTTCCTGCGCCACGCGCGCCATGTTCCGGGAGATGGAATTGCAGCCGCCCGTCGGATGCCAGATGCCGTGCTCGTATTCCAGGAACGAGAGAATGGAAAACAAACTCGGACACTGGAACGGCGACATGCCGAGATACTTCGACTGGAAGGTGAAGGCGAGTTGGAGGCGCGGGTCGCTGAAATAACTCGCGAGTTCCGCGTGTAGTGATTTCCACGGCTTGAGAAATGGCAACACCATCAGCAGGCGAAGGCTGATCAAGCTCTTCCACCCGGGAAACGGCACCTGCAGACATGGCGCGAATTTCTCCAACTTCACGCGGTTATAGTCCATGAATTTCCGGAACTGCGGCCCGTCTGCCGGCGACAGTTTCGAGATCTCCACTACCATGCGTTCGAGGTCAGACGTCGCGTTCAACTCCCCCCCTGCGCCAAACGTGAGCCGGTATTGCGGATCGAGCCGTGTCATCGGCACTTCTTTGAACAGGTCGCGTCCGACTTCCTTAAAAATTTCCTGTAAGATTTGCGGGTAGAGAAAAAACGTCGGCCCGAGGTCGAACTTGTAGCCGTCCGCTTCAATCAACGACGTGCGCCCACCCACGCGCGGCTGCTTTTCTAAAATAGTAACATCCACTCCAGCCTTGGCGAGCAACATGGCGGTGGCCAGCCCTCCCGGCCCGGCGCCGATGATCAACACTCGTTTTGACATTAAGATGGTTTAGTGGATTTTTTCCCCCGCAACAAGCGGGAGTCGCTTGTATCGGCGCTTTAGGTCTGGGACCAGAAACTGGGACCTAATAATTATTGACCCGTTTCAGTTTCCAAGCATGAAACGGTAGGCTCGTTTCAACCCGGCCAAGGAGAGTTTCGGGGGCGGGTAACGGAATGGCAGGTCAACCCAGGTGGCCCGCCGCATCACCGAGCGCTGATGCGTGAACGCGTCAAAACCCGCCCGGCCGTGGTACGCGCCCATCCCGCTCGCGCCCAGTCCGCCGAACGGCAGCCCTGTGCCGACCATGTGTGAGACCACGTCATTCACGCACGCCCCGCCAGACCGTGTCTCCGCCAGCACGCGTGTCTGCGTCGCCCGGTCCCGGGAGAAAACATAAAGCGCCAACGGCGTGGGTCGCTCGCGCAGCAGGGCGAGCGCATCGTCGAGTTTGTCGAATCCGAGAACGGGGAGAATGGGCCCGAAAATTTCCTCCTGCATCACCGGCGACTCCGGCGAAACGTCCGCCAGAATCGTCGGCGCAAGAAACAATTCGTTCCCAGTGTGCTCGCCGCCGTGAACAACCTTCCCGTCGCCAAGATAATTCACCAACCGCTCGAAATGGCGCACGTTGATGATACGTCCGTATTCCTCACAGTGTGCCGGTTTGTCCCCGTAAAATTCCTGAATCGCCTTTTTGAGCGCGGTCACGAATGCCTCCCGCACGCCACGCTGCACGAGCACAAAGTCTGGCGCGACACACGTCTGTCCGGCGTTCATGAATTTGCCCCACGCAATCCGCCGCGCGGCCAGTTCCAGCGGGGCGTCGGCGCAGACGATGACGGGGCACTTGCCGCCAAGTTCGAGGGTGATGGGCGTGAGATGTCTCGCCGCTGCCGCCATCACCACGCGACCCACGCGTGTGCTGCCGGTGAAGAAGATTTTGTCGAACCGTTCGCGCAACAGTGCCTCGGCCACTTCCGGGCCGCCGTTCGCCACTGAGATGAATTCCTCCGCAAACGTTTCCCGCACGAGTGCCGTGACGGCTTCTGCCGTGCGCGGCGCGAGTTCGGAAGGCTTCAGCTGGACGCAGTTGCCCGCCGCGACAGCGCTGGCGAGCGGCGTCAAGAGCAGTTGTGCGGGGTAATTCCACGGTCCGATGATGAGCGTCACCCCGAACGGATCCCGCTGTACCCAGCCGCGCGCGGGCCAGTTCAGCCATGGCGCGGGTCGGCGCGACGGCGCAGCCCATTTGCGGAGATGGTGGAGCGCATGGCGGATTTCCGCCTGCACCAGACCGAGCTCGGTCGCGTAGGCTTGATATGGCGACTTGCCTAGATCGGCCTTCAGCGCGGCCAGCAGGGCGGGTCCATTTTCATCCAGGCCGGCGCAAAGTTTCTGCAGCTGTTCGCGACGGAATTCCAGCGGACGCGTCGCGCCGGTTTGAAAAAAGGCGCGCTGGCGTTGGGCGGCGGCGGTGAAATCTATAATCAGCTTGGTAGAACTTCCCCCGGCGGGTATAGCTAGGTCAAGCGATGAGTCGTTGGCTGTCCATCTTGATTTTGTTCACCGCGCAGTTCGCCCGAGCGGACGCGACGGCGGACAAACTGACCACGGCGGGTATCGCGGAATTCACGGCGGCCTATCGGGCCTGGGACGGCCCGCGTTTCAGCGCCGCAGCGGAACTCTTTCGGCAGGCGAGCACAAACGCGCCTGCGTCCTGCACCAACTTTTACTGGCTCGGCACGGCCTGGTTCCATCGAATGCTGCAACTGCAAAATGCCCCGGCAAATCCGACCAACGCACCCGCCGCCGCCGCCGCCATGGACGCGGCCATCGACGCGCTCAAGACCGCCTTGAAGTTGTGCCCGGGTCACGCCGAAAGCCACGCTCTGCTCGGCACGCTCTACGGCATGAAGATCAATGGAAGCGTGGTGCGCGCCGCCTGGTTCGGCCCTCGTCTGGCACGACATCGCGACCAAGCTCTCGAATTTGGCGCTAACGGTCCGCGCGTCCAGTATCTGCTCGGCATGTGCGAATTTCACACCGCGAAAAAGCCTGCCGCGTGGCGCGAAACCGTGACGACTTTGCTGGCAGCGGAAAAACTGTTCGACGCCGAGGCCGAAGTCGCCGGCGGGCCGCTGGATCCCCGCTGGGGGCGGAGCAGTTGTCGAACGTTTATCGGTCGAACCTACGAATCGCTCGGGGAGCGGGCGAAGGCGGAGGAGTATTTCCGCAAAGCCCTCGCCGAACATCCGGTGGATCACGTGGCGAAGGACGGTTTGAAACGGGTAGCGGGAAAGAATTAGGCCGAGGTGAAGAACAAAAAAGTCATAGTTATCGGATCGGGTTTGGGCGGGTTGTCCGCCGCGATCTCGCTGAAGCAATCCGGCTATGACGTCGTGATCTTCGAGAAGAACGACAAGATCGGTGGCAAGCTCAACGTCCTCAAGCAGCAGGGCTACACATTCGACCTTGGGCCGTCCATCCTCACGTTGCCGCACATCTTTGAGCGGTTGTTTGAGCGCAGCGGGAAAAAGATGAGCGACTACTTTTCCATCCGACCGCTGCGTCCGCACTGGCGGAATTTTTTCGAGGATGGCGTGACGCTCGACCTGTATCCTGAACCCGAGAAGATGGCCGCCGAGGCGCGCAAGATCGGTGAGCCGCCGGGGAATATCGAGCGCTTCCTCAAATACTCCGCCGACCTCTATGACCTCACGAACGACGGCTACTTCGAGCAAGGCCTCGACGACTGGCAGGGGTTCGCCAAGCACTACGGCTTGTTCAAGTTTTTCCAGTTCGATCTTTTTCGCACGATGCACCAAGGCGTCGCGTCGCATCTGCAAACGCGTTACTTCCGCGACATTTTCGACTTCTTCATCAAATACGTCGGCTCGTCAGCGTATCGCGCCCCGGCGTTCATGAACGCCATGCCCACGATCCAGTTCCGCTACGACCTCTGGTATGTTGACGGCGGGCTTTACAATATCGCCGTCGGCCTGAAGCGGCTCATGGCCGAACTCGGCGTCGAGGTCAATCTCAACGCCGAAGTCAGCGAAGTGCGCCGCGAAAACGGGCGCGTCACCGGCCTCGTGGCGAATGGAACTTTTCACTCCGCCGACATCATCGTGTCGAACATGGAGGTCATTCCCGCCTACGAAAAACTACTGCGCGAGGACAAAGCGTTCATCGCTTCGTTGGAAAAAAAGCTTGAGCCCACGTGTTCCGGCCTCGTGATCGAGCTGGGCCTCGATTGCGAGTATCCGCAGCTCGCGCATCACAACTTTTTCTTCAGCGGACACCAGAAGGAGCATTTCGCCAAGGTCTTCGAGCGATACGAATTGCCCGACGACCCGACGATCTACCTCGTCGCCGCGTCCAAGACCGATCCGACCGTCGCGCCCCCGGGTTGCGATTGCCTGAAAATCCTGCCGCACATCCCACACATTGACGATGCCCACCCGTTGACGCGCGAAGACTATTCTAAGCTCAAGGACCGCATCCTGGAAAAGCTGGAGCGGATGGGTCTTAAAGAGTTGCGCAAGCACGTCGTCTTCGAGCACTTCTGGACACCGCTAGATATCCGGGCGCACTACAACTCGAACAAAGGTTCGATCTACGGCGTCGTGAGCGACCGTTGGAAAAATCTCGCGTTCAAAGCGCCCAAGCAAAGCACGCTTTACCCGAACCTCTTCTTTGTCGGCGGCTCGGTGAACCCCGGCGGCGGCATGCCGATGGTCGTGCTCTGCGGTCAAAACGTGGCCAAGAAGGTCGTTGCTTGGGACAAGTTATCATGCCCCCGCAGCGGCTGAGCGTCACCGGCGCAGCCTATCCGTCTGCGGGTACAAGACGAACTCAAACCGTCCACCCCCGCCGGACGCGGGTGGGGTTGTCGCAGCGCGACAACCTCTACCAACAACTTCGAGATGCACCGCGCCGGGAGTGGGTGGGTGCGTTGCCGGTTGTGACATCGTTCCGGAACTTGTAAAACGAGTCGACCGATGGGAATCGAGACAATCATCCTGTTTGTGACGCTGGCGCTGTGGGTGGCAGGATTCCACTTGCGAAGCCGGCTGCGGCCCTGCGCGGCGACCCGGCCGCTGCACTCCCAACCAACCGCCAGTGTCATCATCCCTGCCCGCAATGAAGCGCACAATCTGCCAACGCTCCTGCGTTCGCTCGCAGCGCAGCCGCTGAAGGCGCACGAGATCCTTGTTGTGGACGATGGTTCGACCGACCGCACGGCGGAGCTGGCGCGGGAACTGGGCGCGGCGGTGATTGCATCGCAGCCGCTGCCCGAGGGTTGGCGTGGCAAGACGTGGGCGTGTCATCAAGGCGCGCAGGTCGCGACGGGGGGGCTGCTGCTGTTCGTGGATGCCGATGCATGGTTCGAACCGGACGGGTTCGCTCGCATTCTTTCGGGCTACGGGGGTGGCGCGTGCTCGGTCGGCCCCTACCACGCCGTTCGCAAACCCTACGAGGACCTCTCGTTGTTCTTCAACTTCAACATGACCGTCGGGACGGTGCCGAACGGGTTGTTCGGGCAGATGTTGCTGGTGGATCGGGAGAGTTACCGGGGCGTGGGTGGACACGAAGCCGTCAAGAGCCGGGTCCTGGAGAATCTCCTCCTGGCCGCGCAATTTCGGTCCGCCGGGATCCCGGTGCAGAGCGGGACGGGCCGGGGCATGTTTTCGTTCCGCATGTACCCAAACGGCCTGCGCGAATTGATCGCCGGCTGGACGAAAGGGTTTGCCGCCGGCGCTGGCCAGACCCCGCGCGGGACGCTTTTGCTGGTGGTCGCGTGGATGTTCGGCCTGATGTTCGCGCCGCTGGGCTGGCTGGTGACAGGCGATGCGATGCGCTGGGGCGCGATTTACCTGCTCTGCGCCGCGCAAGTGGGCTGGTTCAGTCGCCAAGTCGGCGACTTTCGTTGGTACACGGCGTTGCTGTATCCTCTGCCGTTGATCTTCTTTTTCGTCATCTTCGCCTGGTCGGCCGCCCGTTCGGGCAAGCGAGTCACTTGGAAAGGCCGTGAAATCCGTGCTGATTGAACTTCCCATCGGTTGGATCGTCGTGCTGAACGTCGCCGGTTGGCCGGTCATCCAGTTCGGTCTCGCCTGGCTGTTCACTCGGATGCCGGTCACGTGGTTCAATCCGGGGGTTGCGTACGGATGGGAGCAGCGCGGGCGTTTCTACGAGCGGTGGGTTGGCATCAAGCGCTGGAAGGACCGGCTGCCCGACGCCGGGCGCTGGTTCGGTGGCGGGTTCGCCAAGGGCACGCTGGTTGGCACGAAGGCCGACTACCTGCGCCGTTTCATCCGCGAAACGTGGCGCGGCGAACTCTGCCACTGGTTCGCCCTCGGCTGCGCGCCAGTGTTCTTTCTTTGGAATCCTTGGTGGGCTCGTCTGGTGATGGCCGCCTACGCGCTGGCGGCAAATCTGCCCTGCATTCTTGCTCAGCGTTACAACCGGTCGCGCTTCCAGCGGTTGCTCGCCCGAAGACTTTGACACACAGAACCGATTGGAGGGCGTTGCCGCAAATCCTTTCCGTCACCGCCGCGTTGCCGGCGATCGTGCCAAGGTTCCCAAGACCGCTGGCATTGGTGTAACCCTTGGTCTTGGTGGCGTGTCACCCATGCGAGCGTCACGTAGGCCGCTGAAATCACGGTGAACGTAGCGAAGAACAACAGAAGATTTCCATCCGGACCGCGGGAGACGAGAAACGAGGCCACGCCGACGGCGATGCTGAGCAGATACATCAAGGCAAGAGGTGTTGGCATGGAGCGCGGGGAGGCTCACTACGGTTTCAGAATCCAAAGCCCTACACCAATGAACAATACGCCCCCGATGGCGTAGGCCCATTCACCGCCATTGGTTGAGGTGGAAAGCACGCAGTTGGCGGGATCGCGCGGATTGTGAAAGACGCTCACCGTTCTACCGATGGGATAGTTTGCCAGCGTCGCTTGCACCGATTGAAGGCTGATGCTGTTGCGCGGAACGAGCGTAACGCGCGAACCTTTAAACTCCCGGCCATTCACGGAAAAGGTATAGGTCACGCTGGGGGCGTAGGTGGCCTTGTTTTTTTCGCGTCCCACGGTTTCCACCGTGCCCGTGACGACGCGACCCTCGGCTCGCGGCCAGTTCACGCAGGCGCGGGCGTCGCGCACGATGCCGATCCCGTAGATCAGCACGGCGACTCCGGCGAGGATGAAGACGGCGGCCCACATACGATTCAACCTGGATCTCTTCCGCCCGCAAACAGTATGCGCGCCAACTTCACCTGCCCAACGCCGATGAAATAGACCAGCACAGCGCAGACGCCGATGACGAAGGCCATGTCCGCGTTGCGCCGGAAATCCGGACGCATGCCCAATTTTTCACCGATGAACGCAACCGGGAACGTGATGAGAAACGTGGGGATTCCATGGAGGCTGATCCATCCGCCCGTGGTACTGCTGCGATCATCGGCGACGACGAAGATTGCCACCGCGATGTAAATCACAGCGAGCACGAGCCCGAAAGTGGAACGGGGAAACCAGGGCAGCGAGTTCATGATTTGGACTCCGGGGCGCTACCCGTGGGATCCGAGGAATCGGCAGCTTCCTGCGGCAGGTCGTGGCTGATCGAGTCGGTCGGCAGATTGGCCGTGAAGCCGAGTTCAGCCGCGCTCGCCGGGAAAGTGCGCTGGGCGAGCATGAGATTGGGGTTCATGGTGGTGAGAAGTGGATCAAAGTGTCTATGGGGCGTAGCCGATCCAGAGTGTGCGCAGGCCGAAAACGCAGAGGATGACGATCGCGAGCATGAACACGCGGCCGAGGTGGTGGAAGCTGAGCGTCAGCACCAGTGAAGGGAGCATCGCCAGCACGAGCAGGATGACTGCGCTGACGCGCGCCCAATTGGCGTGGGCGTGCAGGCCGCGACCGGTGAACCAGCAGGCGATGGCGAAGACAAGCCCGACGCTGGCAATGATGGCGAGGCCGCTGAGGACGAATTGTCCCAGTGACCCGGCGGCACGATCGAGTGCACCGATGGCTGCGGTCATCCCCTTGAGTAGGAGCAGGAGGGCGTCGGGATTTTCGCCGAAGTTGGATCCCGACGGCTTTCCAGCGTTGAGGCGATTGCGGATTGCGTTAGCCGCGTAGAGCAGCAGTACCGCAAATGACGGAATGCCGATGGCGGCGCCGGTCACGGCGAAACCGGTGGCGAGCGTCGAGATGGTGACCGGGTTCATCGATCGTTCACGGAGTGCTGGGGCCTATCGCTGGATCGCTGCGGTCACGCCGGCCACGGAAATTTCACCGACTTTGGTGCGTCCGCTGTGCCGTCGAATTTGCGCAACTGAACGAAGATCTCGATCTCGGACGGCTGGCCGTCTTGCACGTGAACGCGGAACTGGATGATGCGCGCGTCGCTGGCGCTGGGATCAAAACTGTAGCCCCATTGAAACCACGGCTTGTTCTGCGCGCCGGCCGAGCGCGCGTTGCTCGTCATCATGGCGGGTTCAAATACGCCGCCAGCAGTCTGCGACGACTTGATGCGCACGCGCCAGTCGCCGTTGCTGTCGGTTTCTTTGTAAGCCACGAACGCGTAATCGCAGTTTAGGACGGCGTCGTAAGCGGCGGCGTAGGCGAGCTGTTGATACGTGGCGCCGCCGGGAACGGACGCGGGGATTTCGACGAGTTGGGCGGATTTGTTGCTCATGTTGTTGTTGTCAGTTGCTTATCACTAATATTTATATCCTTAGCATTCCACAGGATTTGGAAAAGAATTGGTTGAGCGGACGTGGATTTACCTGCCAAACAGGGCAGGGTTGACAATGAAAAACATCAATTCGACTGCACGATCGAATCTCTTGACTTTATGGGCGCGAGCCTCCGGCCGCATGTCCGAGGTCTTGCAACACCGGAGCCAATTCACCGCGGATGCCCGCCGAATTTGTTGCCACTGCTGCCTAAGTATTTTTTTCGGATTCCTAGCTTGGGCCTGCGACGTTATTTCGGTTAGGACTTATCGTGCGCCTGCGTAGTCGGGCCGCTGCGTGGTGGGTGGCGGTCATGAAGGGTCGGGCTGATTGAACTCATGCGAACTCGCTCCTTCTCTCCAGGGCTTGGCCTCGGGCAAGCCCTCCTGCTGCTGCTGCTTTGGGCCGCGCTACCGCCGGTCATGGCCACGGCGCAGGGTTGGCAACGGGTCATCAACCTCGGGGAAAAACCCGGCTCGGCCATCGGTGGCGGTGCCGGCAATACGCTCTACGCCGGGCTGAATAGCGGTTTTATCTATCGCTCGGACAACAACGGCGTGACGTGGACGGTGGTGACCAATGGCCTCGTGGACACCGCGGGGCGGGTTCTCCTGCCCAAGGCTTTCGTCGTGACGCCGACGGGTCGCGTCCTGCGCGGTGGCGACAACGCATCGTGGAACAACAAGGTCGGCTCACCCGTATTCCGTTCGGACAACCGAGGCGCTCTCTGGACCGAGGTGCCGCTGCCCTTCGCATCGCCCACGCGCAATCCCGGTGGGATCGGGATCAGCGATCTTGTGCTCCACAAAGGAGCGATCTATTTCTCCGACCTGCTCTCCGAAGGCGTCTGGAAAAGCACCGATGACGGGGAGAGTTGGGTCTCCGCGGGGGGGCAACTGCCGACGGCCCCGTTCGTGGGCTTCGTGAAGACCTACTACGCGCTCGCAAGCGCCGGCGATGCGCTGCTGACCATCCAAGCATCGAAGGGCGTGTTCCGCTCCACGAATGGCGGCGCGACTTGGTCCCAAGCGGTGAACGGCATTCCCGGCGTCGTCGACAGCCCGCTTGTCGGCGGGCGGACCTGGAACGGGACCGATGTGGTGGGCGCGCTCGACGGCACGGCCTTCGCGGTTTCGGATGGCCGGCTCTACCGCAGTCGCGACGGCGGGGCTTCTTGGGTCGAAGTCGGTGAAGGAATCCTGCAAAGTCCGAACCCATTCGTGCCGTCGGTGATCCAACCCTCCGCGCGAAAAGTGGAGCTACTGGGTGACCGCGTGTTTGTGTCCACTGGCGATAGCAACCCCCGATTCTTCGAGGGGACGGCGTTGGGCGAATCGTGGACCGAATTGCCTGTCATCGTCGGCAACAGCGGCAACGCGAGCATTCTCGCGCAATCCTTCGCCGCGCATAACGGAGCGCTTTACTTCGCGGGCGACAAGGGTATCCACAGGCTTGATCTGGCAACGGACGTCCGCACCAGTCTGCTGCCTGTCGTCCGCACGGCGCCGGCGGGTCCGTTTGGCGTAAACGTGGGCGGCAGCGTGCAGATCGCCGCGACCGCGCGGGGAACCGCGCCGTTCACGTACGAGTGGCTGCTGAACGGCATCCCCCTCGCCGGCCAAACGGCGGCAGAACTAAACTTTACCGCCACGGCCACCAACCTAACGGGCGCGCTCAGCCTCGTGGTGGGCAACGCGGCTGGCAAGGTCACCAACGCGCTCGGCCAACTCTCGGTCGCACCCGTGGGGGTGGGCGGCATCGATTACGGCTTCAAGCTGGTGAACAGCGCCAATTCCATTTTGGACATCGTCCCCGTGGCGGCGACGGTCAACACTTTCGCTTTCGGTCCGGAAGGTTCGATCTTCTTCGGGGGAGGGCTCTATTCGTCGAAGGAAGCCTACGCCAGTGTCCGCAAGGTTTTCGCCGATGGCACGGTGGACCGTTCGTTCGTTACGGCCGGCTCCGGTCCCGGCGCATCGGCCGGCGTAACCTCCGCGCTGCTGCCGTTGAACGATGGCTCGGTGCTGGTCGGCGCGACCGACACCGGGAATGAGAATCGTTTTTACCGCCGCATGTTGCCGAACGGCGCCCTCGACGCCTCGTGGCCTTGGCCGCAAGAAGTCGCCGGCGGCCCCCGGAAGATCCTGCGCCTCGCTGGCGGGCGCATCTTGATCGGCGGCGGCAGCGTCGGTGGCATCCGACGGCTGAACGCGGACGGCACGTTCGACCCGACTTTTCAGGGCCCGGCGAGCATCGGCCGGTTTCAGGCCAACTACGTGAGCGACTTCGCTCTGCTTCCCAGCGGTCACATTGTGATCGTGGGCCGATTCGATGACGTGGACGGCGTGACTCGCGTCGGCATTGCGCGGCTCCTGCCGAACGGCGTGTTGGATCGGTCCTGGGTGCCGGCGCAACTGCTGCAGAACAACGCCACCGTCAACGCGCTCGTCGTGCTGCCCGACGGGAAGCTCCTACTCGGTGGCGCTTTCACCACCGTGAACGGGCAGCCGCACCGCAACCTCGCTCGCTTGAACGCCGACGGCACGCTTGACGCGACGGTCGCTGACCTAATCCCGAACACCTCTCCTGCCGGCGTCGTGAAAGCGCTGGCCGTGCAGCCGGACGGCCGAGTGTGGGTCGGCGGCGCGTTCTCCGGCGTGGTCGGCCGCGCGCATCTCTTCCGCCTGAACGTGGAGGGCACGGTGGACACCTCGTTCCCGGACATCGGCATCAATGGCGGCGTCTCGGTGCTTCGGTTCACGGCGGACGGGCGTCTGTGGATTGGCGGCGCGGCAAACCGGATCGGCGGCTACTTGGCGGGCACGCCGGCGCGGATCTTCACCGACATCCATGGACCGACCGTGGGCTACGCGGGTTTCGACCGGACGCCCGACCCGGGCGCTTCGATCACCTTAGACGGAACCGTGACGGGCCCGTACACTGGGCTGCAGTGGCGCTTCAACGGCACGCCGATCACTGGGGCCACCGCGCTCACGTTGACGCTGAATAACGTCACGGTGGCCAGTTCCGGCGACTACGAACTCGTCGTCACATCGGCCGGCGGCAGCCACACGAGCTCGCCGGCGAACGTGCGTGTGCGCGGCCCGGTGGTGCTTGATCAGTCGCCTGGGCCGCGCGCGGGTATCGTCTCGAATAGCGTCACCTTCGAGGTCTCGGCCTTCGGTAAACTGCCGCTGGCCTACCAGTGGTTCCGCGACGGCGCGGCGATCGCGAGCGCGACCAATCGGACGATTACGCTGACCAACCTCCCGTTTTCCTCCGCAGCCGATTACTCGGTGAAAGTCACCGGTGGCGACAACTCCTCCGTGACGAGTGAGCCGGTGTTCCTGACCGTGATCCCGCTGCCGGGCGCGCCGAACGCTGACTTCCGCCTGCGTCTGTTTCCGCTGCCGTTCAACGAGCGGAGGTTGATCAATGATGTCCGGCCGCTGCCGGATGGACGTATCCTGGTGGCGGGCAAGTTCGCCACGGAGACCAATGGTCCCGCGACGATGCTGGCGCGGTTGCTGCCCAACGGCTTGGTCGATCCCACCTTCCGCTTCAACTCCGTCGGCCTGGAATCCTTCCTTTCGTTCGTCGTGCAGAAGGACGGGCGGATCGTCATCCTCGTACGGAGCAGCAGCGGCGGCGGCCCCTTTTTGGTGCGACGCCTGAACGCCGACGGCTCGCTCGACGCGGGTTTCCCAGAGCCTGCGCTGGTGGCGCCCACGAGCCTCAGTCTCGCTCCCGACGATGGCATTCTCGTGGCGCACCAAGCGGGCCTTGCGCGACTTTCGCCCAACGGCGTGCCCGACACCGCGTTCGCCTCGCGCGCCAAGTTCGACTCGCCGCCTGGCTCTGTGTCCCTCGACCCGACAGGACGCATCTACGTCGGCGGCTTCTTTAACACGGTCGGCGGTCAGCCCCGGCAATTGCTTGCCCGACTACAGCCTGACGGCACGCTCGACACCGCGTTCGCACCCACGAACCGCTTCGGTGGCCAATGGTCCATCACGGCGGTCGCGGACGGGGTCTTAGTGTCCGACATATACGGGTTCTATCGCCTCGACAACACGGGTCGGCCGGACTTTTCCTACGCTTGGAGTTCGAGTTTGGCCGTTTGGGATCTCACACCGGCGGGTGGCTTGTTCGGCGTGCGGCAGTCGTCGTTTGGTGAAGGAGTGATATTGAACGTCGACGGCACGGACGCTGCTCCGGTCAGCCGAATGACGGTCCCCGCTGGAGGCTACAAACTCTTGCGGGTCGCTGCCGACGGGGCGGTTTGGCTGGTGTTAGGTTCCAACACCGGCTTTGACGTCGATCCGTCCCAGTTGCTGTACCGGCTGAACGGCACGGTCACGCCGCTCGCGTTAGTCGCTTCGCCGTCATCTCAGACCGTTGATGCCGGAACCAAAGTCACTTTGGCCGCCGCGGGGACGGGCACGTCCAAGGTCCGTTACCAATGGCAAAGGAACGGCTCCGACCTTGCCGGAGAGACCAACGCGACGCTGGTCCTCAACAATGTCCAGCCGGCGAACAACGGCGACTACGTCGTCGTGGTCCGCAACCAATCTGGATCACGGACCAGCTACCCGGCGACGCTGCTGGTGCTCGGCGCGCCCGAGATTTTGTCGCAATCCGGCGACGTCGAACTTGGCTTCCACGATCCACTGACGCTGAGCGTGACGGCTCGCGGCGTCGCTCCGTTATCCTACCAATGGCAGCGCAACGGGGTGGCCTTGGCCGGGGCGATCTTCGCCAGCTACACGAACCGGGCCGTCGCGGTGGACGACGCTGGCACGTATGACGTGCTGGTCAGCAACGCGCTCGGCTCAGTACCCAGCGCGCCGGAGACGGTGACGGTGGTTGTGCGGCCGGGCGCGGTCATCGGCAGTTTCCCGCCCAATGCGGGCTCTCGTCTGGGCGTCACGGAACTCAATGTCTTGCCCAACGGCCTCTACCTGTCGGGCGGCCAAGCCTACAATCGGTTCGGTGAACCCCAATTCTACCTTCCGTACCCGGATGGCAGCTCCACGGTTCTGCGGGACCGCGTCGCCGTGGACGCCACCGCGGGACGGATCTACATGGGGCCAACCCATCGGGTCCGGGCATTTGATCTGAATGGGGCGATCTTGAGCAGTTACGCCGGGCCGAACGCTAATGTGCGCCTCGTCCGCGTCGAGGCGGCCGGTACGGTGCTGCAGTGGGTCGAGGGGGCCCTTACGTTCACGTTGCAGCGGCTTGGCTCCGATGGCGCGGTGGTCCCGGGCTTTGCCCCGCCCACCACCCGAGGAGTCGATGCGTTGCCCCTGCCGGACGGCAAGATCCTCCTACTCTCGGCGACCCAAGGGGTCCTGCAGGGCAACTTCGTCTTTGCAACCGACGTGATGCGATTGAACTCCGATGGCTCGTTGGACCCGACCTTCAAGCCGTCCACGAACGTCTTCCGCTTGGAAGCGCGTGCCGAGCGGTTGGCCGTGGACCGTCAGGGGCGGTTCTTCATCCTGGGAGGGTTTGAGACCTACAACGGTCAACCTCGCTCGCGCCTCGCCCGGTTCTTGGGTGATGGGACCCTCGACCCCTCTTTTGTCCCGGCGGCGATCAACGGCCCGGTCTCGGAAATTGCCGAACAGGGAAACGGCAAACTCGTGATCGTCGGCGCATTCACGCAGGTGGACGGGTTGCCCCGCAGCCGGATCGCCCGGTTGAACGGAAACGGGGCCCACGACACCGGCTTTAATCCCGGCGCCGGGTTGACGCTTACTGGCGGCGAGGCCAGCGCCTACGATGTGGCCCTGCTGTCCCAGGGCGAGATCCTCGTGGCCGGCAACTTTGACAAGGCGGATGGCATGCCGCGCGACGGACTTGCCCTCATCACGGGGGACACGCCGGACCTCTACTTCATCCGCGAACCGACTGAGGCCGTGCTGGATCTCGGTGGAGCGGTCGAACTGGTAGCTACGGGCGCCGGGTCGAGCGCCGTGAACTATCAGTGGCTCAAGAATGGCCATCCTCTCGCCGACGAAACCGCAGCCACGCTGAAGCTTGTCAATGCGAGCGCGAACACCATGGGCGATTACCGGGTCGTGATCCGCAACGCCTCCGGCGAACTCGCCAGCCGGGGGGTCACCATCGCCGTCGTCGTGCCGCCGGTGATCACCGGCCAACCCTCGTCGGTCGTGGTCAACGTGGGTCAACCCGCGTCGTTCGTCGTCTCCGCCGCCGGACTGCGGCTCGGCTATCAATGGCGGCGGGACGGGACTAACCTCTTGGCGGCGACCAACAGCATTTTGGTCATCAGCAATTCCCTTTTCTTCGAATGGTATCGTGGCACCAACCTGCTCGCCGCAGCCGACGGCCCTGCGCTGACGCTATCCAATCTCGCGGCCACCGACGCCGCCGACTACCGCGTGGTGATTTCCAACAGCGGCGGCAGCACCAACAGCGCGATCGCCCCGCTCGCGATCACCGCCGTGACCGATCCCTTCGTCGCTTGGACAATCGCCGCCAAACTAACTGGGACCGCCACAGCGGCGGACGCGGATCCGGACCTCGACGGCGCGAACAACCTCTCGGAATTTTACTACGGCACCTCGCCCACGGACGGCGCAGCCCGGCCGGTTTTCGCGGTTTCCACTGAGACGGTCGGCGACCTCGATTATCCGGTGGTGACAGTGGTGCGCCGTGAAGCGGTCGGTGGCATCCCGTTCGAGGTCCGCGTAGCGAGCAGCCTGGGATTCACGGACGACCTGGGCGCGACGGTAGTTTCCGCCACGCCGCTGGGAGGCGGGTTCGAGCGCGTGCGGATACGCTCGAATACGGCCGCGACGGCACGCACCGCGCAGTACTTCCGCTTCACGCTGCGGCGGTAGGACCGTTCCGCCAGCGTCGCGCGGGACTGCCCGCCGGCTTCCGCCCAATACGGCTCCGCCTCCGCAACGACATAGTTCACGGCCACGCGTAGCATCAACCGTGGGGGTGTTATTGGATTCGGCCTGAAAAAGACAAGACGACCACCAACTCATCCTTTGCGCCTATGCACGAAATCAATTGGCAGCGCGCTGACTTTCGGGTGCAAGGCGGCGAGCTATGCCAGAATCGCGCGGACCGGCCCGCCTTCGGGCACCATGGGGCGCGGACGCCCGTCCAACGATTCCAGCATCCGATGAGTGTCGATTCCCATCGCGCTATAGAGGGTCGCAATCAGATCCCCTGGGGAGACCGGTTTTGAATCGACGTGAATCGCCCGCGCGTCCGAGGAGCCATACACAAGACCGTGCTTCACTCCGGCGCCGGTGAGCAGGACATTCTGCAGGTAGGACCAATGATCCCGTCCTCCGCGGGGGTTAACCCGTGGAGACCGGCCCATCTCCCCCATGACCACCACGAGAGTTTCGTCCAACAATCCTCGTGAACTTAGGTCCTCACAGAGAGCGGAGTAGACCTGATCCAGGGCCGGGAGATGATGGTCTTTCAGCACTGGGAAATGTTTTTCGTGCGTGTCCCACGCGGTCGGATCATTGCCCTGTTTTTCGAAAGATTCCCAGGAGACCGTGACGAATCGGACGCCCCGTTCAACGAGGCGACGAGCGGTCAAGGCGGCTTCGCCATACAAGTGACGGCCATAACGATCGCGTAGGGAAGCTTGCTCCTCGTCCAGATTAAACGCCTGCCACGGGCTGGCGGCGCCCTGACTGTCCGAGAGAATGTGGAATGCCTTTTTCTGGAAATCGTCGAATCGTCGATACTCGGGGCTGTTTCCGAGAAGCTCCGCTTTCCGTCCCAGTTGTTCGGCGAGATTGAAACGGCTGTGAAACCGATCCAGGGCCAGATCGGGCCCAAGCGTCGTAGAGGGCACACGCATCCGACCCACCGGCTCCATGCGGGTGTCGTAGAAATCCTCGGCGTCGTACTTGACGGTGATTTCGCAATCCGTGAAGAGCGGGTCGAATCGGCGGCCCAGGAATCCGCCGTAAGGTCCCGGTCGAACGATCAGTTGTCCCCAGCCCGGAAAACACGGCATCCAGACGGAGGCGGGTGCCCCTTTCTGCTCGTCGCGGGCGAGATATTCGATCACCGAATTGATCCCGGGCGCCTGGGTCGGCATTACCGGAACGAGGGATTCGATGCGATCGGGCGGTGCGCCGGTTATCGTATGCAGGAGGCCAGCACTGTGATCGTTGGAATCGTGGGTAAATGAACGGATCAACGTGGAGCGGTTCATCCACTTGGCCATCCGCGGGAGGTATTCGCAAAAGTGAACGCCGGGAACCGAGGTGGGAATGGATCCAAATTCGCCCCGGTACTCGCGCGGGGCGTTCGGCTTCGGATCGAAGGTTTCCTGAACCGGCGGTCCGCCAAAAAGAAAGAGCAAGATGACAGACTTTGCCTTCCCGGCCGGGGAGTTCAGCGGCAACGTTGCCTCGGCCTGCATCAACTCCGGCAGGGACATTCCGAGCAGGCTCAATCCCCCGGCGCGCAGCATCTCACGCCGCGAGAGGCCGCCGCAGACCGTCTTTGTTGAGCCAAGCACGCGGATCATGGGATCAACTGTTGTCCTTTCGTTGAGGGGTATCAGTGGGCACGACAGGGCAGGATCAGGCGGGAGAGGGCGCCCGGTTGGTGTAGCACGGATTCGGTGGCAATGGCGGTCCGGCTGCCAAAGGGGCCTTCGCCGGTGTTCGGATTGCGATCGAACAATGGAAAATACGCACCGCTAATGTCTACTCGCATGCGATGACCCTTGTCCAGGGTTGCAGCGACAGGGCCTAGATCAAGGGTGATTTCGTAGACCTTCCCGGGAGTGAGTGGGTGCGCTGCGGTGACGGAATCACGATAGCGTCCGCGCTGGATTCCGACGGCGAGATTTTGTGCAAAGCCATCGGGATGGACATCGACGAGTTTGACAACCCAGTCGGCGTCGGGCGAGTCGGCGGAGACGTGTAGGATCGCCTCCACGTTTCCGGCAAACGTGAGCGGCTCATTCAATGCATCGCTGGTGTAAACGAGAACGTCGTCCCGGTCTTCGGTGCTGACTTGATTCACCGGACCCCAGACCGCGGCGAAAAGCGGCCGCGTGTCGGTGACGGGACATGCGGGCGTAGGATTTGCGGGATCCGCCCGGAACGTATCGGCGGGCTCATCTTCGGTGGGTGGCGTCGCTCGGATGTGTCCCTTGCCATGCCTGGTATTGGCCTTGCCCGAGCTTTGCAGGTAGAAGGGGCGTGGCTCGAATCCATCGGGTGGCCATGTCTGCGCTTCGCGCCACACGTTGTCGCCCATCGAGAAGTAGAGGACGGGAACGAAGGGTTTGGCGAGTGCGGTGGCATCTTGCTTCAAATAACGGTCATACCAGTCGAGGAGGACGGCAAAGGTATCCATCGCGGCTTCACGGCCGAACTCGATCTCCCCCACTCTTGATTTGCCAACCGTGCCGTGATCCCACGGACCGAGGATCAGGCGCTGCTGCCGTCGGGTCTTTGGATTGCGGGCCTTTTCTTGCATGACGACGAAATTGCCGACCGACTCCCGCGAAAAGAAATCGTAATATCCCACGACGTGCAGCGCGGGCAGTTCGAGATCGGGCAGGCGCGAGGTGAGTTCGAGGCGCGTCCAGTAGCCGTTCGGTTCCGGATGGGTAAGGAAACCTTCGAGCCACGGGATCGGCCAGCCGATGCGGTCATCCATTTCGCTGAGCGGCAGATGGAGCAGCGTCTTGTTCCAGTCCACCGGCTTGGCATTGGGGGGGCGAATGGAATTGCCGGCGGCCCATGTGGCAATGAGGGAGAGCCGCACCGCTCCTCCGAGGTACAGATTGCGATAAAAGCTACTCCACGTTGCCTCCGGCGCGATGGTGACAAGTCCCGGTGGCTTTTCCACCGCGGCCTGCCACTGCACGGCTCCGACATAGGAACCGCCCGTCATCCCCACACGTCCATTGCACCAGGGTTGGCGGGTGATCCACTCGATGCAGTCGTAGCCATCCTGGCCTTCGCTGTCATAGGGCACCAGGACGCCCTGCGAGGCGTGGGTACCGCGGCAATCCTGAAAGACAACGGCGTAGCCCGCCTCCACAAAGCGCTTCGCGGTGGCGTTCCGCTTGGACTTGTCATACGGCGTGCGCATGAGCACAACGGGCGCTTGGGCGATCGACGTCTCCCGATAAACATCGGTGGCCAGCAAAATGCCATCGCGCATCGGAACTTGAACGGTCGCAACGTGAATGTCCGCGGCGTAGCTGCCCCAGAACGACACGGATGAAAGGCAGAGCGTTAGAAAGGAAAGGCGTCTCATAACGGAGAAAAAGGAGGAAAAGGAGGATCTGCTAAGGACTTGGCTTCCGAGCCCGTAGAATCGTCAGCGCGTTGGGTTGTTTATCTTCGCGCTGCTTCTCGTCTGGATCCAATCGAGATCCAGGTTTCTTGGGGAGGCCTCAAACAGCACCGCTTTCGCCGTGCGCGGATCCACCCACTTGTGGATTTCGGAATGGCCATCGGCGAAGGAGAGGCTGCCCGCGTTGTTGTGGAAGGTGCCGGGCACATCGACAAAGGCAGCAGCGGACGGGCTTTTTGGATCGTAGGTATCCATGGGAACGGCGAAGAAGGCGTCATTGATGGTGTTTTTGCTTTCGTCGAGGATCACCCACAGGCCGGAGGGACTCGGACGAATCATGTCCGAGAGCTTGTAGTAAGTAAAAAAGCCACTCGTCCATCCGACTCCCATGTAGCTGCCCATCGAAACGCTGCGAACCACCGGGAATCTCTTGTTCAAACGGCGGGTATCGCCGGGACACTTATATACCTGAACGTTCCTCCCGAGAGTTGCGCTAAGCTTGCTTTGTTGGAGGATGTTGATGTTGGTCCAATCCGGCCCCGGGGAGCCATTGTAGACATCGCCGGCCATCCAATCCCGTGCATTGAGAATCGTGTCCCTGTTATCATCGGCGTAGAGCAACCAAGCCAGGGTGATCTGCTTCGTGTTATTCATGCACTGAATACCCTGGGCCTTTGTTTTGGCCTTCGAAAGTGCGGGTAGCAACATGCCGGCAAGGATGGCAATAATCGCGATCACCACCAACAATTCGATTAATGTAAACGCAGAAGTAAGCGCCGGGGTCGTCGTGTCCTTCTTTTTCGGGGCAAAATCAAGAGTCATACAAGTGGTGTGGGCGGATTTGAAGAACGTTCGCCGTCAAAGGCAATCTTTATTTCCATTGTGCGTCTCGCCTTTCGGTCGGAATTGTGGCATAGGTTAACGATGCGCGGACGGCCATTGGGAATGCGGAGGGATGGCGACGGTTTTTGTAGACCCCGTCGCGTTGCGGCGTTCACTCTGATCGAGTTGCTGGTGGTGATCGCCATCATTGCCATCCTGGCAGGGCTCCTGCTCCCATCCGTCGATCGAGCGCGGCGGGCCGGATTGTCAACGCAATGCCTCAATCACCTTCGTCAGCTCCAGATCGGTTCCCTGAACTATTCCCACGAACACAATGACGGTTTATTGCCGAATCACTATGTGTACGGGACGACCGATTCCAATACTCCGTACCAGACATCCTACTCCTGGTGTCCGGGCGATGCCCGTCGAGACACCACGCCTTCGAATATCCAGAGCGGCGCACTTTATGCCTACGTTCCGACTCCGAAGGTGTATCGCTGTCCGGCGGATCGCGCGATTGCATGGACCGACGCAGACCCGCCGCGACCGGTGCCTCGCACTCGGAGTTACAATCTCAATCTGTCTTTGAATTCCGTGTGGCAGCCGCGGGGAGTGACGACGTTGTCGGCGGCGGCGCGGCGAAATGTGGATGGGATATTCGGGTTCATCGAAGTGGATGAGCTCTGCATCCTGGATCCCACGTTTGGTATGTACTACGGCGACGAGGGGAGTTCGGCTGCGTTTTGGATCGATCTTCCGTCGGACCGTCATGATCGGGCGGGCAATCTATCCTTCCTCGATGGTCATGCGGAGCGTTGGCGCTGGAAGGCGAAGAAGATATTTCTCCAATGGAATCAGGCGGCCCGGGAGGACGGCGACCGGGAGGATTTGAGGCGGTTGCAGGCGGCCCTTCCGTTGCCGAGCGATCTCCCTTGATCCCAAAGCCCGGCGAGTCGCTCGGCGGAAGTCGCAGCTAGGCGGCATTGGGATAGGAACCGAGCACTTTGACAAAGCTGCAATGACGCCCGAGTTCAAGAATCGCTTGGGTAACCTTCGGATCATCCGTGTGACCGTCACAATCGACAAAGAAGAAATACTCCCACGCCTTTCGCTTGCTGGGGCGTGACTCGATCTTGGTCATATTGATTTTAAAACGGCGGAATGGAGCGAGCGACGAGTGCAGGGCGCCGGCCTTGTCGTTGATGCTGAAGAGGAGGCTTGTTCGGTCCGAGCCGGAGGCGGGAGGGCAGGTGCGGCCGAGAACCAGGAACCGCGTGGCGTTGGCGGAGTTGTCCTGAATGTCATGTTCGAGGACGGGCACGTGATATTTTTCGGCGGCGAGCAGGCCGGCGATGGCGGCCGAGGTTTTGTCCTCGGCAGCGAGTTCGGTGGATCGCGCGTTCGAGGCGGTTTCAATGATCTCAACGTCGGGGAGATAGCGTTGGAGCCAAAGACGGCACTGGGCAAGAGTCTGCGGATGGACGTAGAGTCTACGGATTGTGGTTCGGTCCGCCGCATGGCTGATCAGGCAATGCTGAATCCGGAGAACGATCTGGGCGACAATCTTTAGGTCGCTGTCCACCAGAAGATCAAGGGTCGGCGTGACGGCTCCTTCGGTCGAGTTCTCGACCGGCACCACGCCGTAGTCGGCTCGGCCCTTACTGACCTCGCCAAAGACTTCGGCGATGGTTTTCTGTCCGCCATACACGAGGCTGTTGCCGAAGCGTTTGAGAGCAGCCTGGTGACTGTAGGTGGCCTCCGGTCCGAGGTAGGCGATTGTCATGGGCTTCTCGAGTGCGAGGGCGCTCGACATGATTTCGCGGTAAATGGACTGGAGCGAATCGTTGGTGATCGGACCGCGGTTCAGCTTGAGCAATCGGTCGAACACGGCCTTTTCACGATGGGGCGCGTAGATTTCCTGGCCGGATCGAAGCTTGATGGCACCAATTTCGAGAACATGGCGAGTGCGATCATTGAGCAGTCGGACGATTTCGGCGTCCAACTTGTCGATCGCTTTGCGGTGTTTTTGCAGCGACATAAATCAACGGAGAGGAGACCCAAAAGAACGTTCCGAGGCACGATCGAAATCGTCGGAGCGAATGGAATAAGTAGTGTCGCTCGCAATGATCGGAACAATTTTTGATGCCATGGGATGACGCTTCACGCGACGATAGGGGGTTCCTCCGGGGCCGTCGTTGGGGTGGCAGAGGGCACTTCGGGATTTCCGGACTCCATCGGAACCGGCGGCGTGCCGACCAGATCCGGCGGGGTGGTGGCCAGGTTGGGATCGACGGTGAGCAACGAGTCGGGGCGTTGGACTGGGATTCGACGAAGCTCGTCGGCATCGGGAAGCGCATCCAGACCGGCCAAGCCGAAGTATTCGAGGAACGCCGGCGTGGTGGCGTAGGTCATGGGGCGTCCCACGACCTCGGCACGTCCGGCTTGGGTGATCAGGTTTCGCTCCAACAGGGTGGCAACCACGCCATCGACGGCGACGCCGCGGATTTGTTCAATTTCGGTGCGCGTGATGGGCTGGCGGTACGCGATGATGGCGAGGGTCTCGAGGCCGGGCTGCGATAGCCTGGCAGGCCGATTCTTGACGCCTAAAAACGCGCGCAACCATGGGGCAAACTCGGGTTGGGTGACAAACTGCCAGGAGCCCGCAATGCAAACGAGCCGGTAAGTGCGGTCGGCTGCCGCGTGCTCCTTCGACAGCTCATGGAGGGCCTCTTCGATCTTCTCCACTGGGGTCTTTTTAAGCGCTCGGACAAGTTCTTCGGCGCCATCTTCTTCGGCCGCCCTGTTCAGGACGTCGCGCAATTCGCCGGGGGATAAGGGCTTTTGCGCAGTAAAGAGCAGGGATTCAATGACAAGTTTCAGATCCATGGAGGCGGGCGGTTGGAACCGATGCAATCAGGCAGATGGCGGGTTGGATTCTTCCGGCGGAGTGGGCGGATTTTCGACCGGTGCTGGTCGGGTGGAGACCTCAATCTCACCGAAATCGGCGGACTGGAAGCAGATGAATTGTTTCAGTCGGATCATCTCCAGCATCGCCAGAAATATCACCACCACTTCGGTTCGGCTTCGAGCCGCGGCGAAAAGTTCGGAAAACCGAAAGGACGACCGAGTCGTGATGAGAGTCCGCAGTTCCTCCATCTTTTCGCTGACCGTGTAGGGGTCCGCGGAAATTTCACCGACGTCGTCGCGGGTATTGTACCGCTTGAGAATGGAACTGACGGCACCAATCAGGTCGAAAAGCGAGACTTCGGGCCGTCGTGGGCTTGTTTGAGCAGCGAACTCGACAGAGCCGGCCCGGTGTTCGTAGATGAAGCCCATCTCCGTCTCGCGGGATTGAAGTTGGGCGGCGGCATCCTTGAACTTTTTGTACTCGACGAGGCGCCGAATGAGCTCGAACCGGGGATCATCCCCGCCTTCCTCTTCGGGTCCCTGTGCGATCACCTGTTGATCCCGGGGTAACAGCTCGCGGCTTTTGATGTAGATCAGGGTGGCGGCCATCACCACGAACTCGCCGGCCACTTCCAGATCGAGCTCCTGCATCTGATTGAGGTAGGCGATGAATTCGTTGGCGATGCGGGTCAGATTGACCTGATAAATGTCCACTTCCTCTTTCTTCACCAAGTGAAGAAGGAGATCGAGCGGGCCTTCAAAGACCTCGAACTGAACCCGGTAATTACTCATGGAACGGGGGGAGTGGGCATCGCCTGTCAGAGCGTCGAGATTAGGGGAGCCCCGCCTCGGTTGGCAACCGTCCAAAAGAGTTTCTCGTCTGCAACAGGTCTGGCAGCGCGCCGCCGATCACCGGCCCCTGTTGCCACGGCGAGGACGATGCAAAACAGCGATTGAGCCCGAAGCTTGCCTAAAAGCCGGATCGTGTCGTTGATCCCGGACCCCACTTCATCATCCCGGCCAAAGGTGACGCTCGGAGCCACTTGCGACTTGGCTCCCGAGGCCCGAGCCGTAAAAGTTCGTTGCTGGCTTTTATAGGGTGGAGGACGTACGAACCCTTCTGCGCGTTCCTTTGTTCGTGTCCCTTCGGCAAGCGTGCGGGACTGATTTTGGGTAGATCTGGCAGGGTGGGCGGCAGCTATGAGACCGCTCGCATTTTCTTCAACGGATCTTCCGCTGCTCCAGGCCCATCACTACCTCGGCTACAGCCGGCCGGTAGGCGAACATTTAAAATATCTGGTTTTCGCCGGAAACCGGCCGATCGCCTGCCTGGGCTGGGGCTCGGCACCGCTCAAGTTGAAGTTGCGCGATCAGTTCGTCGGTGCCCGCAAGGAGGCGTATCAGCACAACCTCCATCTCATCGCCTATAACAGCCGCTACCTACTACTCCCCTGGATAAAGGCGCCTCATCTGGCCAGTCATCTTCTCTCCCGGATCGTTCGGCGGATCAGCGCCGATTGGCAGGAACTCTACCATCATCCGGTCCACCTGTTGGAGAGCTTTGTGGATACCGAGCGCTTTGCCGGTACGTGCTACCGGGCGGCCAATTGGAAACTCCTGGGTCGTTCCCAGGGCCGCGGGACCAAATCCAAAGACTCCGGTCCGAAAGCCTCGATCAAGGAACTTTGGGTCTACCCATTGGCCAAAGAGTTTCGCCAGAAGCTCGTCGCGACATGACCGAGCAACTCCGATCCCTGGTTCTGCCCGAGGCGCAGCGGCGTGCCTTTCTGGAGGAAGTCCGCGCCAGTCTGCCACTGGCGCACTATGAGCGGATTGAGGCCATGACGGAGTTGCTGCCGGAGTTGCTGCAACTTCTGGAGCAGAAAAGCATGTCGATTGGGCGCTTGCGCAAACTCGTCTTCGGCGCCACCACCGAAAGTGCCCGCAACCTTTGCGGGGGAACTCCCAAAGCGCCGCCCACGCGGGGCAAACGCCGCGGACATGGCCGGCGCGGACAAGTTACCTATACCGGAGCCGTGCGAGTGTGGGTAGCGCACCAAAGCCTCAAGGACGGGGAACTTTGTCCGGATTGTGGGAAAGGCAAACTGCGGCGTCAGAAACGACCGACCACCGTCGTCACCGTCAGCGCCCAGCCGCCGGTGGGTGCCAGCATCCACGAATTGGAACGATTGCGCTGTGATGGGTGCGGCGCCGTGTTCACCGCCGCCACTCCGGCGGACGTTGCGCCGGAAAAGTACGACGCGAATGTAGGCGTGATGGTGGGGCTGATGCGCTACGGCGGCGGGATGCCCTTTCAGCGGCTGGAACGATTGCAGGAAAGCGTCGGGGTTCCCCTGCCGTCGTCGATCCAATGGGAGCAGGCGAACCAAACAGCCGAGGCGCTCGATGAACGGGAGGAGGGATTGGTCCCGCCGCTGCACATGTCCGACGGACTGGCCTGCAATGAACCCAAGGGCCATGTGACCCAGTCGTGCAAATGCTCGATTCACGCGAGGCGCAATTTTGTGGATATTCAAGGGGCCTTTCCCGAGGAATGCAAAAAAGTGGTGGAGAGCTTTGCGGTGATTTACCGAGTGGAAGGCCGGTGCCGGAAGGAGCGACTCGATCCGATAGCGCGCCTAAAGTTGCACCAAGCCGAAAGCGGGCCGGAGATAGACCGGCTCAAGAGCTGGTTTACTGAGCAAATGGACGAAAGGAAAGTGGAGCCCAACTCAGGCCTGGGTCAGGCCATCGGATACATGCTGGATCGTTGGGAGCCGTTGACGCGTTTCCTCGTGGTGCCGGGAGCGCCTCTCGACAATAACGTTACGGAGCGTTTGTTAAAGACCTCGATCCTCCACCGGAAGAATAGCCTGCACTATCGAACCGCCCGCGGAGCCGAGGTCGGGGACATCTTCATGAGCGTGATCCAGACCTGCGTCGCCAACCTGTCCAATCCCTTCGATTACATGGTGGCGGTGGTCAAGAACAGGCAAGCCGTCCAAGAGGATCCGGCGCGTTGGATGCCCTGGAACTACAAAGAAACCCTCACCGTCGCCGGAGCCTCAAACTCGCGGCCCGGCTGATTTTGCCGCCGCGCGCCTCCGTCCGTGCCTCCAGCCGGGGTCTGCCGCGCCTCCGCACGCTTGCCGAAGGGACACGAACAAGATTTCGACAAACGCGAGAAAGTCAGAAAAAACTTCTTGACCACTTACATAGCAAGCATTTGCTTATCGCTCCGCGGCTAGATTCCTGAGCGACCCGCTCGTGCCATTCACCAACAATCAGAGTGAAAACGACCTCCGCATGACCAAAGTGCAGCAGAAAATCTCTGGCTGCTTTCGGTCTTTCGAAGGAGCCCAAATCTTCTGTCGGGTACGGAGTTATCTTTCTAC
>CAMDJH010000053.1 GCA_945900455.1 Akkermansia muciniphila
CACTACACCGATGAAGGACTTTTTGTGCTCGGACAGAGTTTAGAGGCATGGAAGTTCTATCAGCAGCAACTCGAGCAATGCGACAAACAGATCGAGCGGGTGATCGCTCAGATGCCCACCGCGCGCCCGGCCACCTTGCCGATACCGCCCAAGCCCGTTGCGGTCGCCCCAGAGCAATCTGCTCAAAATCCGAAGAAAAAGAAGGTCGCCGTCGGCAACAACGCTCTGAACGTGGATACGGACAATTTGGGTGAGCACGTACGACGACTCTGCGGGGTAAACCTCATGGAAGTGTGTGGACTCAATCTTTTAAGCGTCCTGATGCTCATTGCCGAGATTGGGGTGGATATGAGTCATTGGCCCAATGCCAAAGCGTTCTGTTCCTGGCTGGGACTCTGCCCGGGTTTAAAAATCAGCGGGGGTCGCGTCTTGAGTCGTCGGACCCGCAAGGTCGTCAATCGAGCCAGCGCGATCCTGCGCATGGCGGCGCTGGTGATTGGACGAACCGATACGTGGTTGGGGCGTTTCTATCGGCGCAAGAAGGCGCACTTGGGAGCACCCAAAGCGATCACCGCCACGGCGCGTAAACTGGCCTGTGTCGTCTATCACCTGCTGAAATATCAAGAGAACTATGTGCCGCTGGACGTTACGATCTATGAACGGAACGCGGCTCAAGCCAGGTTACGCCGAGTACAACGCGAGGCTACCGAGCTCGGATTCGAACTCGTTGAAAAACAACAGGCTGCCTAGGTAGTTATTTGGGAGAAATTTTTGGGACATGATCCTCCGGAAGTTGATGGCGAAAGCGTGTAATTTTGCGGTATGCAATACCCAACAGTGCTATCAACCGCCGTGAGGGACACGGGACGTGAATCACGTGACGGCGAACAACCTCACTGTGCACCTGGGCAATGCCTGGTTCCGTTAGTGTCAATTCAGTACCGTGTCCCAGGCGGGAACAGTTCCAGATGATCCCGCAACGGGTTAAGGACCTCACGCCGGCCGCTCTTTTGCGCCAAGATGTCCGGCTCTTTGGATTGATCGCGATACAATCCTCGGACCTACGTAGGCGTGCCGGCGAAAATGACACTCCAACAATAAGTAGTTAGTATAACTAACTAATACTTAGACAATATATAATTAACGTCTGATTGGTTCGTACTATAAAATAATACATCGCGCCTGAAACTCAATTCTGAGTCGACGAGCCATGGACATAAACATCCGTTGATTCGCATGGATGACTCAATAACTCGTTCTGCCCCCTAAATTGAGGCCGTAAAACTTTAATCACGGCCAATTATCGCCGTGTTGGGATCGGTTTAAGTCTGCCCCGCGAAAAGCTGCGATAGAATCCTTGATGAATTCATCCTGCGGCTTTTGTTCCAACGTCACGAGGAGCAGTTTGAACTTCGCGGGTGGCTGGCTTTGGCGGACGTTGTTGACGAAACCAAAATCGCGCGTGAAGCACACGTCAAAGTTTTGGATCGCGAATTCGTAAAGCTTGCCGTTGTCCAAGCCCTGCATCCACAGCGTATGCACGGACTCTACCTCGTGACCTTCCGCGCACAACGCCGCGACGAGCTTCCGGGGCAGATTCTCGTCCAGCAGGATTTTCACCCGTGTTGCGGTTCTTGCTGGTGGGCAAGTTCAGTCAGGACACCATGCATCGATTCCTCGGTCAGGCTGGGATAAGCGTCCACGATTTCGGCCACCGACATCCCGGCGGCGAGCGACTCCAGAATCAGCGCCACGGAAATGCGTGTGCCGCGCACGCGCGGGCTTCCGCCCAAGTGCTCGGGGTCCGCGACAATCCAGTCTTTCATGCATCTCATTCTAACCCATCCAACCAGCCGCTCAAGTCGGGAGGCTAAACAATCTTTTCCGCCGCATTGCTGGACAATGTCTTCATTTCATTTGCCAACAGTTCCGTCTGTTTTTCCAACGCCGTACTTTCCCATCGTCTGGCTCGCCGGTCACGACGGCGAACCGGTAGTGCGGCTCGACGAACAGAACGTTGCCGCGCAGCGCGGATAGCTGATGAAGGAATCGGTCCACCTTTTGCCTTTTGCCAACGCGCGGAACCGGACAACGCGGTGAGGATCTCCTCTTGCAACAACTGGCGAAGCTGTTGCGGTTGCGTTTCCGGCGGACTGTCAGTGGGCGTTGCCATGGTCGAAAGCTAGCGGGCTCCGTTCGTGCCTTCAAGCGTGCAACCTTTGGGTGGCGAATTCGGGCAAAGCACCGGCTTCCCTATTCGCTGGTGAATTGTTAGCGTCGCGGCAATGTCCTCGCGAACTCTCCTTCTAACGTTGTCGACCGTGCTGGCCTTTGCGCCGGTAGCTGGCTTTCCTCAAACCAAGTCCATCCAGCGCTCGCGTCCGTTGACCGAGGCTTCGCCATCGCGGGCCGGGATGTCGGCCGAGCGGTTGGCGAAGATTGGGACTGCGATCGAAACCGCCATCAAGGAGGAACGCATCCCCGGCGCGGTCGCCCTCGTGGCGCGCAATGGCAAGATCGTTTATCATCAGGCATTCGGCTTGGCGGACAACGAATCGGGCCGCGCGCTCAAGAGGGACGACATCTTCCGCATTGCGTCGCAGTCCAAGGCAATCACGTCCACGGCCGTGATGATTTTGTGGGAAGAAGGGCGTTTTCGACTCGATGATCCGATCTCGAAGTGGATTCCCGAATTCAAGGACGCGGCAGTGTTGAAGACGTTTAACGAAGCCGACTTGACGTGGACCACCGAGCCGGCCAGCAAGCCCATCACCATTCGGCACCTGATCACACACACGTCTGGCATTGGTTACGGCGTGATCGATGGCGATGCGCGCTTCAAAAAGATGTACGCCAAGGCCGGCGTCACGGACCTGTTCACCACCGAATCGGTGAGCATTGGTGAAAGTGTGAAGAAGCTGGCCAAGCTGCCGCTACACCATCAGCCCGGCGAGAAGTTCACTTATAGCGAAGGGCTCGACGTGCTGGGCTATTTCATCGAGATCGTCTCGGGCAAGCCACTCGATGTCTTCCTGCGTGACCACCTCTTCGCGCCGCTCAGGATGAACGACACGGGCTTCTATCTGCCCGCCGAAAAAGCCGGTCGCCTCGTTACGGTTCAAAAACCTGAGGGCGGCAAATGGGTGCGTTATCCAGTGACATTCTACGATCCGAACTACCCGATCCAAGGCGCGAAGCGCTTCTTCTCAGGCGGAGCCGGCTTGTGCAGCACGGCGAAGGACTACGCGACGTTTCTCCAGATGTATCTCAACGGCGGCGAGCTGAACGGCGTCCGCATCCTGAGTCGGACCACAATTGAAACACTGATGCGCAATCAAACCGGCGATCTGTTCGGCGGCGGCAACTCGCACTACGGCCTCGCGTTTGGTGTGGTGACGGAGAAAGGCGTGGGACGAGGCGGTCAAGGCAGCGCTGGCACGTTTGACGGGGGCGGTTATTTCAACACGCAATACTTCGCCGATCCTAAGGAGAAAATCGTTGGCATCCTGATGAAACAAACCCAGGGCGGCAATGACGACACAAGTTGGAAGTTCCGGCAGATTGTCGGCGCGGCGGTGGACAAATAGGACCTGGTATCAAGCGGGATGGATGGTCAAGCCAGTTCACGTCGGGATCGGGCAGTCCATGCTGCTGTTTTGAATTGCCCCCTGGGCGTCCGGTCCGGGAGGCTGGGGCTGTGAGTCTTGCCTCATTTTCCTTCCCGACCCGGACCCTCTATGGAATCGGTGCGCGCCGGGAACTCGAATCTCAGCTTCCCCGGCTGGGTATCCGCCGCCCGTTGGTGGTGACCGATCCGGGGTTGCTGCCAACTCAGGCCTTTGCGTACCTGGCAGAGGCCTTGGGGGGGGGAGGGCAGGGCAGGAGTTGGTTTCTCTTTGATGGCGTTCATCCGAATCCGGTGGAACCGGATGTCACGGCTGGCGCGGAAGCCTATCGGCAGCATGGCTGCGACGGTATCATCGCTTTTGGAGGTGGCAGCGCGCTGGATGTTGGGAAGGCGATCCGGTTACTCATCAAGAGGCCGGATTTGAAGCTCGGGGCATTTCCGTGGGATGACGATTGGTCGGGGTTGGCCCCGTGCGTTTGCATTCCCACGACTGCGGGAACGGGGAGCGAGGTTGGGCGAAGTTCCGTTATTACGCTCACGGCCACGAAACGCAAGGCGGTGCTCTTCACGCCGGGCTTGCTGGCGAATTGGGTCGTCCTCGATCCGGAATTTACCACGGGTCTGCCGCCGAAGCTAACGGCGGCAACGGGAGCGGATGCGCTCACCCATTGCATCGAGTCCTATACCTGCCCGGCCTTCCATCCGATGTGTGATGGCATCGCGCTGGAGGGAGTGAGACTGGTGATTGAAGCTCTGCCGAAGGCGTATCGGAATGGAGCGGACCTTGAGGCGCGAGGTCACATGCTGGTCGCTGCGGCGATGGGGGCGGTGGCGTTCCAGAAAGATCTGGGTGTTGTGCATTCGTTGGCGCATCCCCTTTCCACTGTGTGTGGTCTGCACCACGGGCTGGCCAATGCTCTGTGCCTGGTGGCCGGTATGAAATTTTGTGCCCAGCGAAAACCGGGCCTTTATCGACGAGTCGGAATCGCTTGCGGACTCGAGGTCATGCAATGTCCCCCGGCGGAAGCCGACCGCCTCACGATTGAATTCATCGAAACCTTCCTTGCCGGGCTTGAACTGAACACCCGTCTTCGGGAGCACGGTGTGACACCGGAACAACTGGAGGCGTTGGTAGCGCAAGCGATGGATGATCCGTGTCACCAGACCAATGCCGTCCCGGTCACGGCGGCCGACTTCCTGCAGTTGTATCGGGAGGTCCTATGAGAAGTTTGTGCGACAGAAGGACCTTGGCGGGCTCCTGACGGAAGCGCGATGGAATCCTCCATGAGTCAGCGGTCAATGTGTCGAAGGGAATCGTCCGGTCGGTTTGGGTTTCCGGGCTCTTCGGCTGGGGGTTTGTGGTGGCGATTCTCCGGACCATCGCGGATTCCGGAATCTCGTTGTAAATATCGAGGGAACCATTTCCAAACTGCAGCATGATGACCCTCTTGAAGCGCTATTGGGGACTCTACGGCGCCCTTTGGAAGAATTCCCTGGTCCGGGAGATGCAATTCAAGGTGAATTTCCTTTTGTGGATTGTGGTGGAAGCACTCTGGTTTGCGTTGCAGTTGTCGTTCATGACGGTGCTCTACACGCACACCGAGAGCATCGCCGGTTGGTCGAAGTGGGAGGTCGTGCTCCTGGTGGGCTGCAATCAGTTCATTCAGCAGTTATTTACGGCACTGTTCCTGACGAACATCACGGACCTCAGCGAGCATATCCGCACGGGTCGGCTCGATTTCATGTTGCTGTTGCCCGTCAATACACGGTTCCTCATCTCGCTCCGCAAGGTGGACTGGGGCAACTACGTCAATGCGGCGCTGGGACTGGCGGTGATGGTTTACGCTGGCCGGCAGATGGATTTGCATCCGACGCTGCTGCAGATTGTGGGATTTGGAGTCCTGTCAGGGGCTGGCGTGCTTATCCACTATTCGCTCATGTTTTTGCTGGCGACGATTAGTTTTTGGACCGTGCGGGCCCAGGGGATCGTCTGGGGCTATTATAATTTGTTCAACATTGCCCGTCTTCCCGATACCGCTTTCCGGGGAGTTTATCGGATGATGTTTACCTGGGTGCTGCCGGTGCTCTTGGTGTCGAACGTGCCCGCCCGCCTGATCCTGGCCAAGCTGGAATCAGTGGAGTCGGTGCTGATGTTGACGGGGTTGGCGGCAGTCTGCTTTGGTTTAAGCGAAGTGGTGTGGCGGTGGTCTTTGGCCCGGTACACGAGTGCTAGTTCTTGAACGCAAAAGCCCCGCACCAGTTTCCCGGTGCGGGGTTGTTCCCCTACAGGCGTCACCGCGGATCGAACTCGCGTCAACGACGTCGGTCAGTTTCCGGTGACGTCAATCTGGCGAGGCCGGGCTTCCGCAGCCTTGGGGAGGGTAATCGTCAGAACCCCGTCCTTATAGGCGGCCTTAACCGCGGCGACATCGATCGGTTTGGAAATACGCACTCGACGCTCGAAGCGACCGTGTACCCGTTCCTGGAGATGAGAGGTGGTGTCGCCGCTGGGTGCCTCCTGTTTGCGCTCGCCAGAGATGCTCAAGACACCGTCATCGAAGGTGACCTGGACATTTTCCTTTGCAACGCCCGGAAGTTCGGTGTTCACAATCACGCTGTCCTTGTTCTCCGACACATCGAGTGCCGGCGTATAAGGACGGTCCGGCTGTCCAGATTCAGTTAGATAACCAAGCGTCGGATTGAACAGACGCTCGAGTTGACTGTGAAGGTTGCCAAACGGCTGGAAGCCCGCTGGAGTGTTGGTGCGACACACAGTATTGAGATTCATTTTGTTCCTTTCCTATTTGAGGTTTGTTTTGTTGTTCATTCCGCGGAACCCCCGCGTACGCCACCGTGAGCGTAAGGTGTGCCGGCCAGTTGGAATCGACCCGGATCCTCGCAATGTGCTGGAAATCAAAGGGTCGCCATTCGTGCGATTGGAGGGAGCTGTGACAGACGGCGACGGAATGCCACGGTGCGGTGACGAAGTGGCCCAGCGGGTGGCACTGCTGGGGTGTGGAGATTGGATAGGGTCGGCTGCTGCGAACTCCACGCTGCGGTTTAGGGGCCAAACACATCTCGATTTCGCAGGAGGACATTCTACTCTCGACCTTATGAAGCTCGTCAAACGCATCCTGGTCTTCCTGGTAGTCTTTGTTGCGCTGTTCGCAGTCGTCGGGTTCCTCTTGCCCGCACAGTATCACGTCGAGCGGTCCACGGTCGTAAAAGCGCCGCCGGAGAAGATCTTCGGAATTGCGGCTGACCTGCGGACTTGGGAGGAATGGACCGCGTGGAATCTGAAGATGGATCCGACGATGAAACGAACCTTTTCCGGGCCGACTTCGGGTGTGGGCACGGCGGTCTCGTGGGACGGCAAGAAGGCCGGCCACGGCGACATGAAACTAACGAAGGTCACGGCGCCGACAGAACTCGCGTACGACCTGTCCTTTGAGCACGGGCGGTTCAAGTCGGTCGGGACGATGCAGTTCGAACCGGCCGACGACGGCACAACGGTCACCTGGACCGACGACGGGGACGTTGGCGGGAACCCATTCTACCGTTGGATGGGCCTCGGGATGGACAAGTTCATGGGACCGGATTTCGAGAAGGGGCTCGCAGGACTGAAAGCGCTCGCCGAGCGGAAATAGGCAGAGGTCACCGGCTCAGCCGTTCCAGCCCACTTTTCCTCTTTCCTTCCAGTCAAGATTATGTCCTTGTCGTCTCAAAGTCCCAATACGGCGTTCGCCTGAGTGTTCCTGCCCCGCACGGGCACCAATCTTTCCGCTATATGAACTTTCTCTTCCGTTGTTCCACCCCCCTCCAGCGTGGGTTGTTCTTACTGACGGGTTGGTTAATACTCTTCGCTATCAACCCACCGTCATACGCTGCATTCCGGTTGACGGTCGTTTCGTCTGACGCGGACCAGGGCGTGCAAATCCGGCTCACTGAAGCCGGCTCCACCCCCGTTCGCCTCGAGGTGTCCACCGACTTTCAGAATTGGAAATCCGTCGGCCTATTCAATCCCGCTTCCGCTCAACCCGATCTGACCGACTCAACCTCCACCCGCGCCCTAACTCGATTCTACCGGGCGGTGGCGGTGGATCCGGTCACGGCGATCTACCGGGTCACCCCCGACCGCGGATCGCCCGGAGATACCGTGGAGATCATCGGCCAGTATTTTGGCGCGACACCATCCGCCAACCAAATCACCCTGGGCTCGACACCGGCTAACGTCCTCGAAGCCACCAGTACCCGTCTGAAGGTCGAGGTGCCGATTGGGGCGTCGTCAGCCTCGTTCCTATTGAAGACGACAACCGGCGACGCCCTCAGTCCGGATCCCTTTCTGGTACTCGACACGCTGCAGGTCCGACTAGGCCTCCCCCCCGCCCTGGCCGGTGAGCCTTTCGTGGTGCTATCCACTTCCGACGTAGTCCCGGCCACGAATGGCCTGGCGACCGTCCATTCTCCCGCCGGATTTCCGACCTTGATCTCCGCAATTCCCCAGGGGACCAACATCGACACCTTCCTGTCCGCGGTCCATCTGGGCCAGACCAACAGGCTTACCCTCGATGCCACCAGCACCGCGCACTCACTGGTCTTCCAGTTCCCGCTCCTGATGACCTTCGAACCAGAACGCGCAGCACATCTCCTGGCTATTATCCAGGCGGATCCTGCGGTCAAAGACCTCGCGGACTTCGTGACATCAGCTCTCGCCAACCGGACTAACCCGCTGGATGTGTCCGGGTTCGCCTTAGTTTACGAGAAGGCGGTAATTTCGATCGTCAACAGTCCAGCCTTGGCCACCCTGGCGGTGGCGCCGGTTCCGCGCCGTACTTCCTTTGAGAAACAGGCTTCCGGGCCATCCACGGGTGTCTATCCCCTGGAGCCGTTTGCAACCCGGTGGGTGGAACTTCCTTACGACGGCAAGAAAGGCGGGTATGTGCTCGAGGCCTTTCAGCACCCCGTGGGAAAGCTTCCCAGGTTACTCAACCCGGTGGACTGGGTGGTGAGATTCCAGGAGGTCGAGCCCGACCTGGCGTTTCCCAACGGGCGGGACGATATCCTGGCCAGCCTGCGGGATCCGGACCCACAACCAATCGCATACCCGCTGCGACCCGGATATGACCGGACCGCCAACATTTCGGCCGATCTCATCTTCGCCCGCTTCAATATCCTTTCCTACGTGTCGAAGGAGGCCTTTAAGGAGGTTACTAAATTTGTGGGACTAGCCAAGGACTCGTCGATCAAGTTTCCGAACACGGACGGTATCTATGCCATGCGAGCCATCGGCCCGTCGTTCCTGTCCTCCTGGGGGAGCGATCTCGAGTTTGTCGACTCGAACTACCCCGATGAACACGCACGGGCCATCGGGGTAAACCTGATCGCTATGATGATTGATGTCCTCAGTGCTGCCATCGACAAGGGCTATCTGGACTCCCTGTTCGATAAGGATTCAAAGGATCAGGACAAGCTCTCCCTGAAAACCTTCGATGAGGCCGTGAAGATCGCTCCAAGCATCCGCAGCGCGAGTGATATTCTACCGGCTGTGATGAAATTGGGGCAGTTCTTTACCAAGGAACTGGCCGGCCTGCTTTTGAAGAAGGGTTTTGATTCCACAGTGAAGGCCGGACAGGAGAAGGCGGCCGGCTATTTTGCCGCGAAGGAAGGGAACTACTTAAAGGCATCCAAGGCGATGACCGGGATTTTCGACAACAAGGCGCTCAAGATCATTGCCTCGCTCGGCCAGGTCGCGGAGCGGATCGACGGCTTTATCGAAACCAGCCCGGTGGAAACCACGCTGGTTGTCGTGGGCGATCCATTCCGCTTGGTCATCGAGTCGGTGGTTCCATCGACCGCAGGCCCGGGCGCGGATGTCGAGATCACGTTCAAAGGAAACCCGCAACTGCGCGCGTTCAACCCCAATATCCAGCGCGATGCCGTGAGTATCGAAGGCTCCGACAGCCTCCCGCTTTCCGTGAGCGCGGTCAAAGGGCCCGACGCTGCGGGGCGCCAGACTCTCACGGCTCGGATTCCCTCCACCGTCAGCGCATTTGCCGAAGGGAACTATACGCTCTTTGTGAACACCCAGGGGCGGAAGGGATCGAGCCCCTTCAAGCTCACCGTCAAAACCGTCATCACGGGACTCGCCCCGACGAACGGTTTCGCCGCGACCACCAACTTTGCGGGCAACCCGTTTGACGGCACCCGAGTCTTCCTTCAGGGCGCGAATATGTCCGCCAGCGACAGTGTCCTCTTTACCGGGCTGGGAGGCACGATTCCAGCCAAGTCCAAGTTCGCAGCAACCGGCGGTCTAACCGTGAACGTTCCTGTTGGGGCCGTCACGGGCCCCATCGTGGTGATCCATACCAACCTTGCCAACCGTGAGGTTTATATGGCCACAAGCCACGTGTTCACCGCCCTCGGTCCTCCGGTTATCCAGTCCATGACCCCCGCAGTTGCGGCCGTCGGCGACTATGTCCAATTCCGGGTTCTCAACCTGGACGGGAACTTCGGGACCGTGCAGGTGCTATTTCCGACCAACTACTTTCCCACGGGAGTTTCCTTGGGTGGCTCGAACTTAATCTATACCACGGTGCCGACCAAAACCGTGTCCGGCCTGGTGCGTGTTGTGACACCCGCAGGTGAAGACAGCCGCCTTCTCACCGTGATCGATGCACCGCCCCGGGTCGACCTCACCGTCGGGAGCCTAATCCCGGTCGGGCCTTTCAGCCCAATCAGCCTGGCCCGCGCCGTAGCCCTGGCCAACGGAGACGGGTTCGTCGAGGACGACACCGATTACCAAATTCTCGATAACCGCCGAATCGATTTCGATCCTCCGCGCGAGGAGGGCGACTACATCACCCCCGATAACCTGGGGGCCACGAACGTGCTCCGGTTTCAGATCGGACTGAACTTCGCCGACACCATCAACGTTAGCGGTCCGGTGTCGGGGGCGGTCATCCTCCGGGGAAACCAAGACTCCTTCGCTGGTGATGGAACCTTTGCAGACGCCGTCACCCTGGCGGGGAACCGGCAGAGTTTCTTTGGAACCGCGAATGCAATCGTGACGTTGTCCGGGCATTTCAACGCGCTGAGCGGCACCTTCAATGGCCCGATCATGATTACGGGCAACAGCAACCGGCTCAGCGGCCGTTATAAGGGACCGATTCTGATTGAGGGCGACTACAACATCCTCAACAGCGCCGAATACAATGGTACCATCACCATTAAGGGCAGTCACAATAGCGTGGGGCAGAACACCGCGAACATTCGGAGCAACACCGGCCCTGCAGTGATCGTCTACGGCAACCAGAACAAGGTGGCCGCAAACTTCAAAAACAACGCCGGAGATGCCGTCATCGTGGACGGCGGCTGGTTTAACACCATCGATTTCAACAGCTGTGTCAGCAACGGTGGAAACGGTATCGTGCTAACGGGTGGAGCCTCCTATAATCAGGTGATCATGCGCGCCGGAGCCAACGACCCGGTCACGCGCAAGCCTGCCCGCGGGACCGGAAACAATGGCCACGCCGTCTATCTCCAGGGAGACGCTTCGTTCAATACCCTTTCGGGCGAGATTTGGGGCAACGGCGGAGACGGCTTGCGATTGGACGGGCCGGGGGTCCATCACAACACCTTCTCCGGCAGCAGCACCCTTAATGAGCAAAACGGGATCACCGTCCTGAACGGTGCCCACGACAACAAGCTGGGCTCCGCCAGCGCCACGGCCACTTCCTTCACAGCGATCCATTGCGACGGCAACGGCCAGAACGGCGTGGCCATCCTCGGTGGCTTGCAGACAACCGGCGGGTTCTATTGTTCGAGCAACGGGGCGAACGGGTTGCTGATCTCTGGCGTCAATGAAACGGTTCCGGATGGCACGTACTTCATCCTTCTGACGGCCGCCTTCAGCTCGGAGACCGGAAACCGGCTGGCCGGCCTCCGGATGGAAAACGTGGTTCACGGAGTGCGGGTGGTGAACCCGGGCTATAAGTTGAAGCTCGACGGCACTGGCATCGAACTGGACGGAGCGGATGTCACGGGCAACACCCTCGAGCTGAACGTCACGGAATCCCGAACGAACGGAGTCGTCGTGCGCAAGGCCTCGGGCAACAATCTGAAACTGTCGATAACCAAGTGCATGGGTCCGGGGCTTGTCCTGAATGGAGCGTCCGATAACAACGTGCGCCTCTCGGAGCTCAACGACAATCAGGAGGTCGGCCTCCGCGTAACCGGAGGCTCCTTTGGCAACCATTTCCAGCCTTCCGCATTCACCGCCTTAGTCGGGGGCAATCGCACGGGCGCCATTATTGAAGGCGGCAGCCACGACAACGTTTTCGAGGGCTTCGGTTTCAACAAGAATGGGGACTATGCCGCCATCCTCACCGGCCTAGGCACCCGCAATAACGTGTTCCTCAGGACCGTGTTTGTCGGAGCGCTCAAGGACGGCCTCCTGATCGAAGCCGGGGCGAGCGACAATGAAATCGGCCGGGTCTCCGAGAACCCTTTGAATAACCGTCTCGCGCTGAATGCACGCGACAATGGCCTCGCTGGCATCCGTATCACCGGCCCCACCACGCGGGGCAACAACGTCGCCAACTGCCTTTTCCTGCCCACCGGCAACGCCCTCCAGCCTGCCGGGCTCCTCATCGAAAACGGCGCGCCCGATACGTCCGTTCACGACAACACCTTCTTCAGGAATGTCGAAGGCGTTCTCCTCCGTGACGGCGCCCGAGGCACGATCCTGCTCAACAACCGTTTCCAATCCAACACCGTCTCGGCCGTCACAATCTCCAACGCCCAGTTTTCGATCATCGGCGGCCCCGCCGTGACCGATCCGAACAACATCTTCAACAATGCCGTCGGCGTCCTCCTCACCGGCCCCAATTCTTCAGGGAACACCGTCTTCAATAACTTCATCACGGACAATACCGACGGTGTCCTCATCCAGGACCGGTCTCATGACAACACCTTCGGCCCGGATAACCTTGTCCAGCGCAACGTGCATGGCTTTCGCCTTGAGTCCGCCAGACGAAACCAAATAACTAGAAATACCATCACCGACAATCCGGGCAATGGGGTCGACTTGTCTCATGAATCCGTCTTCAATCGGGTCACTCTGAATACCATTGCCAGGAACAATGTCGGCATCCATGCCGACGGCTCCAGCACCCGCGCCAACACTTTCCTCCAAAACTCCATCGCAAACCATGGCGGCCCCCGCTCGGGAATCCTCCTCACCGGAAGCGCCAATGGAGCAATCGCCGAACCGCGTTTGATCGAGATCCAAAGCAGTGCCGTCGCCGGGACGTCCACTGCCCCTAACGAATCCATTGTCGAACTATTCCAGGACTCCGCCGACGAGGGCGAAATCTACCTGGGCACGACCACCGTCAACAATGGCCGCTTCCGCGTTCCCGTGACCGTGGACCCAAACCAGGCCGGGTTTCTCTTCAACCTCACCGCCACGGTGACGGACCCTTCTGGAAACACGTCCGAGTTTGGAATGTTATATCGCGAAGACTATCCGCCCGCCCGGGTCCTCTTCTCCTCCACGCGCGACGGCAACGCCGAGATCTATGGGTCTGGGGGCAGTGGGCCCGCCGGCGCCCCGAAGAACCTTTCCAACAACCGAGCCGAAGATACCCACCCCACGGCCGCCCCTGGATGTGACACGTTGCTCTTCGTGTCTGACCGCGAGACGACACGCCATATTTTTGTCACCGACGTCGCCACGGGCGCATCGCCGCGCCGCCTGACGGCCGACACCGCTGCCGACTACGACCCGGCGTGGCTTGTGGTTTGCACGAAGGTGGTCTTTGTCTCCGAGCGCGATGCCAACCCGGAGATCTATTCCATCAATCTTGATGGCACAGGCCTCACCCGGCTTACCACCAACAGCGCGAGCGACACCCAGCCAGCTCCAACGCCTGACGGGAAGCAGATCGTTTTCACCTCCACCCGCAGCGGGAGCAAGGCATTATGGATCATGTCGGCGGATGGATTGAATCAGCGGCCGTTCCTTGCACAGGGCCTTTCCGGATCCCAACCGGCCTGGTCCCCCGACGGCACCACGCTCGCATTCGTTTCGGATGTAGCAGGCAGCGCCGATATCTATACAATCCGACTCGGTGATTTGGCGCCGTTGCGGGTGACCACGGATCCCGCCAGTGATGTGGACCCGGCCTGGGTTCCGGGGGCCAACACCCTGTTGTTCTCATCGAACCGCACCGGAAACTACGAACTCTATGGTGTCAGCCGCACGGGTGGTTCGCCCTCGCGGCTGACCGTCACAACCTCCGATAACCGCTCGCCGGTCGTTCTGCCGCAGTGAGGGCTCATCTTCTTCCATCGTGACCATCGAACTCATCAATACCGGTTCCGAACTCCTGCTGGGGCGGGTCCTCAACACGCATCAACAGTGGATTTGCCGCCAACTCGCCGATCACGGGTATACGGTTCAACGTCAGGTGGCCGTACCGGACGGCGGCGACGCCATCCAGCAAGCCGTCCGGGAGGGATTGGAACGAGCGGACCTAGTCATTACGACGGGCGGGCTGGGACCCACGTGCGACGATCTCACTCGCGACCGTATCGCGGAGCTGCTTGGACGCCCGCTGCAATTCGACGGCACCATCGAATCCCATATCCGAAAGTTCTTCGAATCGCGCGGTCGCCCGGTACCGGTCCGGACCCGCGTGGAGACCCTGGTTCCGGAGGGTGCAGAAGTCTGGATGAATGCCCATGGCACGGCTCCCGGGCTGGCGATGGAGGTGCCAGCGGATTCCCAGCGCCCAGGTGGAAGGGCTTCGCGACTGGTGCTACTGCCCGGGCCACCGCGCGAACTTCGCCCGATGTTTCTGCAACAAGCATTGCCCGCCATTCATCGGTGGTTTCCGCACGAGGAGGCGTTTGTCTGCCGGACGCTCAAAACGACCGGATTGGGTGAAAGTCTGATGGAGGAACGTATCGGCGGGCCGTTGCAGCCTCTGATCGCGAGCGGTCTGGATCTGGGTTTTTGCGCGCGAGTGGGCGAGGTGGATGTGCGGTTCACGGCTCGCGGTGCGGGTGCAGGAGCATTGGTGGCCGAGGCGGAAGCCATCGCCCGCCGGTTGGTCGGGGACACCATTTTCGGCGAACAGGATGATCGCCTGGAAGAGGTTGTGATCCGGGAATTCGCGGCGCTGGGCAGGACACTCGCGATCGCGGAATCGTGCACCGGTGGGCATTTGACCAATCGATTGACGAATGTACCCGGTGCGTCGGCGGTGCTTCTGGCCGGATTTGTCACCTATGCCAACCAAGCCAAAATCGACGCTCTCGGGGTCCCCGAAGCCCTGCTCGCGGCCCATGGTGCCGTTTCCGAGCCCGTGGCGCGAGCGATGGCCGAGGGGGCCCGCAGGGTTACCGGCGCGGATTTCGCTGTGGCCACGACCGGGATTGCGGGGCCCGGAGGTGGGACGGCGGAAAAACCGGTTGGAACCGTCTATATCGCCGTGGCGGGTCCGCTGGGCATAGAAGTTCAGCGGCGCTTGAATACCTTCGACCGCGAGACCTTTAAGTTCACGACCTGCCAGCAGGCAATGGCTCTGCTTCGGTTCCAGGCACGTCTGGTCCCGGAATGACAATCGGCTTTCTGCATAGCCGCGGAGCGGCGACAGACCGTAGCCCACGGCGCGAGCCGTGGGACAGCATTCGAACTAAACGTAAGCCCCGGCAGGGGCGACAGAACCGGAGGACAATTGACAAACGCTGCGTAAGCGCATCACCGGCTTGATTCCGCTGACGGGTGACTTCAAACTCGCTCTCCGTGATTGCCATGCTCGTTTGAAAGCCGCTTTTCCTTTCGTTTGCCGCGTGGGCTGGGAATTCCGCCTGTTCGCCGCCGCTGCGCTGTTGGGCGGCTGCGATGTCGCCAATGCGCCGTACCCGCTGGGTGACATTGCTGGCAACGTGTTCTATTCTTCGTTTTCGGAACGGCCCAAGCACCTGGACCCCGTCAGTTCCTACAGCTTGAATGAGACACCCTGGACGTATGCGACCTACGAGCCACTGCTGCACTACCACTACCTGAAGCGTCCCTACACGCTGGAAGGCCTGACCGCCACCGAAGTCCCGATTCCGCGCTATCTCGACAAGGACGGTAAGACGCTCCCAGAAGACGCGCCCACCGAGCAAATCGCTACCAGTGTTTATACCATCCGGCTCAGACCTGGAATCCGGTACCAGCCGCACCCTTCCCTGGCGCGAAATGCAGCGGGTCAATTCCTCTATCACGACCTCAAACCCGAGCAGATTGCTGGCAAACATTCCGTGCTGGATTTCCCGCTGGACCGCGCCGCGACCAGCACACGTGACGCGACGGCGGCGGACTACGCCTACCAGATCAAACGTCTGGCGAGCCCCTGGGTGCCGACCCCATCGCCGATTTACAACCTGTTCAACCAATATATCGTCGGCCTCAAAGAACTGGGCGACCGACTCAAAGTCGAGCACGCAGCCGCACTGAAGGACCGCAATCCCCGCGACCTTTATCTGCCCTGGAAAGACTTGCGCGATGAGCCCCTTTCGGGTGTGCAGGCTTTGGATGATTCGACTCTGCAAATCCAGGTGATCGGTAAATACCCGCAGTTCAAGTACTGGCTGGCGATGGCCTTCATCGTACCCATCCCCTGGGAGGCCGACCGCTTCTATGTCCAGCGCGGCATGGCCGAGAACTCGCTGAATATCAACAACTGGCCGGTGGGCACGGGCGCGTTCATGCTGACGGAACAAAGTGCCTACCGCTATGTGCTGAAACGCAACCCGAATTTCCGTGAAGTGCGCTACCCGAGCGAAGGCATGCCGGGCGATGCCGAGCATGGCTGGCTCGCCGATGCCGGCAAGCGCCTGCCGTTGCTTGATCAAATTGTGTTCAATCTCGAAAAGGAACGCGAACCGGCGGAGGCGAAGCTGATGCAGGGCTATTATGACACGCCGGACCTGAGCCGCATCGATATCGGGTTTTCATTGCTCAAGGAACAGATGGACAATACCGGTCGCAGTCAGACCTTGCGTGAACACAAACTGCAACTCGTGCCAGCCAATGAGCCGACCTCTGGGTATATCGGCTTCAACATGCTCGATCCGGTGGTCGGAATGGGTGACACACCCGAGCAGCAGATTCGCAATCGCAAATTGCGGCAAGCGATGTCCATTGCCACCGACTGGGAGGAGTATTATGCCGTGTTTTTCGACACCTACGGCCCGTCCGAGACGGCGATGGGCCCGGTTCCCCCCGGACTGTTCGGCTATCGCGCCGGGCAGGCAGGCATCAATCCCATCACTCACATCTGGAAGGACGGGCACGCCGTGCGCCGGCCGCTCGACGATGCAAAAAGGCTGATGATCGACGCGGGTTACGCGGACGGGCGTGATGTCAAGACGGGCAAACCCCTGCTGATTTTCTATGATTCCAACGGGGTCGGTCCGGCGTATCAGGCGCGACTGAATTGGCAGGTCAAGCAACTCGCCAAACTTGGTATCCAGACCGAAGTGCGCGCCAGCGATTACAACCGTTTTCAGGAACGGATGAGGAAGGGTAACGAGCAGATCTATTTCTGGGGTTGGTCCGCCGATTTTCCGGATCCGGAAAACTTCCTGTTCCTCTTGACCACCTCCCAAGGCAAGGTCAAGTACGATGGGGAGAATGCCTCGAATTATGCCAATCCGGAGTATGACGAATTGTATATCAAGATGAGAGCGCTCCCCGACGGACCCGAGCGGCAGCAGGTCATTGACCGGATGGTCAGCATCGTCCGCGAGGACGCGCCGTGGTCGTTTGGGATATTCCCCGGCTCGGTCGGTATCTATCAGCAGTGGGTGCACAACGCGAAGCCGACTCAGGTGATCCAGGACCGAAGCAAGTATCTGCGGGTGGACGGCACGCTGCGCGCGCAAAAGGTGACAGAATGGAACAAACCGAAGGTCTGGCCGCTCGGGCTGGCTCTGATTGCATTGGGGATCGTGCTGTGGCCGGCGTTGAAGCTGTATAAGAGGCGCGAGGCGGCCAACGCCCGAACAACACGAATCGCCGTCGCGTCCGGGAGGATGTCATGATCAACTATTTGGCCCGCCGGGTCATTTACTCCCTGCTGGTGCTGGCCGGGATCAACTTCCTCACCTTTTTTCTGTTTTTCTCGATTAACACGCCGGACGACATGGCACGCCTGCAACTCGGCGGCAAGCGGGTGGCGGCCGAGGCGATTGAACGTTGGAAAGCCGAGCACGGCTACGATAAGCCTCTGTACCTCAACCTGAAGGCGGGTGGCACAGCGATGCTGACTCACACGGTCTTTGTGGAGAATTCGCTCGGCATCCTGCACCTGAACTTCGGCAAGACACTGGAAGGCCGAGACATCGCCTGGGAGCTTGGCAAGCGCGTCGGCCCAACTCTGGCCATGGCGACTCCGGTGTTCATTGTTGCGGTCGGCTTGTCCATTGTGTTCGCTTTGGGGTTGATGCTATTCCGCTACAGCACCCTCGACACGGTCGGAGTGGTGGCACTAGTGGCGCTCATGTCGATTTCATCCCTGTTCTTCATCATCACCGGCCAGTACGTGTTCGGGAAGTTAATGGCCCTGGCTCCGCTTTCCGGATTCTCGCCGGGCCCCGGCATGTTCAAGTTCCTCGTATTGCCCGTTGCGGTGTACGTGCTGTCTCAACTCGGATCGGACACCCGACTGTATCGCACCATCTTTTTGGAAGAACTGGGCCGTGACTATGTGCGGACCGCCCGCGCCAAAGGTCTGTCGGAAATCGCCGTTCTGCTCACCCATGTCTTGCGCAACTCCCTAATCCCCATCATCACGTCGGCGGGTTTGCTGCTGCCGGCGCTGCTGACGGGCGCGATTGTGCTCGAATCCTTCTTCGGCATCCCCGGCCTGGGCAGCTTCACCATCGAAGGCATCAATAACCAGGATTATGCCATCGTCCGCGCCATGGTATTTTTCGGTTCATTCGTATATGTGCTGACCTACCTGCTCACGGACTTTGCCTATGCCTGGGCCGATCCGCGCGTGCGTTTGCAGTAAGGATTATGGCGCCATGAAAATTGTTGTTCTGTGGACGGATTGGGTCGTTTTCTTTGTTATGGCAGCAACGCTGCTTTATGCCTGGAAAGTGCGGCACACACCGCATCTGGCCAGCACTTGGCGCAAGGCGTTCGCCAGTCCAACCGGCAGCGCAGCAACAACCGTGTTGGCCGCCTTTGTCTCCATCGGCGTGCTGGACACACTCCACTACCGCCGTTTGCTATCCAACAGCACGGGGACCGCACCGACCTATGGCACAGAGACCCTCTCGCTGCTGGACCATTTGTTGCGAAGACAACAAGCCGGGAAGGAGCGCAGCTACTCAGCTCCGCTCGCCTACCTGGCGTATGAGAAGGAAGCCGTGACGACCAACGGTGAGACCCGCCGCATCTATCCCCGCCTGATCAATGCCGGCACCCACTTGCAGGACCCGGCGCACGACCGCGCTGCCGATGTCCTCACCCGGGGCTTTGTCGGGGCAATCAAAGGGATGTTCGTTGCCGGCCTGCTGGCTGGCTTGCTGACGTGGTTCAAGAGTCGACGGAACGGTCGGGGCCTGGCGGCAGCGTGGTTCGACATCCGGTCCGGGCGAACCCGGATGCCGCTGCGCGTCGTACTGACCACCGTCAGCGTCCTGTGCCTGCTGAGCGGCATCGTGCTGGCGCTGTCGGTCGAGTACCATGTATTCGGCACGGATCGCGTGGGCAACGACCTGTTTTATGTGGTGATGAAGAGCCTGCGCACCGCACTCGTCATCGGAACTCTGTCGACCCTGGTCACGATGCCTATCGCCGTCGGGCTGGGGATTCTGGCCGGCTATTTGGGCGGCTGGATTGATGAAGTGATCCAATATATTTATACGGTTATCAATTCCATTCCCTACGTGTTGCTGATTGCGGCCACCGTGCTGATCCTGATGACGTTCATCGATAACCATGCCGACTTGTTTCCGACCGCTGCCAACCGCACCGATGCACGGCTGTTCTTCCTATGCGTTATTCTTGGAATGACAAGCTGGACAGACCTGTGCCGGCTGATCCGCGGTGAAGTCATTAAGCTGCGCGAGGCCGAATACATCCAGGCGGCCCAGGCCTTTGGCGTTGGCACCTGGCGCATTCTCAGTGTGCATCTGCTGCCCAATGTGATGCATTTGATATTGATCAGCATGGTCATCAGCTTTTCGGGTCTGGTCCTGGCGGAGGCCGTGCTGTCCTATGTCGGCATCGGGGTCGATCCAGCCATGCAGAGCTTCGGCACCTTGATCAACACCGCGCGCCTTGAGTTGTCGCGAAAACCGGCCATTTGGTGGACGCTGGCCACCGCGTTCAGCTTCATGTTCACCCTGGTGCTCTCGGCCAATATCTTCTCCGATGCCGTCCGCGATGCGTTCGACCCGCGCGCGATTCACAACTAAAATGAGGACGAATTGGGACCATGAACCTGGGAGCGCCGGCATCCCTGCCGGCGGGTGTTGTCCTTTCTGCGTGCTCGCCGGCAAGATGCCAGCGCTCCCAGGGAGTCGGTTCATGGGTACGGCCAAGCGCGTGGCAGGGGATTAGACTCAATGACTCAAAAACGCCGATTCTAGCAGCCTCATTTCGTACTTCACTCAACTCGCTTGACCATGCTCAAACTCGACCAACTCCGAACCGAGATCTATTCGAGCCAGGGTACCGTCGTGGCGGTGGATGGCGTCACGCTCGACATACAACCCGGCGAAACCTTTGCCTTGGTGGGCGAATCCGGCTCGGGAAAATCGGTCACCGCCCTTTCGATCACCCGCCTGCTGCCGGACAACGCCTGTGTGGCTGCGGGGAGTGTGCTGCTCGGTGGCACCAATCTGGTGGATCTTGCCGAACGCGACATGCGCCGCTATCGGGGCCGGCACATCTCGATGATTTTCCAGGAGCCCGCCACCAGTCTGAACCCCGTGCTGACCATCGGGCGGCAGATCATCGAAGTGATCGAGACGCACACCGAGTTGCACGGCGCGGCGGCCCGCTCCAAGGCGATAGACTGGTTGCGGCGGGTCGGCATTCCCGAACCGGAACGACGCATTGACACCTATTCGTTCCAGATGTCGGGCGGCCAGAAGCAACGTGTGATGATTGCGATGGCGCTGGCGACGGAGCCCGAATTGTTGATTGCCGATGAGCCGACGACGGCGTTGGACGTGACCGTGCAGAAGCAGATTCTCGATTTGCTGCTGAGTTTGCAGCGCGAACGCGGCATGTCTATTTTGCTGATCACCCACGATCTAGGCGTGGTGGCGCAGGTGGCGGATCGGGTCGGCATTATGTACGCCGGCGAACTCGTCGAGCTCGCCACCAAGGATGAATTCTTCTCGAGGCCGATGCACCCGTATGCAAACGGGTTGCTCGGTGCCTTGCCGGATGTGGACAAGCGGGGACATACCCTGGAAGCCATACCGGGCAGCGCGCCGACGTTGACTCAGGCCTTTCACGGCTGCCGCTTTGCACCGCGCTGCCATGCTGCCACCGAACGCTGCCGCCAGGAGGCGCCGGCCCTCTACGCACAGGGCGCGACCCATGCGGTACGGTGTTTTGGTTTTGCCCCAACAAATCCCGTCGTGATCTCCGCATTGCCCGAGCGCATCGCCGGAGCCGGTGCGCACAACCGCCGCGAAGCCGGAGACGTGCTGCTACGTGCCGACAAATTACGGGTGCGCTTCCCGATTCGATCGGGCCTGATGCAGCGCATTACCGGTTACGTTGATGCCGTGCACGACGTTTCGTTTGAACTGCGGCAGGGGCAGACCTTGGCGTTGGTCGGCGAGTCTGGCTCAGGCAAGACGACCACCGGCAAGGCCATCCTGCAACTCCTGCGCGGCAGCGCCGTTGTCGACGGCTCGGCGACCCTGAATGGTCTCGAATTGATGACCGCCAATGACCGGCAATTGCATGGGGCACGGCGCCAAATGCAGATTATTTTTCAGGACCCATTCGGCTCCTTAAACCCGCGCATGCGAGTCGGGGAAATCCTTGAAGAAGGCATCCTGTCGCTACAGCCCGACGTCAGCGCCGTTGGCCGCACCGAACGAATCGCCGTTCTGCTCGATAAGGTTGGCTTGCCGCGCAATTGCGTCACCCGGTACCCGCACGAATTTTCCGGAGGTCAACGCCAGCGAATCGCCATCGCCCGCGCGCTGGCGGTGGACCCCCAGTTGATCATCTGCGACGAGCCCACTTCCGCGCTGGATGTGTCGGTGCAGGCGCAGATTCTCAATCTGCTGAAGGGACTGCAACAGGAGCTGGGGGTGGCCTACCTGTTTATCACCCACAATATCGGTGTGGTTGAATATCTCGCCGACCATGTGGCGGTGATGCAGGATGGGCGGATTGTAGAAGCCGGACGCAGCGCCGAGTTGTTAAGCTCGCCCCGGGAAGCCTACACTCAGACCCTCCTCGCCGCGGTGCCGCGGGCTCGCTTAAAGGCCGTGTAGTATCCCATCAGCCAGCGGGACAAGCGTGAATGAGCGAGGGCCATCCTGTTACCAGCGGTTCCATCGAGAATAATTCGAAAATTAGGAGGCAGATGAGCCGGCTTGCGCCGCGCCCTCGGGCACAGTAGGACGGTATCCGTCATGCAAGCCCATCGCGTACGTCTGGCACTCCCGGAGGATTGTTCCGGCATCCTGGAGATCTACAACCATGCGGTTCTCAACACCACGGCGTCGTACGACACCGAACCGCGATCCTTGGAGCATCGGCTGCAGTGGTTCGACGATCATGCGAAGGTCAATCTGCCGATCTACGTGGCGGAGGACGCAGGGGGCCGGGTGATCGGGTGGAGTGCGCTCAATCGGTTTCATGACCGCGTCGGGTACCGTTTCACTGTGGAGAATTCGGTTTACGTCGCCCACGATGCCCGCGGTCGGGGTGTGGGAGGCACTCTGCTCCGCCCCCTCATCGAGGCGGCACAGGAACGGCAGTTGCACGCCATTCTGGCGGTCATTGATGCCCAGAACGAGGCGAGCATTCGGCTTCATTCCCGCCAGGGTTTCTTTCAAGTCGGATTGTTCCGACAGGTTGGCTTCAAGTTCGACCGCTGGCTGGATGTCGTGTACATGGAACACTTGTTTGCTGTCACTTGACGCAGTTTCGTGGTTGGTCTTCGCACCCGCACCCGGTAGAAACTCCGGCCCATGAAGCCATCGTCACGGATCATTTTCATAACGATCCTCGCGTCATTTTTCCTCTCGGGACTTGCCGGTCTGGTCTACCAAGTGGTCTGGACCCGCTATCTCGCCCTGTTTCTGGGGCACACCAGCTATGCCGTCGTGGCCGTCCTGATCGCCTTCATGGGGGGACTCGCCCTGGGCAACGCCTGGTTGGGGGCCCGGGTGGATACCCTTCGGCGGCCGCTGATGTTTTATGCGGCCCTCGAGGTGGGCATCGGATTCTACGCGGTTCTTTTCCCCCAGTACTTCGAGCTGGTTCATGGTGGATTCCTCCTGATGGTGCGCCGATTAAATCCCACCGGCGCAACGTTGCTGGCGATGAAATTTGTTTTTGCCGGCGTCGCAATTCTCCCGCCAACGGTGCTCATGGGGGCGACATTACCGGCATTGACCCGGTACGTAACCCGGTCCCTGTCGGAGCTTCGAGGCAAGGTGGCGGCCTTGTATGCGATCAATAGCTCCGGGGCGGTGGTCGGGACTCTCCTGGCAGATTGGTGGTGGATCCCCTCTATTGGACTGGAGGCGTGCGTTTATGTCGGTGCCACGATCAGTCTCGTGATTGGTCTCGTGTCTTTGATTCTGAGCCACAAGAGCGGTGAAGGCGTGACCGCCCCGGAACCGGAACCGGTTGCCCAGGGGATCATCGAGTCTTTTACCGCCGCGGAACTGCGCCTGGCGCTCATCGGGATCGGCGTCTCGGGATTTGTGGCGATGCTCTACGAGGTGGCGTGGACCCGCCTTTTAGGACTCGCGCTGGGATCGAGCACGCACGCCTATTCGTTGATGCTTATTACCTTCATCTCCGGAATCGCGGCCGGCGGCTGGATCATCTACCGGTGGAAACGCCAAACTAACACTCTGGCAGCATTTGCCTGGGCGGAAGTGGCGCTCGCCGGGACCTTGTTTGCGTCGATGTTTTTTTATGACCTGCTGCCGTGGTGGTTCATACTGCTGGCTCGAAATCTGAGCCGGCGGCCGGAAACGTATTGGATCTACGAGGTCACCCAAGGGCTGGTGTGCTTCACCGTGATGTTTGTTCCCGCGGTCTGTCTGGGAATGACACTACCCCTGGTGAGTCGGGTGGCGACGGCGGAACTGAGTCGGACCGGTCGGTCGGTTGGTCGCGTGTTTGCAGTGAATACGTTAGGGACCGTCCTGGGTGCCGCCGTCACAGGGCTCCTTTTCCTGCCGTATCTTGGGTTGGCGCGGACATTTGCCCTGGGGATTGGATTAAACGCCTTGATCGGGGTTCTGATTCTTGCCTGGCGTCGTCGCCCGCAGTTCCGCCTGTCGTTGCTGGTTGCCCCGGCTCTCGTGCTGGCGGCGGCATGGACGGCGGGCTCGTGGTTGAATCCGCGATGGCAGAAAACGTTCACCCTGGGGATATGGCGGAATCCAAACGATCTCCGGAGCCTCGCCGAGTATCGCGCCCGCGCGGCCAAGGTGGAGCTTAAATATCACCGGGACGGGGCTGGATCGACCGTCGCGGTCACCGCTCATCGGAACCTCGACGGTTCCCCCATGATTTCGCTGCGGGTGAACGGCAAAGCAGACGCCAGCACCGGAACCGATATTGTCACCCAACTGATGGCTGGGCACATCCCGGGGCTCTTGCATCCGGGACCGCGCGACGCCCTGGTCGTGGGCGCGGGTAGTGGAATGACCGCCGGCGCGCTGCTCCGGCATCCGACGATTCGCCGGGTGGACCTGGTGGAAATTTCCCCCGAAGTCATCCATGCGGCGGGAACGTTTTTTGCAGAAGCCAACCAAAACGCGCTCCAGGATCCCCGGCTCCATGTGGCGATTGAAGACGCGAAGTGTTTCCTGAAGACCACGACCGAGGAGTACGACGTGATTGTGACCGAGCCTTCGAATCCGTGGATGGCCGGAGTTGCGGCGGTTTTCAGCCGGGAATACTATCAAGACTGCCGCAGTCGGCTGCGGTCCGGCGGCATTATTGCCCAGTGGTTGCAATCCTATGAGACCGACGATCGCACGCTAGACATGGTGGTGGCGACGATCGGTTCCGTGTTTCCGAATCTGAGTGTTTGGCAGACGTCCACGGGGGATTTGCTACTCGTGGGCTCACCCGAGCCCGTGTTGATCGACGTGGAGGGGGTCGCGCTCCGGATGAAGGCACCCGAAGTGGCGATGGATCTGAAGCGAGTGTCGATCGAACGGCCGTATGTGCTATTCTCGTTGCAGCATTTGCCGTTTGGCGACGGCGCGTTTCTGCCGGCTGCCGATACGATTCTGCACAGTGATTTTTTCCCCCAGCTGGAGTACGCCGCTGAGCGGGCATTTTTCGTGAAGGATTTTTCGGTAAAGCCGCAACGGTTGAGCGAGATGCAATCCACCCGCCCTCGAACTCTGTTGGGCGACTGGTTGCGGGTGCACCCGGCCGAGGCGTCCGACCTCGCAGCGTTGGCCCGGTTCATGGAGAAGTTTCCCATGCACGGCGATCAGCTCCGTCGGTCTGTGCTAAACCGGTGGCTGCAACTGGAGCCAGGCGAAAGGACGGCGTTGCGATCGGCCGCGGAACTGGCCGGGGAATACGCACCGCCCAGCAGCGAGTACGAGCGACTGGCCCGACTCCCTGGGTATCAATTCGAGAATTCGCTTCGGGAAGTCGGACTTCTCCGTCAATTTGCCGGACTGAACTTGCTCGCCTACCGGGGGGACCGATCCGCCTTCAATCAGCCGTCATGGACGAACGCCGATTTCTTTTCACGGGTGGCGATGGGGTTGGATACCACGAACTCACGATCGCACCGGATGCACGTTGCGGAAATTCTCTGGGATCGGGGTGCCGACGACAAATTTCTGAAGATGGCCGAGGAATGCTTCAATCCGCATCCGAAGTTTGGCCCGGTGAACTTCAAGCTCGACTCCGAGGCGGCGCAAATCGTCCTGTCCCGGATCTTAGATACACACTTGAGGCGCGGGGATTTGACCAACGCGCTCGGCTGGGCGATCGCAGCGCGGACGCACGGATATTTGGATCCGAAACAGCCGGGGCAGAATCCCCGATTGCAATTGTTGGCGCGCCGGACGTTTGCCGAGGCCGAAGCCCTGGGCCGGCGCTAGGCGCCGCTGTGCAGTGCGCGCTGAGCGGGACATTCCTGACGTCCAGCCATGTTTTGCGGCCTCGCTTTGCTCACGTCTCAAACGGGACGACGTTTCCTAGCCAAGTCGTGAAGCGCATCGCGCATGGCCGGAAATTGAAACTCGAAGCCGCTCGCCAGTAGTTTGCCAGGTACCACACGACGACTCTTGAGGATGAGCTCCGTTTCGGTGCGCAGAAAGAACGCTCCGATCTCCAGCATCCACTCCGTGGCAGGCAGGCCGATCGGAGCGCCGACGAGCTCTCGAAATAGACGCATCATGTCGCGGTTCGGGAGAGGGTTGGGGGTGGCGAGATTCACGGGGCCGCAGATGTTATCGTGACCGATCAACCACTCGAGGGCGCGGCAAAAATCGGCTTGATGCAGCCAGGAAACGAACTGATTCCCGCTTCCCATCCGACCGCCGAGGCCGAAACGAGCGAGCCGACAGAGAACGGGGAAGACGCTGTTGCGCGCGTGGCCAAGGACCAAGGTCGTTCGAAGCGCAATTTTGCGGGTTCGCGGTGTCGTCGCGGTGTTGAACGCGTTCTCCCAGGCATGGATTACCTCCAGCGAGAATTCGTCGTGAACCGCCGGAGTCGGCGTGAAATCGGTACCCGACTCGTCCCACGCCGCGCCGAGGGTGTGACGATAGAGGGTGGCGGAGCTGGCATTCAACCAAACACGCGGGGGGCGCTCACATCGGGCAATCGCTTCGCCCAGTATGCACGTCGGCTTGACGCGCGAATCAATGATGATTCGCCGGTTGGCCGGCGTATAGCGGCAGTCTACTGAACGTCCGGCAAGATTGACGACGGCGAGGGCGCCCGCGAGTTCGCGTGTCCAATCGCCGGTTGTTTCGCCGTCCCACGCAACATCTCGGATGCTGGCCCTGGCCTGCGACGGTTGTCGGGTCAACACGACAACGTCCCAGCCGAGGACGTTGAAGTGGTGGGCGAGTTCCGTTCCAAGAAAGCCGGAGCCTCCCGCGAGAATCAGTTTCGGCCTTATCATCATGGGGAACCATGCGCTTGAAGGGTGCAATCGTGTAAATGAAACTCTTTATGTGCCCTGTTGATCGAACGATTAATGCGGGAAGCAACGGTTTTTTCCCCCTGGGGATATCGACTGTCTACCCGTCAGTCACTGGAGCGAATTCCTCGGCCCAGGCCAACGGCCCGGTGTTGCAGAACCTGCGATGTTCGCCAGGCCCAAAGGGCCGTCATTCCTTAGCCCAGGCCAACGGCCCGGTGTTGCAGAACCCGCGATGTTCCCCAGGCCCAAAGGGCCGTCATTCCTCAGCCCAGGCCAACGGCCTGGGTTTTCGTGACAGCGATGACCGGCGGCCTGTAGGGCCGCGATAACCCCACCCCACCCCACCACAATCATTATCCCGCATTCTAATTCATCTCGTGTGCCGCACGAACAAAAGTGCCAGGTTCAATAATCGTCCCAAATCCGCGGATAACGAAGCTGCGAAGAAGAACCGCGGATGAACTCGGATTGACGCGGATAGAAAAGGCCTGGAATCCGCGTCGATCGGCGCTTATCCGCGGTTCCCACTCCCCTTTCGTCCCTTTAACGAAGAGGACGCGAGTGAAGAACGGCTGTAGGCGTGCGTCCCCGGGTCGGGAAAGTTACCAATAGACAAAACTCGGATCCGGCCGGTACTTCAGAGGCACGGAAGACAGTGGACCCGCATAGTAGTTCGCGTAGTTGAGATCGGTCTGGATCTCGGGCGGGAACCGGAAAAACTGCACATGGCTGTCACCGAAGAGGACGTTGTTCCGGCGTTGCCCTCGATAGTTGTGCCACATGTTGCGGGGGTTATCTGCCGGTCGGTTGCCGTGCCAGTTGTGGTCACCACTGATGACTTTGTTGGAAGGGCTTTGCGCGATCTCGCTTGACTTGATCGGTTCCGCGCCGGTAACAGGCCCGGGATTGTTAACCGCGAGCCGTTGCCCGGTCGTGCGTTGGACGCGCCAGCTGTGGCCGGCCCACATCTCCCGATAGCTGTTGCCGTTGATTTCAAAGATGGTTTTTTTGGCCGGCGCTGAGTCCTCGCCTTTGTCGGCCGGACAGCGGAAGAGCTGGTAGGCCGAACTGTTCGTCGGATTGCCTCCGGCCAGGCCGACATAGGTGTTGAGCGGACGATTGCTCGGGTAGATCCCCGAGCCTTCACCGCTGTACGCCGCCTCGCCGCGCCATCCTCCCGCGCCGTTGAAGCCGGCGGTCGTGGGTAAGAAGTCAGCGCTGTCATCGGCGTAAAGCTGGAAGGCCAGGCCGATTTGCTTGAGGTTAGCGACGCACTTGATGCCGTGGGCCTTATCCTTGGCGCGAGCGAGCGCAGGCAGGAGCATCCCAGCGAGAATCGCGATGATGGCTATGACCACGAGCAATTCGATCAGGGTAAAGCCGAGCCGGACTGAAGAGGGCTGAGAGCCCGAGGGGCGAAGAACGGCCGTAGACTTCATGCTTTCCACTATTCAAGTCGGCACCATTTCATGCAAGGCGGATAACCGATTCATACCTTGAACGAAAAACAGCAGTTGAAATTAAGTAGTCGGCGAATGCTTAATTCTAAACATAAAAATATTCTAATGTATCGGAAAATGATGAGAGAGAGGCTTCATTTCATCGAAAAACGCAGGGTTAGTCGAAAGACGTATATATCATAATTATCTCATAATCAACTACTTACAATCAATGTAATTCAAATCCATTCTCTCATCGCTTCTCCAATCAAATTCTCATTGACGACCTAGTCACTTTTGGCGATTGTGCCAACCCAAACTTCGGTTGAGCGAAACTATTGAATGTTGAAACTTCAATTTTCTCCGAAACAAATAAAACCAGTAAAACAAATATGAAAACACAAAGACTGCTATTGTCGGGCTTGCGCCTAGGCGTAGTCACGGCTTTTGCTGCATGCTGGATCGGTGCCGTCCAAGCAATTGGGGCGACGACGCCCTGCCAAACAAGAACATATGTTAACAGCATAACGTCTTGGACTGGGACTCAGACAATCGACCCGTTCGATACCACTCTTGGAACGTTAACTAGCGTTCATATCGAAGTAACAGCGAGCGCGGACATTACGCATAGGATTGAGAATTGGAGTACTGAGCACGATTTCTCAATTACATCCGGTGCAAAAATTAGAGTGTTCGCAAATAACTTGTTTGTGAACCCACCACTGCTATCGATAGGTCTCACGGCATAACCATCCGGTCATTACTGCCACAGCATCAACTGGTTAGAAGGAGGTATAGGAATATTTCGGGATTGAACTTTCGCAAGTAGCTCATTCAGAGGTACTTGCTCAAACGGTGTCACGCTCAAAATCTGGAGGATTTGGGAAGAGCTC